>JBPCNZ010000098.1:0-13243 GCA_051000755.1 Acidimicrobiales bacterium | reverse complement strand
CCTCCGGCGGCAACATCAACATGTAGCCGTGAAAAGCCTCATCCCCAGCTGACCGGCCGACCCGCGACGTCATACCCGCAATCGTCGCAGATTCAACAGACAGCAGCGCGGACCTGAATGCTTACCTATGCGGCCGGTTGTTCACCCCTTGTGACAGAACGCGTACAATCGTCGCTTTTTCCGTCTGCCCTCGGGAGTTTTCTGAAGAATCACCTCGCATCTCTGCTGTTTATATGGCACACTGCCCAATGGAGAGATGCTGTTACCAGCGTCCTTCGGCGAGCATTTGTAACGCCATCCATTGCGTGCTTAGCCGCGCCTTGTCAAAGGAAGCAAGACCCGTGGACTATCTGCAAGACCCCAGTCACCGCAAGGCCTTCTCGGTCGTCATGACCTTTCTGCGGATGGTCACCCGGGGTGGCAGCTGCCTGGCCATGAATCCCGATGGCACCATCCGCGGGTGCCAGTGATCTGATCAGTTTCTCCCGGCTTGAATCCGCTCGAATGGGGTAATCCTCCGGACCTTCTGCCGACACTCCTCTGTCCTCCTATTTCCATCCAGTTGCACACTCCGAAAGGCCGTATTCATCATGCGTAACATCAAGGTCCGCATCGCCCTCGCCGCCGTCGTGGGGACCTTCAGCATCTTCTGAGATCCACCCGCTGACGCCGCCCACCTCCCTCCTTCCCGGGAGAAGGGTGGGCGCCGTCGCCGGTATGAAACGTCCCAAACCGTACCGTTCCTGGTAGAGGCGGACCTTCCCGGCTAGATTGCTGTTCCAGCCAGAGACCCGCCTGGCTCCACCAGGTGGAGACACGACTGCCAACCAAGGCGCCGCACCCCAGCCGGTTCGTTGTCCTCACCGTCGTGGTGGTGGGCCTTGCCGCGCTGTGGCTGACCCAGTCCGCCCTGCGCACCGGTCCGGGCGCCACCCCGGACTGGATGATCGTCGGCCTCTTCGCTGCTCTGGTCGCGGCCAGCGAGAACATATCCCTGGTGCTCCCCTCCAGGGTCGGCCTCAGTCCCCAGCTGATCCTGGTCATGGCCGCTGTCACCGCCCTCGACGGGCACGGGGTCGTCCTCGGCGCCCTCATCATCGGGGGGTCCGGGGGTCTGGTCATCCAAGCCTTCCGATCGCGACGCTACAGCGCCATCCTGTTCAACCTCGGGCAGATGGCGCTGTCCGCAGGCGCGGCGGCGAGCGTCTACATCGCCCTCGCCGGCGCCCCGGCGGTGGTCACCTACGTGGCCACCGTGCTCACCTACACCACGATCAACTTCGGTCTGGTCGTGGCCGCGGCCACCTTCCGCATGGGAGCGCCCCTGCGCTCGCTGTGGACGGACATGCGGGTGTCGGCCCTCAACGACTTCGTCTTCGGCATCCTCGGCCTGCTGCTCGGCAAGTTGTACCTCGGCGTGGGCCCGGTGGCCCTGGTGGCCGTCATCGCCCCGACGGTGGCGGCCCGGACCGTCTTCACCTCCGCCGTCAAGTTCCGCTTGACCTATCACCGCCTGGAGCTGCTGTACAGCTTCACCCGCCAGATCGAACGGTCCAGCGAGCAGCCCGACGTGGTGATCGCCGTCCTGCGCCAGTTCCGTTCCCTCCTCGAAGTCGACGTGGCCGAGTTCGCCGCCGTCGGGCCGACCGGGTGGAACCGCACGTCCCTGTCGGCGGACTCCGAGCTGCCTGTCAACCTCGAGGTGCCGCATGCCGAGGCGCTGGTGGCTGCGGTCGAGGCCGGCCCGGTGCTCGGCGATCAGGCGTCGGCGGAGATCCAGGCCCAACTGGCCGCCGAGGGCCGAACCAAGGCGATGATCACGCCCCTGCTCGTCGATGGCCGGCTCATCGGCGGCCAACCCGGTCCCGGACCGCCCCTTCAGCGCCGAGGATCTCAAGCTGGTCGAGACCCTGGCCAACCACGCCGCGGTCTCCCTCGAACACACCCGGCTGCTCGACCAGGTGCGTTTCGACGCCCGCCACGATCCGCTCACCGGCCTGCCGAACCGGTACCGCTTCAACGAGATCGTGGTCGACACGAACGGACCCGTCGCCGTACTCCTGGTCGACCTGGACCGGTTCAAGGAGATCAACGACACCCTCGGCCACGACTACGGCGACCTGCTGCTCCGCAGCGTCGGCGCCCGCATGGTGGAGAAGCTCGGCCACGGGGGCACGGTGGCACGCCTCGGGGGCGACGAGTTCGGCGTCCTGCTCCCCCACACGAGCGGGGGCGACGCGGCCCAGGCCGCGGTGGCGCTGCTCGCCGCCCTGGAGCAGCCCTTCGAGGTCGGCGAGCTGGCCCTGGAGATCACCGGCAGTGTCGGTGTGGCCGCCACCGCCACCGACGGTGAGGACAAGAGCAAGCTGCTCCAACAGGCCGACGTGGCCATGTACACGGCCAAGGCGGCCCACAGCGGATGGGAGATCTACAACCCCGAGCGGGACCACTACAGCCCCCGCCGGTTGGCCCTCGCCGGCGAGCTGCGCCAGGCCATCGACGAGGGCGAGCTCGAGGTGCACTACCAGCCCAAGGCCGACCTTCGTACCGGCACGATCGTCGGGATGGAGGCCCTGGTGCGATGGCGTCATCGCCACTTCGGTCTGCTGAGCCCGGGTGTCTTCGTCCCCCTGGCCGAGCACGTGGGCCTCATCCGGCCGCTGACCCTGATGGTGCTCAACGCCGCCATCAAGGAACAGCGCCGCCTCCATGACCGGGGTTTCCCGATCGGCGTGGCCGTCAATCTCTCCGTCCGCTCCGTGCTCGACGTCCACTTGCCGGACCAGATCGCCGCCGTCCTGAGCGCCAACGGGATGGAGGCGTCCAACCTGACCCTGGAGATCACAGAAGGCAGCGTGATGGCTGATCCCGGCCGCACCATCGGGATCCTCGGGCGCCTCGACGCCCTCGGCGTGTCCATCGCCGTCGACGACTTCGGCACCGGCTACTCCTCTCTGTCCTACCTCAAGCGACTGCCCGTGTCGGAGATCAAGATCGATCGCACGTTCGTGGCCGGACTGCTCGACGATGACAGCGACGCGGCCATCGTGCGCTCGACCATCGAGTTGGCCCACAACCTCGGTTTGCGGGTGGTGGCCGAGGGGGTCGAGGACCGGCCCACCTGGATGCGCCTTGACGCCCTCGGCTGCGACGAAGCCCCGGGGTACTTCGTCAGCGCCCCGCTTCCCGCCGACGCCCTGACGGTGTGGGTCGAACGGACCAACCTGGCCATCGACCCCCACGTCTGAGAGAGCACCGACCCGGGGAGACACCGCGTCCGGGTCGCCGGCGGGGCACATCCGGGTTCCGCTGGCGGTTTGCAGCAGCTACTGTCCGGTTTGAGGGCGTAGGCCTGCTGGCGGACCGCCCCTTCTTCTTCCCATGAAGCTCTTTTCGTTCCGGCGCTGGCGCCGGCTCCTCATCGTCGTCGCCGTCGCCGTCGCCATGACGGGTGGCTGGCTGACGTCCGGTCCCGTGGGGGTGGGGTCAGCCGCCACGCCGACACTGACGTGGTCCACCCTGTCGCCACCGCTGAGCCCCCCTCCGTTGGCCTATGCGTCGATGGCTTACGACAATGACAATGCCACCATCGTGCTCTTCGGGGGTCAGCAGGCGGACGGGACCCTGTCGTCGGACACATGGGTTTGGAATGGCTCGACCTGGAGCCGGTATTCGTCGGCGGTTCCGGCTCGCAAGTTGGCGTCGATGGCGTTCGACCCGGCCCTGCACCAGCTCATCCTCTTCGGCGGGCAGGGTGGCGGCAACCAGTTGCTCAACGACACCTGGGCCTGGAACGGCGCCAGCTGGGTCGCCCAGGCGCCCGGCATCGGGACCAGCCCGCCGGCCCGGGAAGGAGCCGGACTCGGCTTCGACAGCAACGATCAGCTCGTGCTCTTCGGCGGCAGCGGCGCTGCGGGGGTGACACCGTTTGCCAGTGGGAGCGGCGCCGGCGCCCCTGCGGCATCCGCTCCACCCTCAGCCCCATCGGCGGGACCGACGTCCGGACCGGACACGGCCGTGGTGGCCGACGCCACGCCGCTGGTGACCCTGGGCGACACGTGGGTATGGACCGGATCCACCTGGAGCCAACAGGCGGTCGGCGGCCCGGTGGCCCGGACCGACGCCGCCATGACCTGGGATGGTGCTCACCATCAGACCGTCCTCTTCGGTGGGTCCACCAGCCCGGTGGGTGCCGCCCCCCCGAGCGGGATGCTGGCCGACACCTGGATCTGGGGGAACGGGGCATGGATCCCGACGACGCCTCCCATCAGCCCCTCACCCCGCCTGAATACCACCGTCGTCGCCGACGGTGATCTCGGCGGCCTGGTCGCCTTCGGTGGCGGCACACCCAGCGGACCCGGCAACGACACGTGGGTCTGGAACGGGCAGACGTGGGCCCAGCTCTCCCCCACCGCTTCTCCGACCGCCCGTCAAGGTGCGGCAGCCGCCTACGACATCGCCGCCCACCAGCTGGTCCTCTTCGGAGGGGTCAGCGCTGGTGGACCCGTGCTCGGCGACACCAAGATCCTCACAGCCAAGGCTCCGGCGATGCCCGGCTCATCCCCGGCAGCTCCGGGACCGGGAGGCTCGCTGACGGCGCCCGGGGCGACGGCGGGGCCCGCCACCAGCGCCACCACACGGGGGTTCGGTCCGACCAGCGGTCTGCAGCGACCGGCGAGAGCATCGGGTGCGGTGACCCCTTCCCAAAAGAACGCCCGTGAGGTGCGCCGCGGTGACCTGGTCACGCTGTCGGGATCGGGTTTCAAGGCGAACGCGCCGATCACCATCACGTTCCACTCTGCGCCCTACCTGGTCGGCCGCACCGTGGCCAACGGGGCCGGCGTCTTCTCCGCCACCGTCGCCGTCCCCACCGCCGCAGCGCCGGGACTGCACCACTTCGAAGCCACCGGCATGGGCGTATCGGGCGTCATGATCAGCCTGGCCACGCCCGTGGACGTCATCGACGCCATCGTCCACCACCGCGCCCTGGTAGAGACGCTCGTGCTGGTGGCCGTAGCCATCGCGCTACCGGTCGGGACCTGGCTGGTCATGGGCATCGGCTGGCGCCGCCGTGACGTCCCCGCCGTGGCCTGACCACGTCGACAGATAGCGCCTCGCGCCAGCGGGTGCGCTACGGCCCCCACCGCAGCCAGGTCGGCGAGCTGTGGCGACCCGACGACGGCCGTGACGAGCGACCCGTGGTGGTCCTCATCCACGGCGGCTTCTGGCGGGCAATCTACACCAAGCAGCTCATGCACCACCTGGCCCAAGCCATCGCCGACCAGGGCTGGGCGGTGTGGAACATCGAGTACCGCCGGGTCGGCCCGGGCGGGGGTGGTGGCGGCTGGCCGGCCACCTTCGTCGACGTAGCCGCGGCCTTCGATCACCTGGGGCAGGTGGGAGGGATCGACCGCCACCGCATCGTGGCCTGCGGGCACTCCGCCGGCGGCCACCTGGCACTGTGGGCCGCCGGCCGCCCCCGTCTCCCGCCCGGGTCGCCGGGCGAGAACCCGTCCGTCGTCGTGCACGCCGCCCTGTCCCTCGCCGGGGTGGTTGACCTGGTGGAGGCGGCGCAGCTCGGTCTCGGCGGCGGCGCCGCCCGCAACCTGCTCGGTGCCACCCCGGAGGAGGCGCCGGACCGCTACGCCGCGGCGTCTCCCGCGGCACTGCTCCCCCTCGGCGTGCCCCAGGTGCTCCTCCACGGCGACAACGATGCTGCCGTGCCCATCGCCGTCTCCGAGCACTACCAGCACAAGGCGGTGGCGGCCGGCGACGACAGCACCTTGGTGACCCTGCCGGGGGTCGGCCACATGGAGCTGATCGAACCCAAGGGTCTCCCCTGGGAGGCTCTGGGCGCGGCCCTGAACCGTTTCAGATCCTGAGGCGTTTCACTGTTCCGGCGATGGTCAGCGCCCGGTCATGCCTGGTTCATGGCTCGTTCACCTCCCCTCCGTACGGTTCGGCATCACCCGCCACCATTGGAGGATCTTCATCGTGCGACGCCTTACCGTGCTCTCGATCGCCGCGGCCCTGGCGGCCGCCACCATGGCCGGCTGTGGCAGCAGCTCCACCAAGACGTCCTCCACCACGGCGGCCTCGCCGTCCACCGCGGCGGGCGGCACCACGGTGGACACCGGGAACCCGACCAAGGCCGTCACCCTGACCGAGGACGGCTCCAGCCTCCTGTTTCCCTACCTCCAAGAGCTCGTCGCCCCCCTGACCCAGGCGTTCGGAAACATCACCCTCAGCCCCGCTCCCGGTGGCTCGGGCAAAGGCATCACCGACGCCACCTCGGGCACGTCGCTGCTCGGCGGCACAGACGCCTATCTGAGCCCCGGCCAGGCATCGGCAACCCCAGGACTGGCCAACATCCCCATCGTGGTATCAGCCCAAGCCGTCAACTACAACCTTCCCGGCGTCGCCGGTGTAAAGCTGAGCGGCGACGTCATTGCCCAGATGTACCTGGGCAAGATCACCAAGTGGAACAACCCGACGGTCGCCAAGCTCAACTCTGGGGTCACCCTGCCGCCCACCCCCGTCGTCCCTCTCCGCAGAGTTGACTCCTCCGGCGACACCTTCCTGTTCACCAGCTTCCTGTCCGCCACCAACCAGGCCTGGAGCAACGGGCCGTCGCTGGGCACGGCCGTGCAATGGCCGGCCGTCACCGGCGAACTGACCGCCAGCGGCAACCCGGGCATGGTCCAGACCTGCTCCTCGACACCCGGCTGCATCGCCTACATCGGGGTGTCCTCCGAGAGCGCAGCCAAGTCGGCCAACCTGGGCGAGGCCATGCTCCAGAACAAGGCCGGCCAGTTCACCCAACCGACGGCCGACTCCATCAACGCCGCCGTCGCCGCCTCGGTGAGCAGCGTGCAGTCCAACCTGGTCGCCAACCTCATCTATGCCGACGGAGCGCAGTCCTACCCGATCGTCAACTTCGAGTATCTGGTGGTCAAGTCCACGCAATCCGACCCCGACACGGCCAAGGCGCTGCGCACGTTCTTCTCGTTCGCTCTCGATCCGACCAAAGGGGCTACCTCGGCCAACCTGATGAAGGAGGGCTTCGTCGCCCTGCCCACGTCGGTGATACCGAAGGTCAACGCCGCCGTCGCCAAGATCGGCTCGTGAGCCCTCACCATTCGGAGCCTGGGCTCTGTCCCTGATACGAGCACGAAGGAGCCTGCGTGGCTGTCACCTCCACTCGCCCTCCCGAGCCCTCCCCGGTGCTCAAGCCGCTCACCGAGCGGCAGCGGCGAAACTCCGAGTACTCCCCCCGCGACCGGGTGGTACGTCTCGTGCTCGGGCTCTTTGCGCTCCTACCGATGCTGGCCCTGGCGTTCCTGGCCTACGAGCTGATCAGGCAGGCGTACCCGTCCTTCGTCTTCTATGGAACCCAGTTCTTCACCGGCAAGGGCATCGCTCCCGACAATCAGTACTCCACCGTGGCCCCAGTTATCCGCCACGGCTTCAGCGCCCCCCACGGTGCGCACTACGGCGTAGCCCCGCTGATCTTCGGCACCCTCGTTTCGTCGCTGATCGCCCTCGTCTTCGCCGTTCCCATCTCCGTGGCCGGGGCCATCCTGCTGGTCGAGCGCATCCCTCGGCGACTCCAGGACACACTGGGGGTCTTCCTCGAACTGCTCGCCGGAATCCCCAGTGTGATCTTCGGCCTGTGGGGGGTGTTTGCCTTCGGGCCGTTCCTGTCCCGCTATGTCTACCGTTACCTGGCCGACCTGGGCATCCCGGGCATGCGCGGTGGTGTCACCTCCAACGGCTCGGGCCTGCTCACCTCGTCCTTGGTCCTGGCCGTGATGATCATCCCCATCGTGGCCGCCACCACCCGGGAGCTCATCCGCTCCGTGCCGCAGCTCACCAAGGAAGGAGCGGTGGCCCTCGGCCTGACCGCCTCGGAATCCGTCCGCCTCGTCACCCTCCCCTTCATACGCACGGGCGTCATCGCCGCCGCCTTCCTCGGGTGGGGCCGGGCGCTGGGTGAGACCATCGCCGTGCTGCTCATCAGTGGCAACGCCACCTCTGATTACCCGAGCAGCATCTTTGCTCCGTTCGCGACGATGGCCTCCACCATCGCTGCCCTCCTCGACCAGGCGCTCAATGACTCGACCAAGATGGGGGTTCACGCCTTGGCCGAGCTGGGGCTGGTGCTGCTGGCTGTGACCCTCATCACCAACTTCACCGGGCGGCTCATCGCCCGCCGCTTCAGTGGTGGGCCGCTGCCGGTCGGAAGGGGGGTCTGACCATGTCGTCTCGCCGTCGCCTCGGGGACAGGTTCTTCTCGGGGCTGTGCTTCGTGGCCTTCGCCCTCATCGTCGCGCCGGCGGTGAGCGTGCTGATCAGCGTCTTTCACCAGGCGGCTCCCTCCCTCACCCTGTCGTTGCTCACCAAGCCCACGCAGGCCGACCACGGTGGTCTGCAGAACGCCATCCTGGGCACCTTGCTGCTGCTCCTCGGGGTGCTCGTCGTCGCCGGCACGGTCGGGGTGGCCGCCGGGGTCTACCTCGCCGAGTTTGCCTCACCCAAGGTCGGAGGTGTCCTTCGGTTCTTCTCCGAGGTGCTGGCCGGCATACCGTCCATCGTCATCGGCTATGTCGCCTTTCTCAGCCTGGTGATCGGCTTTCACTGGGGGAACTCCCTCCTGGCCGGGATCCTGGCCCTGTCGGTGCTGGTCGTTCCCTACATCGTCAAGACCACCGAGGTGGCGCTGTCGTCCGTGCCCAGCGGTCTCCGGGAAGCCTCGGCGGGGCTGGGCCTGAGCCGGGGTACCAGTGTGGGGAGGATCCTGCTGCCGACGGCCGTGCCCGGCATCGTCAGCGGCCTGATCGTGGCCATGGCCATCTCGACGGGGGAGACCGCTCCCCTTTTGTTCACGGTCGGGTTCCTCGACGGGAAGAATCCGAGCTTCCACCTGTTCAACCACGCCGTGCCGTACCTCACCGACGTGACCTTCAACGACATCTCCCAGCCCGGGGCCACCGCCCACCAACTGGCCGCCGCGGCCGGTGCAGCCACGCTGGTGATCCTCGTTATCCTGATCATCGCCGGGCGGACGGTCTCGGCCCGGTCCCGTCGCAAGACGGCCCGCATGGACCTGTAGGGCCCGGCCCTAGAGGGCTCAGCCGAAGCGGCCGGTGATGTAGTCCTCGGTGCGCTTGTCGTCGGGACTGGTGAAGATCTTGTCGGTGGGGCCGACCTCGACCAGAACACCGCCGACGTCGGCCTCGGAGGTGAAGAACGCCGTCCGATCCGAGACCCGGGCCGCCTGCTGCATGTTGTGGGTGACCACGATGATCGTGTAATCGTGCTTGAGCTCGGTGATCAGTCCCTCGACCCGGACCGTGGCGATCGGATCCAGCGCCGAGCACGGTTCGTCCATGAGGATCACGTCGGGCTTGACGGCCACCGCCCGGGCGATACAGAGCCGCTGCTGCTGACCGCCGGAGAGGGCGAAGGCGCTCTGCTTCAGCTTGTCTTTCACCTCGTCCCAGAGCACCGCAGCTCGCAACGACGACTCCACGATGCCATCGAGCTCAGATCGCCAGGCCCCGTTGGCCCGGGGGGTGAAGGCGACGTTCTCGTAGATCGACTTGGGGAACGGGTTGGGCTTCTGGAACACCATTCCGACCTTGCGCCGCAACTCGATGGGCTTGATGTCCGACCCGTAGAGGTCCTGGCCGTGATAGCGGATCATGCCCTCCACTCGCGCCGCCGGCACCAGATCGTTCATCCGGTTCAGGCAGCGCAGGAAGGTGGTCTTGCCACATCCGGAGGGACCGATGAGCGCCGTTACCTGGTTGCCATAGATCTCGAGGTTGACGTCGCTCAGAGCCTGGAAGGCACCGTAGAAGAAGCTCATGCCCTCGATGTGGTAGGCGGCCTCACCGTTGGGCGCCGCCTGAGCTTGCCCCGATCGGCTCACCTGGAATTGGGGAACCGGGCGTGGGGAGGGGTCGACGCTCCGTTCGCTCACTACCGCTTCGTCAGGCACCATCCGATGATGCTTGCTCGGCGAGGGGTTCTCAACCACGGGATGGAGGCCCACCTGCGCTTTCGTCGCCCTCACCCCCTAAAGTTCAGGTCACGTTCACAATGGGTTCACAACAGCGTCGGCGACTGTCCTCCGAGCGGCTCTACGGTGCCCCATCAGCCCACCGCCACCCGTGGTGATGGTGGACGCCATTCTACGGAAGGGAGAAGTCTGATGAGCACGCAGCCAAGGTCGCTGGCGCGGCGATGATGCGCCGGGCCGGGACGCAACGGGTCGACACCCTGGCCGGCCCCGACGACGACCGCCTGGCTCAGGCCGAGCGACTGGTCGCCTCCCTCCAGGCGGCTCTCGACCGGGTCGGTGAGGGGGTGGTGATCTGTGACGAGAACGGCACCGAGCTGTTCCGCAACCGTCAGGCCACCACGCTGGTCCCCTCCCGCCTGGATGGCGCCCTGGTCAGCCAGGCCATCGAGGACCGCCTGCGCGACGCCCGGCGGGGCCCGACAAGCGAGAGCGCACTCGAGCTCTTCTCCCCCACCCGGCGCACCCTGGTGGTGCGGGCTTCCCGGCTCCCCGAGTCCGAAGGCGTCGCCGGTGCGGTGGCCATCGTGGAGGACGCATCCGAGCGCCAGCGAATCGACGCCATCCGCCGGGATTTCGTCGCCAACGTCAGCCATGAGCTGAAGACTCCCGTGGGAGCCCTCAGTCTTCTGGCCGAGACTCTCGAGGAGGAGGAGGACCCCGAGGTCATCACCCGACTCTCGCAACGGGTGGCCACCGAGGCCGAACGTCTGGGCCGGATCATCGACGACCTTCTGGACCTGTCCCGAATCGAGGTCAACGAGGGACCGATGCCCGAGGAGACCACCGTGGGCGACCTGGTCGACGAGGCACTCGGACCGCTGCGACCCCTGGCATCGGCCCAGCACATCATTCTGGAGGTCGGCGACATCCCGGACGGCCTGAGCCTGATGTGCAACCGGCGCGACCTGGTTTCGGCCATCTCCAACCTGGTGGACAACGCCGTGAAGTACTCGGAGAACGATGGCCTGGTGCGGGTGAGTGCCCGCGCCCGCGACGGGTTCATCGACATCTCCATCTCGGATCGGGGGATCGGCATTCCCCAGCGGGACATGGAACGCATCTTCGAGCGCTTCTACCGGGTGGACCGGGCCCGGTCCCGGACCACGGGTGGCACCGGCCTGGGCCTGTCGATCGTCCGTCACGTCGCCGCCAACCACGGGGGCACCGTTGACGTGACCTCCAAGGAGGGAGAGGGTTCCACCTTCGTCCTCCGCCTGTCCATGGCCGGGGTTCCGACCGCGGACCACGACCTGGAAGAGGAGCTCCGTGGCTGATCCCCCCACCGTGCTGGTCGTCGAGGATGAGGAGTCCTTCATCGAGGCGCTCGTCGTCGGCCTCAAGCGGGAAGGCTTCCTGGTTCGGGTGGCCCGCGACGGGGTCGAGGGAATCGAGATGTTCGAGCAGGTCCGACCCGATCTGATCCTCCTCGACGTGTGGCTGCCGCGCATGTCCGGTATCGACGTCTGCCGAGAGGTCCGCACCCGCTCCCGGGTACCGATCATCATGGTCACGGCCAAGAGCAGCGAGATCGACACCGTGGTTGGCCTCGAGGTGGGCGCGGACGACTACGTCACCAAGCCGTATCGCCTCCGGGAGCTGGTGGCCAGGATGCGCGCCGTCCTGCGCCGGGCCCCTTCCATAGAGACCAGTACGCCCAGCAGCGACGTGCTCGAAGTGGGCGACCTGCGCCTCGACGCCGAGCGCCACGAGGTCCACCTGGGAGGAGCGATGGTCATCCTGCCACTCAAGGAGTTCGAGCTTCTCGAGTTGCTCATGGCCAACGCCGGCCGGGTCCTGCCCCGAGAGACGCTCATCGATCGCGTGTGGGGCCCCCATTACGTGGGCGACACCAAGACCCTCGACGTCCACGTGAAACGGCTACGAGCCAAGATCGAGGATGACCCCTCGCAACCACGGCGCATCACCACCATCCGCGGCCTGGGGTACAAGTTCAATGCGGACGTGACCTCGGTGGTGCCCCGCTGAAAGGTACGTGGTGGCTGCTGGTACCTTGAACCCGTTGCTTGGCGCGTGAATGGCAAAGCAACTTCTCGCCAGCTCGAGCTACCCGGGCCCCCGGTAGCGGGCCCATCGTGGGCCCGGTCCATGGGAGGCCCCGTGAGCGGAGTGGTACCTTCGGAAGGCTTCACGGCAGCCATTGGGGACGGGTGGGTGGCGGCCCGCTCCGCCCGAGATCGCCTCTCGGCTTGGCCGTGAAACCGAACTCGGAGCGGTGGCTCCGGTTGGCGACGGCCCTCACCGTGGCCGAGGGCGTCGAGCTTACGGTGGCGGGGATGTGCCTGACGGGGGCTGACGTTCTGTTGGTCACCGGCGCTTCGATCGTGCTGATGGGCGCTGGTGGGGACACCGGGTCGACCTACGCCTCGACACCGGGGGTCGAGTCCCTCGAGGAGCTGCAGTTCACGCTCGGGGTGGGCCCCGGAGCCGACGCTTATCGATGGGGCGTTCCGGTCGTCGAAACAGAGCTCGTAGTCGACGCCCCGCTGCGGTGGGCGGGTTTCGTCGCCGCCGCTACCGACGCGGGGATCGGGGCGGTCTTCTCGTTCCCACTGCAGGTCGGGGCGGCCCGGATCGGGTCCCTCACGCTCTACCGGAACCGTTCCGGGCCGCTCGGCGACGAGCCCTACACGGACGCCCTGATCCTGGCCGGGATCGTCACCGGGGCCATCATGGCCATGCAGGCGGGAGCGACCGACGGAGGGTTGGCCTCAGGACTCGCCGACGATAGCGTCTATCACGCCGACGTGCACCAGGCGTCGGGGATCGTCTCGGTGCAACTCGACATCGGTGTGGGCGAGGCGTTGGTCCGCCTCCGGGCCCGGGCGTTCGCCGAGGGCCGGACAGTTGCCGAGGTCGCCATCGACGTCGTCGCCAGGCGCACCCGATTCGACCCGTGAGCCGGGGTCGACCTCGCGACGAGGGCCGAACGAACCAACCGGATTTGAGTCTGAGACGATTGGGTACGAGGACGGAATAGCCACGAGCCTGAGGCTCGTTGTCGTTACCCCGGTCCTTGGTGACGCACCCCGCTTTTCGAGGGTTTCCACCAGGAGGGCAATGCTGGTCAACGCCACCACCCGCGACATCAACGACGGCTACGTCGAACTGTCCGCCCAAATCCGAGACGCCGGCCTC
>JBPCNZ010000097.1:0-27948 GCA_051000755.1 Acidimicrobiales bacterium | reverse complement strand
GGGCCGAGAGGGGCCAGAGGGGTCAGACGGAAAGATCAGAAAGCCGACAGCGGCCAACCAAGATCACCTTCGCTCCCTCAGAGCCGTCCTGCCGTCTCAGACCCCTATTCATCAGGGGCCACCTAGGCCAGGCCCACCTCGGCGGAGGTCCCGCAAGCCGTCAGCTCAATGAATCAGGTCAGGCCGAGCGCCGCCGAGCACGCCGGCCACTGGCCCCATCCGCTTCGGGCCTGGAGCTGCATGGCCGCGGCATCCTGCATGGACGGCGGCTCCTGGTCGGGGCGGCCCGGGTAACCCAGGCCCGACCAGGTGGAGGCGCTGAACTGGTAGGCCCCGTAGAAGCCGTTGCCGGTGTTCTCCTGGTAGTTGCCCCCCGACTCGCACTCCCGCAGCCGGGCCCAGTTGCCTCCGGCACCACCGCCTCCGCCCGCGGCTGGGGGCGGCGGAGCGGGAGCCGAGGGGGTGGGGGTGGGGGTGGGGGTAGGGGTGGGGACGGGGGCGGGGTTGACGACGCGTTGGACGGAGGCGACCAGGCCGCCGTTGACCGGGGCGCCCTGGGTGGCGGGCGATGCTGCGGGCCGGGACGCGGTCGTGGTCGACGGCGTCTGGTTGGCTGCGGCGGCCTGGGCCGAGGCCGCCTCGGCCTGCTGGCGGGCGGCGACCTGGGTCTGGAGGATGGACTGAAGCCGATCCAACTGGGTCTGCTCCCGGTTGGCCAGGGCCAAGGCCGAGCTGCGGGCGTCGGCGGCACTGCGCAGGGCCTGGTTGCTGGCCTGCTGCTCGTTCTTCACCGTCGCCGCCTCGGTCTGGAGCTGGGCCTGCTGCACCTTCAGCTGATCGACCGAGTCGGTCACGTTGCCGCTGGCGACCGTCAGGTACTCGGCCCGCACCGCCGGATCCGCCGACCCGCCCAACGCCGCATAGGTGTTGTCGGCATGGGTGCCGGTGTAGGAGCGGATGGCCTGGTTGCGCAGGGTGGACAGGCTGGCCGTCATCTTCGAGCGCATGGCGGCCAGGGTGGCGTTGTCGGTGGTCAGCTGCTGGCCGAGCGTCGACGCCTGCAGGTTGGCCTGCTGGTAGGCCTCGGTCAGGGTGTGGATGTGGCCGGCCCCGGCCGCGACCTGCGACTGGAGCGCGCTGATCTGCGCCTGGGTGTCGCCCACCGGATCTCCGGAGGCGACGCCTCCAGGCGCGGCGAGGAGGACAAGGGCGACAAGGCTGCCGACCATCGTCCGCTTCGCCGAGGGACCCACACGACGGGGATCCCCTGCGAGCACCTTCCCGATGAACGTCAAGACAGACGGTGACGGTAGCAGGCTGGTCGCCGAGCACCAAACGGCGGCGCGACGATTAGGCGCCCACGGGTGCTGCGATCAGTATGACCCCTTCGACGCCGGCGCGGGTGGATGTCTGCCTCTTCGGGCGGGACCGGGCATGGAGAACGGGCAGAGGGACCGGGCATGGGGACCACGCCGGGGTGGCCGGGGCGCCGGCGGGCATACTCGGCGGGTGGAGATCTCCGCCAGGTCCGACTACAGCATTCGGGCCTTGGCCGAGCTGGCCGCAGCCGGGGGTGGGCCGTGCAAGGTGGGCGACGTGGCGTTCCGCCAGGGCATCTCTCCCCGGTTCCTCCAGAACCTGCTGCTGCAGCTCCGCCGGCGGGGCCTGGTCCACAGCCAGCGAGGCACCGACGGCGGTTACCGCCTGGCTCGGCCCCCCGAGACGATCACCCTGGCCGACGTGTTCCGGGCTGTGGACGGCCCTTTGGCCGATGTCCGCGGTGAACGACCCGAGGATCTCGACTATCCGGGCGTGGCTGCGGCTCTCCCCGAGGTGTGGATGGCCGTGCGGGTCAGCATCCGCCGGGTGCTCGAGGAGGTGACGGTCGCCGACGTGGCCGCCGGTCGCCTGCCCGGGTCCTTGCAGGCGCTGGTCGAGACCACCGACGCCTGGAAGTCGGATCCGGATCGCTGAGCGTTGGGCCCATCACGGCCCGATCCGTCAGGCACCTGGCCCGTCCGGCCAGGGCCCGGCCCGACCCGTCAGGACCCGGCCCGTCCTGAGGGCGCCACCAGACCGGCGAGGCGTTGCAGGGCCGCCTCGAGAACCGCCGGCTGCTTGCAGAAGGCCAGGCGCACGAAGGGGCGGCCGGCTTCCTTGTCGTCGTAGAACGTGGCGCTCGGCACCCCCACGACACCCGCCCGGCCCGGCAGCTCCCGGCACAGGGTGGTGCCGTCCTCGTACCCGAAGCTGGCGGCGGTGACCGTGGCGAAGTAGGTGGCGGAGGGCGGGAGGACCTCGGCCCCTGCGGCCCTGAGGCCGTCGCAGAGCAGGTCACGGCGACGCGCCAGGTCGGTCCCTATCCCGGCGAACCAGGCGTCGTCGAGGCGCAGCCCGACGGCCACGGCCGGTTGAAAGGGGGCACCGTTCACGTAGGTCAGGAACTGTTTGACGGTACGAACGGCGGCGATCAGCGGGGCCGGCCCGCAGGCCCAGCCCACCTTCCAGCCGGTGAAGGAGAACGTTTTGCCCGCACTGGAGATGGTGACGGTGCGCTCCGCCATGCCGGGCAGGGTGGCGAGAGGGACGTGGCGCCCCTCGAAGATCAGGTGCTCGAAGACCTCGTCGGTGACGGCCAGCAGATCATGCTCGACGCAGCACCGGGCGATGACGGCGAGCTCGTCGGCTCCGAACACCTTGCCGGTCGGGTTGTGGGGGCTGTTGAGCAGGATCAGGCGGGTTCGGGGCGTGATGGCTGCCGTCAGCCGCTCCGGGTCGAAGGTCCACGTCGGTGGCTCGAGGGGCACCACCCTCCGTTGGGCTCCGGCCAGGGCGATGGCGGCCGCGTAGGAGTCGTAGTAGGGCTCGAAGGTCACGATCTCGTCGCCGATCTCGCACAGGCCCAGCACCGCGGCGGTGATCGCCTCGGTTGCCCCCGCGGTGACCAGCACCTCGGTGTCGGGGTCGAAGCTCTGGGCGTAGAAACGCTGGCGGTGCTCGGCGATGGCCCGGCGGAGATCGGCGATCCCCAGCCCCGGCGGGTACTGGTTGTGCCCGGCGCGGATGGCGGCGATGGCCGCCTCCGCCACCACCGCCGGGCCGTCGGTGTCGGGGAAGCCCTGACCCAGGTTGATGGAACCGGTCCGGGCGGCCAAGGCTGACATCTCCGCGAAGATCGTCGTCCCCAGGCCCTGCAGTCTGGAGGACAGGTGGGGGAGGCGGTCCCCGGACCCGGGGTGGGGGGCGTCGGAAGGCGATGCGGTCGTCGGGAGGAAAGCCACGCCGTACATCATCGCCGAGTGGGTGGCCGGCGGCACCCGTAGGATGCGCCTCGGGCTGCAATGGACGAGCCCTCGACATCGGAGGTGGCATGCAGGACGAGTTCGGCGATGTGACGGTAGAGGTGGGCGAGGACCACGTGGCCGTGGTGGAGATCCACCGGCCCCCCAACAACTTCTTCGACATCGCCCTCATCGCCTCCCTGGCTCAGGCCTACCGGATGCTCGACGGCGAGCCCGGCGCCCGGGCGATCGTGTTGTGCTCCGAGGGCCGCCACTTCTGCGCCGGCGCTGATTTCAATGCCCAGAGCGACGCCGAGCCGCTGGGCAGGGACCACACCGCGTCGCTCTACGCCGAGGCGGTCAAGTTGTTCTCGGCCGCGACCCCCGTGGTGGCGGCCATCCAGGGCGCGGCCGTCGGCGGCGGGCTGGGTCTGGCCTGCGCCGCCGACTTTCGGATCGCCTGTCCCGAGGCTCGCTTTGCCGCCAACTTCTCCCGCCTGGGGTTCCACCAGGGCTTCGGGCTGAGCGTGACCCTGCCCCGGATCATCGGCGAGCAACGATCCCTCGAGCTGCTCCTGACCGGGCGGAGGATCAACGGGGAGGAGGCGGCGGCCATCGGCTTGTGCGACCGGCTGTGCGCCCAGGACCAGGTGCGCTCCGAGGCCCGGCGCCTGGCCGCCGAGATCGCCGCCGCCGGGCCCCTGGCGGTACAGGCCATCCGGGCCACCCAGCGCGGCGACCTGGCCGATCGGGTGCGCCAGGCCACCCGGCATGAGGATGCCGAACAGGTTCGCCTGCGCGACACCGAGGACTTCGCGGAGGGGATCGCAGCCAGCGCCGAACGACGCGACCCGGTGTTCAGGGGCCGCTGAGCCGCCGGGTCTCAGAGCTTGTTCAGAGCTTGTGGAGTGCGCCGCTGACGCCCAGGATGGCTCCGGCGACGAGGAGCCCGACCATGCACACGGCGATGACGAGATCGGCCTTCCGGGTCTTCAGTCCGTAGATGCCGAGCACCTGGGCCGCGACCAGACAGGCGGCAGCCGCGTAGAGCTCGGTCACGGTCCCTGGCAGGGCCCGCCGAGCCAGCTCGAGGAGACAAGGTCCAGGCTCCGCATCCGGGGCAGGTTAGCCCCCCGGCGCCGAGGGATCACGTATCCCGCCCGCCGTTCCCGCTCGGCCACAGCCCCGAAGCATGGGCCTCGCCGAGCATCCACGCTCGCCGCCCGGCCCTCGCCGCGCTCGACGACACCGACCGGTGCCCGGGATCGACGCGGAGGGTCTGAACCCGTCCCGGTCGATTGGGGGGTAGGGGAAAGGGCGGCCGGGGGGCGACGAGGATCAGCGGGAGCCGCTCGAGGGCGTCATCGCGGGCGGCGGTGGAACCTTCGTACCAGCGCGGGTCAACGATCTGGGCCCATTTGTCGGCGCCCAGGATGACCGCATCGGCACCGCCGGCGATGTCGGCGAGGAGCTGGTCGGCGGTGGTGCGGACCCCGAGCCACGGCCGGGTGGCGGCGACGGCCCGGAGGACCTCGAGACGTTCGGAAGGGGTGGGGCGGTCCAGATGCTCTTTGCCCAGGCTGACCAGGGAGATGATGAGCTCGACGCGGCCCAGGCCGGCCTGCTCGGCGGCCGCCTCGGCTATGGCCAGGTGAGCGACGGTGGGCGGGTTGAAGGTGCCGGGGTACACGCCGACCCTGTCCGCCTCTCGGGTCCCTCCGCTGAGCTGGTTGGCCACGGCTTCAGCTTGGCCCACCGGGCCCGGCGGGCTACAGGTTGGCGGCGCCGGCCTTGATGACTTCCCTGATGCGGCGGTAGGTGCCGCACCGGAAGAGGTCGTGGGTGTGCAGCTCGGGCTCGTGCCGAATCACCCGGAGGCTACGCCGGGGCGCCACTGGCTCACATCTGTGACGCGGCCTGCTGGATGGCCTCCCGGATCCGGTAGTAGGTGCCGCAGCGGCACACGTTGCGGATCGAGTCCAAGTCCTCGTCGGTGATGCTCCGCCCCTCGGAGTGGACCAGGTTGATGAGGGCCGAGGCCATCATGATCTGGCCCGGTTGGCAGTAGCCGCACTGGGGGACGTCGCGGTCGATCCACGCCTCCTGCACCGGGTGCAGGGGTTTGCCGACGGTGGCGGGCAGGCCTTCGATGGTGGTGATCTCGTCGGTCGGCTGGATCTGGGAGACGGGCACCGAGCACGGGTTGAACGCATCCCCGTTGATGTGGCAGGTGCACGCCTTGCACACGTCGAGGCCGCACCCGTATTTGGGTCCGTTGACGCCGAGCAGGTCGCGTATGACCCACAGGAGGCGCAGGTCGTCGGGGCAGTTCACGCTGACCTGCTTCCCGTTGAGCTTGAAGGTGTGCTTCGGCATGGTCTCCTCTGATCAGTACTTGTGCTGGAGCCCGTCGGTCGGCGACTGCGGCAGCGAAGGCACCCTGGGGTAGGCGTCGTCGAACTGCAGCGGGCCGTCGTGGTTGACGGGGAAGCTGGTGGGCATGGTCCCCGTGGCCCGGGCCAAGGCGCAGGCCGTCGCCGCCTTGGACGCCGCTACGCCGAACTCCCCGGCTCCGCCCGGCTCCCCCGTGGTGGGGGGCATCACCACGATGTTGAGCTCGAGGGGGGTGTTCCACTGCCGGGTGTAGAAGTACTGGTCCCAGCTGCCCTCCTCGTAGTTGCCGTTGACCAGGTGGAGGCTGTGGGTGAGGACCTCGCCGATGCCGTCCATGCACCCGCCCATCATCTGGGCCTGCAGGCCGAGGGGGTTGATGGCCAGACCGGCGTCGACGACGTAGGTGAGGCGGTTGACCCGGGGCCCGGTGACGGTCGGGGCCTTCGGGTCCGGCTTCCCCAGGCTCCCTGCGGGCCGGTTGACCGTCTGGGGGCGGGTGTCGATCTCCGAGACGCACGCCGTCCACCCGTGGTACTCGTTGTGCACGGCGATGCCCTGGGCCACCCCGGCCGGCAGCGAACGGCCCCAGCCGCCCACCTGGGCGGCCTTGTCCAGCACCGCGATGCCACGGGGGTCCTTCAGGAAGCTGCGTCGGAACTGGTACGGGTCCTTGCCCATGGTCCTGGCCAACTGGTCGACGACAAGCTCGACTGAGCAGGTCACGTCCGGGCTGTAGAGGTTGCGCACGCTGCAGGTGTGGAACGTGTCGTAGTTGAAGATCTCGAGCAGGGTCTGGTCGACCACCCCGAAGTTGTAGGGCACGGTGGCGGTGCTGTTGTAGATGGCCTCCGAGTACTCGAGGAGGTTCTGGAGGGGGAACTTGGAGGCCGCCGCCGTCAGCGCCTCGCCGAAGCCCTCGGTGTAGTCGGTGGCCACGCTGGTGTGACGCTGCTCGAAGGTGAGCACGTTGTCCCCGAGAACGCTGGCCCTGATGGCGCTGATGCACGTGGGATGGACGCGGCCCCAGCGGAACTCGGCGGTGCGGTCCCACATCAGCTTCACCGGCTTGCCGGCCGCCTTGGAGATGTGCGCCGCCTCGACCATCACATTGGAGAACATGCGCCTCCCGAACGCACCGCCCCCGAGGGTGACGTGCACGGTGACGGCGTTGGCGGGGAGCCCGGTGGCCGCGGCCACGTCGCTCTTCACCAGGATCGGTGCCTGGCAGGCGGCCCAGATCGTGGCACCATTGGCCCGCACGTCGGCGATCGCCGTCTGAGGCTCCAGGGCGCTGTTGGACTTCGACCAGTAGGTGAACTCGGCGTCGACGACCGTGGCCAGCGGAAGGGTGGGGGCGAAGGGGAGCTGGGCCGCCTTGAGCTGCTGGTGCACCGTGGCGTCCGACTGGTTGTCCACGCTGCCCCCTCCCCAACTCACCTGGAGCGCCCGCACGGCGTCGATGCACTGGCCGAAGGTCCGGCCCACCACCGCTACCGCGGAACCCCCCTCAAAGGTGGGGATGTTGACCACGTCGGTGATGCCCGACATCGCCTTCACCGCGGCGGCGTTGTGCACGGACTGCACCGTGCCGTTGATGGTCGGCGGACGGCAGACCATGGCGGGCAGCGCACCGGGGACATCGATGTCGAGGGTGAATTGCTTCTTGCCAGTCACCGCATCCAGGGCGTCGACGCGCCGCTGCGGCGTGCCGATGACCTTGAACTGGCTGTTGGGCTTGAGGGTCACCGACTGGGTGCTGGACGTGAGGCTGGCGGCCTTGGTCGCCAGATCGCCGTAGGAGAGGGTGCCGGTGGCCCCGATCACGCTGCCGGCGGTTGTCTCCAGGGAGCCGATGTCTTCGCCCAGCTCGATCGCCGCCGCTTGCAGCAACTGTTGGCGGGCCAGGGCGGCAGCCACCCGGATGGCCGTGTAGGTGTCGGTCGTGGTGCTGGAGCCGGCGGTGAACTGGTTTGCGACCAGCTCGGGGCGGGCGTCGGCCAAGGTCACGTGGACCTTGTGGACCGGCAGGTCCAGCTCCTCGGCGATCAGCATGGCCGTCGAGGTGGTGATCCCCTGGCCCGACTCCACCCGGGGCAGAGCGAAGCTGGCCGTGCCGTTCTTGTTGACGACTACGGTGATGAGGTTGGCGGTCGGCAGCGCTGCGTAGTAGAGGATGTCGGTCAGGTCCACCACGTCGGCCAGCTGAGGCGGCGAGGGGATAGAGGCGGCCGCCTCCCGAGTGTCGAACAGCGACAAGCCCAGCGGGGCGGCGGCGACCACGGTCGACCCGGCCAGCACGTAGCCGAGGAACCGGCGACGGGAGACGCCCCCCGAGCCATCTCCAGGCCCGAGATCGCTAGCGGCAAGATGAAATCCGGGCGGACGACGGTGGATCGGCATTTGTGGGCTCCTTCCTCGTTGCCGTACAGGTCTAGGCCAAAAGGTTATGTGATATGTGACACCGCGCGTCGCGTTGAGAACGATGTCCTACATCGCCGGACAGGCGCCGCTTCTGTGGTCTTTCGATTGGCAAATGCGGTGTACCCCGACCATCCCGACGACGCACGTGCGGGGCCATGGATCTCTCTCCACCGATGCCGAACCGGGAAGAATGGCCCGTTCGGGCCTCGGTTGGCCTGCGCGGCCACTCGGCCAAAAGCCGGGCCCGGGGCACCCACCGGGGGAGCGGTTCCACACCGCCACCTGGTGGCCACCTCGCAGCAGCGTTCGGCCACCGCGTGGCCCATGCTTCCCATGCCGAGCGCCGAGACGCGCATGGACCGAACCCTAGGGTCCGCGCTGGCGGGCGGTCTCCTCAGGGCCCGTAGAGGGCATCGATGTCCGCCGTTCGGTTCTTCCCGACGATAGTGCGCTTCAGCTTGAGGGTCGGGGTGATCTCGCCGCTCTCCTCGGTGAAGTCGCGGCCCAGGATGGTGAAGGAGCGGATGGACTCGGCCTTCGACACGGCCAGGTTGGCGTCGTCGACCGCCCGTTGGATCTCGGCTCGGAGGTCGCGGTCATCGACCATGTCGGCCACCGCTGCGGACTTGCCGTGCTCGGCGGACCACGGGCCGAAGGCATCCTCGTCGAGGGTGACCAGAGCGGCGATGAAGGGCCGGTCGTCGCCAACCACCATGCACTGGCTGATCAGGGCGTGGGCCCGGAGGCGGTCCTCCAGCACGGCAGGAGCGACGTTCTTGCCCCCGGCGGTGACGATGAGCTCCTTCTTGCGGCCCGTGATCCACAGGAAGCCCCGATCGTCGAGCTCGCCGATGTCCCCCGTCTTCAAGAACTCGCCGTCGAAGGCCTCCGCGGTGCCGGCGTCATTGTGCCAGTAGCCGGTGAAGATGCTCGGACCCCGGGCCATGACCTCGCCGTCGGCGCCGATGCGGATGGTCGTGCCGGGCACGGGCTGGCCGACACTGCCCACCCGCAAGGCGTGCGGCCAGTTGAAGGTCACGGCGATGCACTCGGTCATCCCGTAGGCCTCCAGGACGGTGATGCCCGCCCCCCGGAAGAAGTGACCGAGGCGGTCTCCGAGCGGCCCACCGGACGACACTGCGTACTGCATGTTTCCGCCCACAGCAGCGCGCATCTTGGCGTACACCAGCCGGTCGAAGAGGGCGTGGCGGGCCCGGAGGAGAGGGGAGGCGCCGGCCTGGTCGGTGGTGGCGCGCGACCAGGCCACGGCGGTCGCCTCGGCCAGGGCGAAGAGGCGGGCCGTCGTCGGCGACCCGCCCGCCTGCTGCTTGGCCGTGTTGTACACCTTCTCGAACACCCGGGGAACCGACAGGAGGAAGGTCGGCCGGAACGACTGCAGGTCCGACACCAACCGCTTGGTGTCACCGCAGTACGCCATCTTCGTCCGGCTGGACACACACGCGATCTGGACCGCCCGGGCGAAGACGTGGGCGAGGGGAAGGAACAGCAGGGTTGACCCCTCGGGGCCGAACAGGTCCGGCAGGTTGGGGACGATGGCGTGGAGGTCGCTCAGGCAGTTGCCGTGGGTGAGCTGGCATCCCTTGGGCCGCCCGGTGGTGCCGGAGGTGTAGATCACCGTGGCCAGACTCGATCGGGTCAGGGTGGCCCGGCGTTGGTCGATGACGGCGGCGTCGATGCCGGCGCCCGAGCGGGCCAAATCGTCGAGGCCGCCCTGGTCGATCTGCCACACCGCGCCGAGGTCGGGCGTCTCGGAACGCACGGCCGCGATGGTGGTGGCGTGGCTGTCGGTCTCGCAGACGGCGGCGACCGCCTCGCTGTCGGCGAGGATCCACGCCACCTGCTCCGCCGAGCTCGTCTCGTAGACCGGGACGGTCACCGCCCCCACCGAGGCGATGGCGTAATCGCAGAGCGTCCACTCGAGGCGGGTGCCGCTCATCAGCGCTACCCGCTGGCCTGGTTCGACGCCCGCATTGACGAGCCCGCCGGCCAGGGCCCTGATCCGCGACAACGCCTCGCCGGCGGTGACGTCCACCCATCCCTCACCGCCGGGCACGGCGAAGAGGACCGTCTGCGGTTCGTCGACGCCGAGGCGGTAGATGGCGTCGGTCAGGTTGGCGTCACCGGGCTCATCAGGCTGGGCCGGGACCGAGAACTCGCGCATCGCCAGAGCCTGGCACCAGGGGCGACCGGGCTCAACTCCGGCCGCCCCGGCAGGGGACGGGCTCAGTAAGGGGTGGGGCTCAGTACCGGTAGCTGTCGGTCTTGAACGGACCTTCCAGGTCGACACCGAGGTAGGCGGCCTGCTTCTCGGTGAGGGTGGACAGCTTGGCGCCCAACTTGTCGAGATGGAGGCGGGCCACCTTCTCGTCGAGGTGGCGGGGGAGGACGTAGACCCCGATCGGGTACTCGTCGGTCTTGTTGAACAGCTCCATCTGGGCCAGCACCTGGTTGGTGAAGCTGGCGGACATGACGAAGCTGGGGTGACCGGTGGCGCACCCGAGGTTCACCAGGCGCCCTTCGGCCAGGACGATCACCGAGTGACCGTCGGGGAAGTCCCAGGCGTCGACCTGGGGCTTGATGTTGGTGCGGTTGATGCCCTTCCAGCGGGCCAGCCCGGCCATGTCGATCTCGTTGTCGAAGTGGCCGATGTTGCAGACGATGGCGTTGTGCTTCATCTTCGACATCGACTCGGCGGTCAGCAGGTCCCGGTTGCCCGTCGCCGTCACAAAGATGTCGGCGGTCTCCAGGGTGTCCTCGAGAGTGACGACCTGATAGCCCTCCATGGCCGCCTGCAGGGCGCAGATCGGATCGATCTCGGTGATCAGCACCCGGGCGCCCTGGCCCCGCAGGGACTGGGCGCAGCCCTTGCCGACGTCACCGAATCCACAGATCACGGCCACCTTGCCGGCGATCATGACGTCGGTGGCCCGGAAGATGCCGTCGATGAGGGAGTGGCGGCAGCCGTAGAGGTTGTCGAACTTGGACTTGGTGACCGAATCGTTGACGTTGATGGCCGGAAAGCGCAGCTCCCCGGTGGCGTGGCGCTGGTAGAGACGGTGGACACCGGTGGTGGTCTCCTCCGACACCCCCTTGATGCCCTTGGCGATGTCGGTCCACAGGGTCCCGTTCTGGCGCAGGGTCCGCTGCAGGGTGGCCAGGATGATCCCGTACTCCTCGGTGTCATCGGGGCCGAGCTCGGGCACCTTGTTGTCTCGCTCGCACTCCGCTCCGAGGTGGACGAGGAGGGTGGCGTCGCCGCCGTCGTCGAGGATCAGGTTGGGGCCCTTTCCGTCCGACCAGCGCAGCGCCTGCTCGGCGCACCACCAGTACTCCTCCATGGTCTCGCCCTTCCAGGCGAAGACGGGCACACCGGCCTGGGCGATGGCGGCTGCGGCGTGATCCTGGGTGGAGAAGATGTTGCACGATGCCCACCGGACCTCGGCGCCGAGGGCGACGAGCGTCTCGATCAGGACCGCGGTCTGCACCGTCATGTGCAGCGAACCGGTGATTCGGGCACCGGCCAAGGGCTTGGATTCCCCGTACTCGGTGCGCAGGGCCATCAGGCCCGGCATCTCCACCTGGGCCAGATCGATCTCCCGTCGACCAAAGTCGGCCAGGGCGATGTCGGCGACGCGGTAGCTGACGCCGTCAGCGTCGGTGGTCTGGGTGTTGGGCACGATTCTGCTCCTCTGGGGGATGACGTCGCACGGCGCGACGCGGTCGGGCCGCTCCTGGACCGAGGGTCGATGAGCGGGGGGCGCCGGTCCGGGGCCGTCTAGCCCTTCCCATCAGGTCAGCCGAGGCTGGCTCCATCCTAGCTAGGGGGCGGGCCGCCTTTCCGTGGCCAACCCGTATCCTCGGCGACCGTGCCACCCGTTCCCGCCCTCAGCCTCGCCGGGCGACGTCAGGCCTGGGAGGCCCTGGGCCGGCGGTCCTTCGACGTCCTCGTCGTCGGGGGCGGCGTCACCGGGGCCGGGGCCGCCCTCGACGCAGCCAGCCGCGGTCTCTCGGTGGCCCTGGTCGAAGGTCGGGACTTCGCCAGCGGCACCTCGTCGCGGTCGTCGAAGTTGTTCCACGGTGGGCTGCGCTACCTGGAGCAGTTCGATTTCCACCTGGTGCGCGAGGCCCTGCGCGAGCGCGACCTGATGGTGGAGCGCCTCGCTCCCCATCTGGTGCGGCCGGTGTCGTTCGCCTACCCGTTGTCCCACCACGTGTGGGAACGGGCCTACGTCGGCGCCGGCATGCTCCTCTACGACACCCTCGGCGGTGGTCGGGTGCTGCCCCGCCACCGGCACCTCAGCCGGCGGGGCCTGCTGGCCCACTACCCCGGTCTGCTCCCCGGAGCCATGGTCGGTGCCATCCGCTACTGGGATGCCCAGACCGATGATGCCCGCCACACCCTCACCGTGGCCCGCACCGCAGCCGCCCAGGGGGCCGTCGTGCGCAACTCCACCGAGGTGACCGGTCTGAACCGCGAGGGGGCACGGGTTGTCGGAGCAGATGTGCGTGACACCGAGACGGGCGACACGATGGCGGTGCGGGCCGGTGCCGTCGTCAACTGCACCGGGGTCTGGACCGACGACATCCACCGGCTGTCCGGCACGGCCACCACGTTGCGGGTGCAGGCGTCGAAGGGCGTCCATCTCCTGGTCGCCCGGGATCGGATCGACGCCGACGGGGGCCTGATCCTGCGCACCGAACGATCGGTGCTGTTTGTGATCCCGTGGGGCCCGCACTGGATCATCGGCACGACCGACACCCCCTGGGACCTGGAGCGGGAGCACCCGGCGGCCACCAGCACCGATATCGACTACATCCTCGCCCACGTCAACCGGGTGCTCGTTTCCCCCCTGAGCCACGACGACGTCATCGGGGTGTACGTGGGGCTCAGGCCGTTGCTGGCCGGGGAGGCGGAGGACACCACCCGTCTGTCCCGGGAGCATGCCGTGGCCCGCCCGGTTCCCGGCTTGGTGTCGATCGCTGGAGGCAAGTACACGACCTACCGGGTCATGGCCCGCGACGCCATCGACGCCGCCGTGGGCGAGCTCGGGAGGGCGGCCGCGCCCTCCGTCACCGACCAGCTGCCCTTGCTCGGCGCCGACGGCTACGCCGGCATGGTCAACCGGGTGGACGGCATCGCCGAGCGCCATCACCTGCGACCGGCCCAGGTCACCCATCTTCTCGAGCGCTACGGATCCCTGCTCGACGATGTGCTGGCTCCGGCCGCCGAGGACCCGACGCTGCTCGAAGGCGTGGCCGGGGCGGCCGGCTACCTGCGGGCCGAGATCCTCTACGGCGCCACCCATGAGGGCGCCCTCCACCTCGACGACCTGTTGGCCCGGCGCACCCGCATCTCCATCGAAGAGCCTCATCGGGGGACCGACTCCGCCGTCGAGGCGGCATCCCTCGTCGGTGGCGCCCTCGGTTGGGACCGGGCCCGTCAGGCCGAGGAGGTGGCGATCTACCGCTCCCGGGTGGTCGCCGAGCGGGAGTCGCAGCGCCTGGCCGACGACCGCAGCGCCGAGGAGGCCCGCCTGGCCGGCGGGGACCCCCGGCCCGCGGCCCTGGCCGCCGACCCGCTCACCTGAGACCCGTCCGGTCCCCGACGACGCCCCCGCCCCCGCGGGTCAGGCATCGCCGCCTCAGGTGTCGGGGCGGTCGGAGAACGGCCTGTTCTTGTCGAGGCGCGGCTCGGGAGGGAGGCCCAGGACCCGCTCGCCGAGGATGTTGTGCTGGATCTCGTCGGTGCCGCCACGGATGGACAGGGACGGGCTGACCAGGAACATGGTCTGCCAGGGGGCGGGCGGGTCGCCGACGACGGTTGCCGCGGGCCCGTCGATGGCCACGGCCCGATCGGCCAGCGCCTTGATCATCCGGTTGGTCGTCAGCTTGGCGCCGGAGTCCTCCGGACCTGGGGGCCGGCCCGCGGCCCGTGCCGCCTGGGAGCGCAGGGCCGTCCACTGACCGATGCGCAGGTCGGTGTAGCTCCGCAGGACCCGGTCGCGCTGCACGGCCGGGACCTGGTCCCGGTCCCCGGCGACCTCGAGGGCGGCGCCCGGGGCGGTGCCGAGCAGGGCCAGGATCTCGTCGCCGGTCACGCCCAGATCGCCCGAGAGCGACCCCCGCTCAAACGACAGGCAGGTGATGGCCACCCGCCATCCTTCGCCCACCGCACCGATGCGGTCGACGTCGGGAATGACCACGTCGTCGAGGAACACCTCGTTGAAGTGGGAGTCGCCGTTCATCTGGATGAGGGGCCGGACGGTCACCCCTGGCGCCGAGAGGTCCACCCCGAAGGCGGTGATCCCGGCATGCTTGGGTACCGAGGTGTCGGTCCGGGCCAGCAGGAGGCCCCACTGCGAGTAGTGGGCCCGGCTCGTCCACACCTTCGATCCCGACACCCGCCAGCCGTCTCCGTCGGCCACGGCGCGCGCCTTCAGGTTGGCCAGATCCGATCCCGCGTCGGGCTCGGAGAACATCTGGCACCAGATCTCGTCCCCGCTGCGCATGGCCGGCAGCCATCGGGCCTTCTGTTCATCGGCCCCGTGGACCAGGATGGTCGGCCCGATCAGGTCGAGGCCGACGAGGAACGGGTACATGTCTGGGGTCTCGAACCCGTCGAGGACCTCGGCGACGATGTCGGCCCGGCCACGCGACAACCCCATGCCCCCGTGCTCGACCGGCCACGTCGGCACCGCCCAGCCCCCTTCGGCCAGGACGGTCAAAAATCTGCGGCCGGACTCGAAGTCGTCGCTGCCCGCGCCCATCACGGTGCCCCGGTGATCGGCACGGCGCGCCGTGAGCAGGGCGCTGAGGTCGGCCCGCGTCCGGGCCCGGAGGTCGTCGGCGGCCCCGGCATCGCTGGTGCTCGTCACGCCGTGACTCTACTGAGCGCCACCGGGGGCGGGCGCCGGCCCGGGGGGAGCAGCGGGCATCTCCGGGCAGCACCGCGGCCCGCAGCGGCCGGCGCCGAGGGGGCCGCCCTCCAGCGTGCCGAGGCGCAGCCGGGGTGCGGCGGGATCGGTGAGCTCGGCGACCAGATCGCGGATCATGGTCACGAAGGCCGGATGGGTGCCGGGCGTCGAGGCCCGGACCAGCTTGACCCCGACCCGACGGGCGACCTCGGCCGCCTGGGTGTCGAGGTCGTAGACGACCTCCATGTGGTCGGAGACGAAGCCGATCGGGGCGATGACGACGGCGTCGGCTTTCCCGGCGAGGGCGCGGACGGCGTCGTTGACGTCGGGCCCGAGCCACGGCTGGTGGGGCGGCCCCGACCGGCTCTGGAAGACCAGCTGCCAGGACGGGGCCGGCGGACCGGAGCGGTCCGCCACCAGTTGCGCCGTCTCGGTCAGGGCCGCCACGTAGTCGGACGTGTCAGCCATGACCTGGGGGATGCTGTGGGCGCTGAAGAGAACAGGTGCGTCGGGTCCGGCCTCCTCCCGGGCCTCCCGGAGCGCCTCGGCCCAGGGGTCGACGAAACCGGGATGGTCGAAGAACAGCCGCAGCTTGTCGATCCGGGGCGCCCTGGGGCCGACCGCGGCCTGGGCCCGGGCCATGTCCTCCCGGTACTGGCGGCAGCCACTCCACGACGGGTAGGCGGAGGTGACGAACGCCGCCGCCCGGCGGACGCCGTCGTCGGCCATGCGGCGGAACGTGTCGGTGAGGAAGGGGTGCCAGTTACGGTTGCCCCAGTAGACGGGCAGCTGCGGGCCATGGGCCGCCACCTCGGCCTTGAGGGCTTCGACGAGGGCCCGGTTCTGGGCGTTGATGGGGCTGACCCCGCCGAAGAGGTGGTAGTGCTCGGCGACCTCCTCGAGCCGGGCCCGGGGGACGTTGCGGCCCCGCAGGACCTGCTCGAGGAACGGGATCACGTCGTCGGAGCCCTCCGGCCCGCCGAAGGAGACCACGACGATCGCATCAAGGGCAACGGCGGACACGGACCCTGACGCTATGGCAGCTGTCGCAGTAACGTCTGCCGCTCGTGGTGGTTCTCGTCGATGCGGAGCGGTTGTCGGTCCGCCGGAGTGATCGGGCCCTCTTCGAGAGCATCGCGGTGACGGTGGCCGACGGTGACCGGGTGGGTGTGGTCGGGATCAACGGAACCGGGAAGTCCACCCTGCTGCGGGTGCTGGCCGGCACGGAGGAACCGGATGCCGGCGTCGTCCGTCGCGGTCGCGGGGTCCGGATCGGCCTGCTGGACCAGCGGCCCGAGCTCCCGGCGGGACCGGTGTCGGCTGCGGTCGGCGACGGGTGGGAGGCCGCCGCCATCCTGGAGCGTCTGGGCATGGGCGCCTACGCCGAGGTCGATGTCGACCGGTTGTCGGGCGGGCAGGCCAAGCGGGTGTCCCTGGCCCGGGCCCTGGTCGAGCCCAGCGAGTTGCTGGTCCTCGACGAGCCGACCAACCACCTCGACATGGGGGCGGTGGGCTGGCTGACCCGGCGACTCCTGGGGCGTCCCGGCGGCCTGATCCTGGTCACCCATGACCGCCACCTCCTCGACGCCGTCAGCACGAGGATCGTGGAGCTCGACCGGGGCCGGGCCTACGTCCACGAGGGGGGCTACGAGTCGTATCTGGCGGCCCGCATGCAGCGGGAGGCGCAGGCGAGCGAGGCAGAGGCCGTCCGGGCCAACCTGGCCCGCAGGGAGCTGGCCTGGCTCCGGCGGGGAGCGCCGGCGCGCACCCGCAAACCCCAGGCCCGCATCGACGCGGCCACGCGGATCATCGAAGGGCGCCCGGACGCCCCGGCCCGAGGAACAGGCCTGGACCTGGCCTTCTCCACCCCCCGGCTCGGTGCCCTGGTCATCGAGGCGGAGGGAGTGTCCTTCTCCTATGGGGCCGGCCGACCGGCGGTGGTCGCGGGGGTGGACCTGGCCCTCGAGCCTGGGGCCCGGTTGGGCATCGTGGGGGCCAATGGCAGCGGGAAGTCGACGTTGCTCGACGTCCTGGCCGGCCGCCGGGAACCCACGTCCGGTCAGCTCCGGCGGGGCCCGACCGTGGTCGTCGGTTACTACGACCAGAGCGGCACCGAGCTGGACCCGGCGGCACGGGTCCGCGAGGTCGTCGCCGGGCCCACCCGCGCCCCGGGGGGGCCGGAGGACAAGGCGTTGATGGATCGCTTCTGGTTTGGCGGGGCGCTATCACACGCCCCGGTCTCGACGCTCTCTGGCGGGGAACGACGCCGCCTTCAGCTCCTCGTCGTCCTGGCGACCCGCCCGAACGTGCTGCTGTTGGACGAACCCACCAACGACCTGGACCTCGACACTCTCCGCATCGTCGAGGACTACCTCGACGAGTGGCCCGGGACCCTGGTCACGGTGAGCCACGACCGGGCGTTCCTGGAGCGGGCCACCGATCAGATCGTGGCCCTCGGCCCCGGCGGCGACGTGCGGCCGGTGGCGGGCGGCCTGGCGGTCTGGCTGGCCGAGACGGAGGTAGCCGCCACGGCCCGGTCGGCGGCCGCCACCACCCGCACCGGTGGGCGGGAGACGGGTCCGGCTCCGAGGCCGGTCCGGGACCGGGCCGCGGGGCGGCCCGCCGGCGCCGGCTCGGGGAGATCGGCGACGACGGTCGGGTTCCCGCTTCTCGACGCGGAGCGGACCATGGCCCGCCTGGGCCGGGAGCAGGCCCGCTTGGCCGTCGAGCTGGAGGTGGCCTCCGGTCATGAGGAGATGGCCAGGGTGGGCTCGGCCCTGGCCGAGGTGGGGACGGAGCTGGCCGAGACCGAGGAGCGTTGGCTGGTTCTGGCCGAAGAGGCGGAGACGGGTCGGTAGGACCCGGCGCCGGTGGGATCCCGTGCGCGCCCAGGGTGGTACTTCGTTTGGGTAACAAGAGCTCTCCCTCTCATCAGCGCGCCGATCACGCGCCTCGGAAGGGCCAAACGACTTGTCGATATCTCAGCGGAGGAGAGTAGAGGGGGGCGGTGGCCGCGACGCGGATTCTGTTGGGTGACATCGGCCATGCCCGGCCGGGGGCGTCGGGCGCGAGCCGCCCTCAGCGGGCGGGGACGAGCACGCCGGGGTTGAGCATCCCGGCGGGATCCAGGGCCGCCTTGATGTCGGCCAGGGCCTCCAGCTCGGCCGGGGTACGAACCAGGTGCAGCCACGCCGTCTTGGCCCGACCGATGCCGTGCTCAGCGCTGATCGAGCCGCCCATCGCCGCCACCAGGCGGAGGACGGCGTCATCGACCGTGTCGTCGTCGGCGGGTGGCCCGACCACATTGACGTGCAGGTTGCCGTCACCGACGTGGCCCCACAGGAACAACGAGGCGTCGGGAGCGGCATCGCCGACCGTGGTGCGGACCTCGGCATCGAACTCGGCGAGACGGGCGATGGGCACGGTCACATCGAGCTTGTGGGGGATCCCGAGGGCCGACACCGCCTCGGTGTGACGCTCCCGGTAGGCCCACAGCCGGTCCCGGCCGGGTCCATCGGTGGCCACCGCGGTCGCCCCGTCGTCGAGGTCGAGCCCGGCCAGGGCCTCGAACAGCTCGTCGGAACGGTCGGTGGCCGTGGCGCACTCGGCGACGAGGTAGACGGGCCAGGGCGCGGGCAGGGGGGCAGGGAGGCCGGCGTGGGCCCGGACCAGGTCGAGTCCCTCGGCAAAGAAGATCTCGATGGCCTCGAGGCCCTCGGCCCGCCGGCGGAGGGTGGCGAGCACGTCGAGGGCATCGGCCGTGGTGGCCAGGCCGATGAGCACCGCCGCCCGCTCGTTGAGGGCCGGGACCAGGCGCAGCCGGGCTCGGGTGACAAACGCCAAGGTGCCCTCGCTGCCGATGAGCAGCTGGGAGAGGTCGTAGCCGGTGTTGTCCTTCACCAGGCCGCTCAACCGGGAGATGACCGCCCCCGTGCCGAGCACGGCCTCCACGCCGAGCACCTGGTTCCTCATGGACCCGTAACGCAGCACATGCAAGCCGCCGGCGTTGGTGGCGATCATGCCGCCGACCGTGGCCGTGTCCCGGGCCGCCAGGTCGACGGGAAAGCTCAGGCCGGCCTGGGCTGCGGCGGCCTGCAACCGGGCCAGGGTGACTCCCGCGCCCGCGGTCACCTGCCCGGCGACGGGGTCGGGATCGTCGAGGTCGGCCAATCGGGCCGCGCTCAGCACGACCGCCGCCCCGCCCGGCCCGGCTGAGGGGGGGACACTGCCGCCGACCAGGCCCGTGTTGCCGCCCTGGGGGACCACGGCGACCCCGGCGGCGCGACACAGGTCGAGGACCGCCGCCACCTCGGCGGTGGTGGCCGGCCGGACCACGGCCAGGGCCGGCCCCCCGAAACGACCCGTCCAGTCCGACTCGAACGGCGCCCTGGTGTCAGGGTCGCTCAGCACCTGGGTGGGGCCCACCACCTCACGGAGGGCCGAGATCAGCTCGGCGGGGTCGGCAGCCATCATCCCATCCTTACAGCACCGTCCGGCCCTGCTCGACGGGGCCGGTAGCCTGCCGGGGACGGACGATCGAGTAGGGAGGTGGCCCGTGGGAGACCGGGTGGTCTGCAACGTTGACAACGGCGTCGCCGACGTTCGCCTCAACCGGCCGGACAAGCTCAACGCCCTGGACCCGGAGATGTTCCTCGCCCTCGGCCGGGCCGGCGACACCCTCGGTGCGGATCCGACGGTGCGGGCGGTGGTGATCTCCGGTGAGGGCCGGGGGTTCTGCGCCGGCCTCGACCTGGCGACCTTCGCGGCCATGGCCTCCGGCGGCGCCGGGGCCCTCCCCGACGTGCTGGATGAGCGGCTCCCGGGCCGGGAGACGAACCAGGCCCAACATGCCGTCCGGGTGTGGGCCGAGCTGGCCGTCCCGGTGATCGCGGCGGTGCACGGTGTCGCCCTCGGCGGCGGCCTGCAGCTGGCCCTCGGTGCGGATCTGCGCATCGTCGCCCCCGACGCCCGTCTGTCGGTCCTGGAGATCCGGTGGGGGATGGTTCCGGATATGACCGGCACCTGGGTGCTGCCCCGCCTCGTCGGGATCGATGTGGCCAAGGAGCTGACCTGGACCGGTCGGATGGTGTCGGGGACCGAGGCGGCCACGCTGGGCCTGGCCACCCGGGTGGCCGACGATCCCCGGGCCGAGGCCCTGGCTCTGGCCCGGACCATCGCCGGATCCAGCCCCGATGCCATCCGAGCCGCCAAGGCGCTGCTCGAAGCGTCCCTCCGGGCCGGTCCGGCGGAGCAATTCCGCCAAGAATCCAAGCTCAACGGGGGGCTCATCGGCTCCGCCAACCAGAACGAGGCCGCGGCGGCCTTTCTCGAGAAGCGGGACCCGGCGTTCGTCGATCCCCCGAGCTGAGGACAAGTGTCACAGGGCGGTTGGGGAACAAAGCCGCCCTCCTCTACGCTGAACCTGTTGTGACTCATGCGCCGGAAGCTGTAGACGAATCCATTGACGCCCTGGTGGCCGCGTGGCGTACGGAGATCGACGGGCAGGTGTCGGTGTCCGCCTCCACCGTCCAGGACCATCTCCTGGAGCTGTGGGGCCGCCTCCCCGAAGGCGACGTTCGCCAGCAGATCGAGCTGTGGCTGACCGAGACCCTGCAGAGGAACCTGTATCAGGTCAGCGACATCGACGCCCGCCTGACGGGCGTCACCGCTTCCAGCTCCGAGGACTGACCGGCCGCTTCCCGCCTGGCGAGGTTGTCGCCGGCGACGGGCGGGTACGTCCCAACGGGCCCGCCCGAGGGGTGAGGCCGCGGAGCCGACGAGCAACGAGGAGCAGTGGTGGCTGACGAGAACACCCAACAGAACGTGACCTTCCCGAGCAATGGCACAGAGGCCCACGGCTATCTGGCCCTGCCTCCCTCGGGGAGTGGCCCTGGTCTGGTCGTCATCCAGGAATGGTGGGGCCTGACGTCGCACATCGCGGCGATGGCCGACCGTTTCGCCGCCGCAGGCTTCGTGGCCCTGGCCCCCGATCTCTTCGGTGGCACCACCACCCATGACGCCGGTGAAGCCCAGAAGCTGATGACCGAGCTGCCCGAGGCCCGGGCGGTCGCCGATCTGGCCGGCGCCGTCGACTACCTCCTCGGTCGCCCCGAGGTCACCGGCGATGCCGTCGGCACCGTGGGCTTCTGCATGGGCGGCGGCTTCGTTCTCTCCCTCGCCGTGCAGCAGGGGCGACGGATCGCCGCGGCCGTGCCGTTCTACGGCGTGGTCTCGGAGCTGCCCGACTTCTCCACCCTGACGGCCCCCGTCCTCGGTCATTACGGCGAGAAGGACGACTTCATCCCCCTCGACAACGTACGGGAGATGGAGGCCAGGATCACCGAGCAGTCGGGCCGGGCCCCCGACATCCGGCTGTACCCGGCCGGCCACGCCTTCATGAACGACGAGAACCTCCTCGGGACCTACGATCCCGATCAGGCCAAGGTGGCTTGGGACCGGACCGTCGAGTTCCTTCACCAGCACCTCGGTTAGGCCCGGGGACGGGCAGGCGGGGCCTCAGCAGGCCCGGACGGCCCAGCGGCCCGCCACCCCGGCCAGGGCCAGCGGAAGGCCGAACGCCTCGGACAGGGCCGCCGCAGTGAGGGTCTCGTCGATGGGGCCGGCGGCGGTGACCCATCCTTCCCGGAGCAGCAGCACGTGGGTGAACCCGGGGGGGATCTCCTCCACGTGATGGGTGATCATCACCATGGGGGGCGCGGAGGGGTCGGCGGCCAGCTGGGCCAGCCTGGCCACCAGGCGCTCCCGGCCCCCGAGGTCCAACCCGGCTGCGGGTTCGTCGAGGAGGAGCAGGGCCGGTGACGTCATGAGCGACCGGGCCAGCAGCACCTGCTGGCGTTCCCCCTCCGAGAGGACCCCGAAGGGGCGGTCGGCGATGGCGGCGAAGCCCGCTTGGGCCAGGAGCTCCCGAGCCCGCTCCCGCTGGTCGTCGCCGTAGCGGTGCCACCACGGTTCGAGGGCCCCGTGCAGGGAGGACATCACCACATCGGAGGCCGAGACGCTGGCCACCAGCATCTTGGCCACCGCCGCGCTGACCAGGCCGATGTGCTCCCGCAGCCGGCGGACGTCGACGCGGCCCAGTCGATGGCCGAGGATCTCCACCCGCCCGCGCGTCGGGTGCAGATACCCCGACGCCAGCTGGAACATGGTGGTCTTGCCCGACCCGTTGGGCCCGAGCACCACCCACCGCTCGCCGCCGGCGACCTCCCATTCGACGTCGTGGAGGACCGGTGTCGTCACCCGGTCCAGGTCGACGTGGGTGAAGCGCAGCGGGGGAGAGGAGAGGGAGAGTGACGGGGCGGCCATGGGGAGGGCGAGGGTACCCGTCCGCCCCGTAGCGGCGGCTCAGCGGTTGAGCATGACGACGCTGGTAGCGGCCTTGTCGTGGAGCGTCTGGTTCTTGTCGTCCCACAGGGGCCACAGGATGTCGAGGAGGCCGCCGATGACGGTGAGCCCCAGGACGAAGGTTACGAACCAGCGCAGGAGCGCCCGGCCGTAGCCAATGGAATTCCCGTTGTTGGTGTCGAGGGTCTTGGTGCCGACGGCCATTTGACCGACCGTCCGGCCGCCGCCACCGATGAGCAAGGTGTTGTAGACGGCCTGGCCCAGGGTCGCCAACACGTAGTAAATTACCGTGCTGCCGGCGGCCAAGCCAATGATGTAGGCCGGAACGACGATGATGATGCCGTCGATGAGCGTGGCGCCCACCCGATACCACCATCCGGCCAGGACAGGCTGACCCGGCTGGTTTGAGTAGGGCTGGTTGGGATAGGGCTGGTAGCCGGGCGGAGGTGGGTAGCCGGGGGGCTGGCCGCCGGGCGGAGGTGGGGAGCCGGGGGGCTGGCCGCCGCCCGGGGGGGAGCCCCAGGGCTGGTTGGGATCCGACTCGTAGCTCACGATGGCACCGCCTCCGGTGCGGGTCCGCCCGTGTGCGGGCCCGTCGGGCCGGAGCCTAGCCAACGGGTTCCCGCGGAGGTCGCCTGATGAACGCATTCGCAGAGGCCGCCCCCGACTCGCGACGATGGGGTCATGCCCGGACCTCTCGCCGCTGTCGCCGCCCGCCTGCAACCGGCGTTCGACGCGGTCGAGCCTCGATCGGATCCGGTCGTCCGGCCGGGCCGAAACGGGGCGGACGTGGCGGTCAACGGGGCCATCGCCCTGGCCCGGCGGGCGGGCGTCCCCCCGCCCGAGATGGCCGCCCGGATCCTCGAGTCGGTCGAGCTCGGGGATCTGTGCGAGACGATCGACATCGCCCCCCAGGGTTTCGTCAATCTCCGCCTGGCCGGTCCGTATCTCACCGAGGCCCTCCGATCGGTCGCCGCCGACCCCCGTTCGGGCATCGAGGTTGCCGACCCGCCCAAGACCGTCGTGGTCGACTACTCCTCCCCCAACGTGGCCAAGGAGATGCACGCCGGCCATCTCCGCACGACCATCATCGGCGACGCCCTGTGCCGGCTGCTGGACCTGGCCGGCCACCGGGTCATCCGGGAGAACCACATCGGTGACTGGGGCACACCGTTCGGGATGCTCATCGAGCACCTGGTCGACGTGGGCGAGTCGGCCGGGGGCCAGGCCCTGCCGATGGGTGACCTGGACGGCTTCTACCGGCCGGCCCGGGTCAGCTTCGACAGCTCCCCCGAGTTTGCCGACCGGGCCCGCCGGCGGGTCGTGGCCCTGCAGTCCGGCGACCCTGAGACCCTGCGCCTGTGGAGGATCCTGGTGGATCAGAGCATCGCCTACTTCACCGCCGCCTACCAACGCCTCGGTGTGCTCCTGACCCCTGCCGACGTCGTCGGGGAGAGCTTCTACAACGACCTGCTCCCCGGCGTCGTCGCCGACCTCGACGCCGCCGGGTTGCTGGTCATCTCCGACGGGGCCCGCTGTGTGTTCCCCGAGGGGTTCACCAACCGCGACGGCGAGCCGCTGCCCCTCATCGTGCAGAAGTCCGACGGGGGCTTCGGCTACGCCGCAACCGATCTGGCCACGGTGCGGGACCGCTTCGCCCGCCTCCATGCCGACATCGCCCTCAATGTGGTCGGTGCCCCCCAGGCCCAGCATTTCGCCATGTGCTTCGCAGTGGCCCGGGCCGTGGGATGGATCCCCGACGGCGCCGAGGCCGAGCACGTGCCCTTCGGCAACATGCTCGGCTCCGACCGCAAGATGTTCCGTTCCCGGGTGGGCGACACCGTGAAGCTGAGCGAGCTCGTCGACGAGGCCATGGCCCGGGCCGCGGCCGCCATCGCCGAGAAGAACCCCGGTCTTGACGATGCGGAGCGGGCCGAGGTGGCCCGGATGGTCGGCGTGGGCGCCCTCAAGTACGCCGACCTCTCCACCGACCGGACACGCGACTACGTCTTCGATTGGGATCGGATGCTGTCCTTCGACGGCAACACCGCCCCCTACCTGCAGTACGCCCATGTGCGCTGCCGCTCCATCTTCCGCCGGGCGGAGCTGGATCCCGCCCCCTACGGCGCCGGAGAGGTCCTGGTGACGGTGGTCGAGGAGGCGGAGCGGGCCCTGGCCATCGCCCTGCTCAACTTCGACACCGCCGTCAGCGTCGCCCTGGCGACCTGGAGCCCGCACAAGCTGTGCGGCTACCTGTTCGACCTGGCCGGGACATTCACCACCTTCTTCGAGACCTGCCCGGTCCTCAAGGCCGAGCCGGCCCGGCGCGAGAGCCGCCTGGCCCTTTGTGCCATCACCGCCGAGGTCCTGGCCGACGGGCTGGCGGCCCTCGGCATCGAAGCGCCGGAACGAATGTGACGGCGTTTACCGTGGGCGGATGACGCCTCCGCCCCCCATCGCCATCGGACCATCGGCTGCCCCCATCCCCTCCGTGATCAGCGACGCGGTCGTCGCCGGGGGCGGCACGGTGGTGGGCACCGGCGACGGTCCCGACGCTCTGGTGTGGCTGGACTCCGCCGATGTGGACGGCCTCCGGGACGCTCTGGTCGCGGCTCCGTCCGTGCGCTGGATCCAGCTCCCCTTCGCCGGCGTCGAGAATGTGGCCACCACCGGCCTGTTCGACGACGGTCGGACCTGGACCAGCGCCAAGGGCACCTACGGCCCGTCCTGCGCCGAGCACGCCCTGGCCCTGGCCCTGGCTGGGCTGCGCTATCTCCCCAAGCGGATCACCGCCCGGTCCTGGGGCGACCAGGCCGCGGGCACGCTCCTCGGTGCCGACGTCACCATCCTCGGTGGTGGGGGCATCGCCTCGGACCTGGTACGCATGCTGACGCCGTTCGAGACCAGGATCACCGTGGTCCGCCGCCAGAACATACCCCTGCCCGGCGCGGCGCGGACCGTCCCGGTGGCCCGGCTCGACGAGGCCCTCGGGGGCGCCCTCGTCGTCTTCGTGGCCCTGGCCCTCACCCCCGAGACCCGCGGCATCATCGCCGCCCCCCAGCTCCAGGCCATGGACCGCCGGTCCTGGCTGATCAACGTGGCCCGGGGCGCCCATGTGGTCACCGACGATCTCGTCGCCGCCCTGCGGTCAGGGACGATCGCCGGTGCCGGCCTCGACGTCACCGAGCCCGAACCGCTGCCCGACGGCCATCCTCTCTGGGACCTGGACAACTGCATCATCACCCCGCACACGGCCAACCCTCTCGCCGCGGCCATCCCCCTCCTCGCCGGGCGGGTCCGCCGCAATGTGGCCCACCTGGCCGCCGGCGAGCCCTTCGAGGGCCTCGTCGACGTCGACGCCGGCTATTGAGCATTCGCCTGGGACCGGACGCGGTGCCTGTAGGCGCCGGTGCGAAGAGGATCCCGGCGCCGGGGGGCGGCACGCGGGGAGGCCTTCCAGCGGCGCAACTCGTCGGCGACGAGCGTGCCGGCTTGGCGGAGGATGATCTGGCGTTGGCCGGGATGGGTGCGCAGGGCAGTGGAAACCGCGGCGAGTGCCACCGACGGGGTGAACACCTTCGACGGCGCCAGGTCGTGGTCGAAGACCCGGAGCAGGGCCTCGGTGAGGCGGGGGTCGGCGGCGATGCGGCGCTGGACCTCCTGGACGAGCAGGGGTGTCAGGCCGGGGGCGCCCAGATCGTGGGCGAACCAGTACATCTCCCAGGCGTCCCGGTCCCGCCAGGACCACCAATCCTGGAGCACTCGGTTAGGCCTGGAGGTACCGCCGAGGGCCTGCTCGATTGCCGCCGCCAGGGTGACGCTCTGGCGGAGGGCGTCGGAGATCCCCTGGCCGGCCGTGGGATCCTTGAAATGGCCGGCGTCCCCGACCAGCACCCACCCGGGCCCCGCCGACCGTCGGAAGAAGCCGTGCCAGTGCGCCATCACCCGGATGGGCCCGACCCGCCTGGCCCCGGCCAGGGAGGCCTCGAGCTCGGGCCAGCCGGCCAGGCCGGCGGCAAAGCTCGCACCGAGGTCGCGATGCACCTCCTCGCTGCGGTCCGCTGAGGCGGTGACGGCGGCCAGGAACAGCCCCCCATCGGTGGGGCTGGCCAGGAAGCCGTGGTCCCCGATCTTGCCTAACCACAGTCCGTCGTTGTCTGCGCTGGCGCTGTCTCCCCTGACGTCGTCGAAGTAGGCCCACAGGAAGATCCGGCCCGGCGGGGTTTGGTGGTACTCCTCGGCTTCCACCAGGCGAGCCACGGTCGAACGAGCCCCGTCGGCGCCCACCACGAGGCGGGCACGGAGCTCGGCCGTGGCCGTCCTGACCCCGACGACCCGTCCGTCCTCCTCGACCAGGCCCGTGATGGCGGTCTGGGTCCGCACCTCGGCACCCGCGGCGGCGGCGTCCACCAGGATGGCATCCAAGACAATCCTTCTGACATTGACCATCGGCGCCCCCAGGAGCCTGCTGATGTCGTCCAACTCGATGCGAACGTCGCCCAGGGCCAGGATCCCGTGCTCGATCGGCGGAGACACCTTCAGGAGCGACTCCAAGACCCCCAGCCGGTCGAGGATCTTGACCCCGGTGGGCTGCACCCCATGGGTGGAGGGCGTGTCGCTCGGGAAGCGGGCCCGGTCGAGGACGCACACCCTCAGGCCGGCATCGGCGAGGAGGGTGGCCAGGGGCGAGCCGGCACAGCGGGCGCCCACGATGATCACGTCGAAGTGCTCGGCCATCGGATCTACCTCCGTCCAACGTAGTTATGACGGAAGTATAATCATGTTGTCCCTGGGCCGCCCATCCTGCGTGGGTCCTGCTATAACCCAGTCATGGCGCCGCGACGTTCACCACGGGGAGACATGAGGGCCCGGCTCCTCGACACGGCCCTGGAGATGTTGGAGGGCAGCGGCCCCGAGGCCCTTCAGGCTCGCAAGCTGACCGCCGAGATCGGCACCTCCACGCAGGCCGTGTACACCCACTTCGGCGGCATGCCGGGGCTGTTCGAAGCGATCGTCGCCGAGGGGTTCGTCCGCTTTGCCGACCATGTGGCTGCCGTGCCCGAGTCCGACGATCCGGTGGCCGACTTCCTGGCCAAGGGTGGGGCCTACTGCGAGTGGGCCCTGACCCATCCGCAGCTCTACCGGCTGATGTTCGGCCTCACGGGTGGCGGCTTGCGGGTCCATGCCGGTTTGGAGATGACGGTGACCGGAACCCTCGCCAACTTTCCCGAGGGGCAGGCGGCCCTCGAGGTGCTGGTGCGCTCCCTGGATCGGGTCAAGGACTCCGGACGGATTCGCCCCGAGGACTCCGTGGTCGCCGCCGGACAGTTCCTGAGCGCCACCCATGGTTGGGTCCTGCTGGAGATCGCCCACGCCTTCGGCGCCGAGGGCGACGGCGGGCAGGTGATCAAGCCCCTGGCCATCAACCTGATGGTGGGGTTGGGCGACAGCCGGGAGGCGGCGGAACGGTCCTGGAGGGCCGCCCTGGGTGGTCCCGCGGACACGGGCTCCTGAGGACTGTGGATGTGGGGGTGTCTCGCTTTTTCTGGAGAACC
>JBPCNZ010000096.1:0-27966 GCA_051000755.1 Acidimicrobiales bacterium | reverse complement strand
ACGCGGCGTTGCTGCGTCAGGCTTTCGCCCATTGCGCAAAATTCCCTGCTGCTGCCTCCCGTAGGAGTCTGGGCCGTGTCTCAGTCCCAGTGTGGCTGATCGTCCTCTCAGACCAGCTACCCGTCGTCGCCTTGGTAGGCCATTACCCCACCAACAAGCTGATAGGCCGCGAGGCCCTCCCGAAGCGGAATCCATTTCCTCACCAGACCATGCGATCCGGTGGGGGTATCCGGTATTAGCAGCGGTTTCCCGCTGTTATCCCGGTCTTCGGGGCAGGTTCCTCACGTGTTACTCACCCGTTCGCCACTAGGTCTTCACCGGTATTGCTACCAGTTGGACCTCGTTCGACTTGCATGTATGAAGCACGCCGCCAGCGTTCGTCCTGAGCCAGGATCAAACTCTCCGTCGAGACTTAGGCGACCCCTTGCGGGGCCCCCGTAAATCTGGAGAGTCGGAGACTCGATCAACCTTCGACCGAGGTCCAACTGGCACATGACAGTGTTGTTGTCCGTCAAGTGCAATTCTTCTGACATGGTTGCCACCTTGCGGTGACAAGCACGCCCGCACGAGCTTTTGGCTTCCTCTGTTCCGTTTTCAAGGAGCACTTCCGCAGATGCACGCACCCCCTTCGGGGCGGAGGTGCCTCTGCTACTTCGGCTGGCCCACTGCAACCTGTGGCTGCTGTGGTCCGGCTGACCCGATCGGCCTTGACGGCCGTTACGGGCGGCTACTGAAGCTACCGTTTGACCCCCAGCCTGTCAAGTAGGTGCCTTGGCGTCGACCGGAGCGGCTCTTCAGCGGCGGAGGGTCAATGTACCACGGGATCCGGCCCTGACCGCCACGCCCCGTGGGGAGGGGCTCCACCGCCCTCAGGACGGGTGCAGGCCGGGACCGGTGCCAGGGCCGCCCGAGGTGCCGGCCGAGGCCGGGTCGACCCGGACGGCGCCGGAGAAGTCGACCGTGGGCACGGGCGCCACCTGGACGTCGAGGCCGGTGTGGGGGGCGACCGCCATCATCCCGTTCCCAAGATAGATGGCGGTGTGGTCCACGAAGCTCGGGTCGTTGGGGTCGTAGGCCCAGAACAACAGGTCCCCCGGCTGGGCGTCGGCCAGGGCCAGGCGGGGCCCGGTCAGGTACTGTTCCGCCGCCGTGCGGGGCAGGCTGATGCCGGCCTGGGCGAAGGACCACTGCACGAGTCCGGAGCAGTCGAAGGTGCCGGGTCCGGTGCCGCCCCACGCGTAGGGGTCCCCCACCCGCGTCAGGGCTGCGCTCACGGCCTTGCCGAGGACCCCCGCGGGCAGAGCCGGGCTGGTGGCCGATCCCATGTCCGCGTTGGGGTGGAGCAGTTCGACGCTGGCGCCGGGCAAGGTCGACATCAGCGCCGCCGACAGGGCAAAGGGATCCATCTTGGAGGCACTGACCACGAGCCCGCTGTCCGGTGTCAGGCCCAGACGGTCCGAATAGGCGTGGCTGACGATCATGTCGACGCCGGGGAGGCCGAGCGACGCCAGAGCCCCCAGCCAGCCGGTGGTGGGGGCCAGGCCCCCGCCGGCGGGCTTGATCGCCGTGCTCTGGCCCAGAGGCAGCGAGCGGTCTGCGGCCATCTCGTACGAGGAGGCCAGGACCCCGCCGGCGATGTAGCGCCACAGGTTGTCCTCGCTGGCTGTGACCTTCGGGGTGAACTGGCGGAAGGTCCCCGGATCCACCCCCAGTGTCACGGCCGGCGCGCCCGCCACGCTGACCGTGCCGGTGTCGACCTCCTCCACCGCGGACAGGCCCTGAAGCTTCACCAGGGCCGCCACCTCCGCCGGGGTCACCGTCGTCGGCAACGTCACGATGGCGTCGACCGAGCGCGTCGTGGACAGCCCGGCGACCGGCGGCAAGGCGCCGGTCGGCTTGGGCAGAGGAGGGAGATGGCGCAGGGCGCCCTTGGGAGCCACGCCGGGGGCCCGAACCGAGGGGGCAGACGTCGAGACGGGCCCGGACGGCCGCCTCCCCTTGCTCTTCTTCGTCATCGGCCCGGGGGACGAACCCGACGAGGCGGAGGACACCGCATCACTGGCGGTGATCACCGCCCCGGCGCTCGAACGCAGGGTCACGGAGCGGGCATGGTGATGAGGCCATCCGCCGGGGTCGGCACTCAGGAGGGTCCCGACCAATGCCACGGCGGCGATGGTGGCCCACACGGCCCCCAGGGTCCGCCGGCCCACCCGCCGCCCGGAGAGGCGACCCACACGCTCGCGGAGGGGCGCGAGAGGGGCCGCGCCGCCCTCGGGCGTCGGCGACTTGGGTCTCGGGCCTCTCATGGACAACTTCAGCAACGACCTACTCCCCCCGGAGCGTGATCCAGGCGCAACTCGGCCAGACACCGGGCGCGATGTCCCATTTTGTGAGACTTGTTTCTTCAGCGTAGACCGGGGCGACTCCTGCGTGGGATTCCGGTCCAGCGGGAGACGCCCTGGTGGCCGGCCACGGCGAAGCGCCACGGCAGCTCGGCGCCGGCCCGAAGCCCTACCCGGGTGGTGACCATCGGCGCCTCAGGGGGCACCTGCCCGTCGTCACCGACCACCAGATCGGCGGCCCGACCCGGGTCGGCCGGCGCCACGAGGTCGGCCCCGTCGTCGGAGCCGGTGATGCCGAACGCCTGGCACAGGCGGCCCGGTCCCCGGCACAGATCCCGGTCCGGCCGCCGTCGGGGACCGGCTGCTCCCTGCGGGGCACCGAGCCCGTCGCTCCACCGCGCCGAGCGCATGGCGGGCAGCCCCGACTCCGGTGCCACGGCCCGCAGCAACACCGCCTGAGCCACCCCCTCGTCGCCGCAGACCACGTTGGCACACCAGTGCATGCCGTAGATGAAGTACACGTAGAGGTGCCCGGCCGGCCCCCACATGGTGGCATTGCGCGGCGTCTTGCCCCGAAACGCATGACTCCCGGGGTCCTCGGGCCCGCGGTACGCCTCCACCTCGATGATCCGCCCCCGCCTGCCGTCCGTGCCGATCAGGACCTTGTTGAGCAGATCCGGGGCCACGTCGAGCGAGTCGCGCTCATAGAAGGTCCGCGGCAGGGGTCGGGTGCCGGCCGGGAGGCTCACCGGCCCCTCAGGCGTCCGCCAGCCGGATCTTCTCGGCCTCCACCGTGTCTCGGAATCGGTTGAGCTGTTCGGCCACCGGGGCCGGGCCTGCGCCCCCGGGACTGGTCCGGCGCTTCACCGCCGCGCCCGGGTCCAGCAACGCCACGGCGTCGATGCCGAGCGCCGGCTGGGCTTCGACCAGCTCCGCGAGCGGCACCCGGCGCTCGATGGCGTCGCGCACCAGGCCCCCGACGATGTGGTGGGCTTGGCGGAAGGCCATCCCCCGCTCCACCAACCACTCCGCCAGGTCCACGGCCGCAGCGCTGGGCGTGTCGGCCGCGGTTCGCATGGCATCGGTGTTCCAGGTGGCGGTGGCCAGCAGACCGCTCAGGGCCCGCACCCCCCCGGCGGTCTGGTCGACGGCGTCGAACAACGGCTCCTTGTCCTCCTGCAGATCCCGGTTGTAGGACAGCGGGAGACCTTTGAGGGTGGCCAGCAGGCCGGTGAGATCACCGATGAGCCGCCCGGCGCGCCCCCGGACCAGCTCGGCGATGTCGGGATTCTTCTTCTGAGGCAGCATCGAGCTCCCCGTCGAATAGGCGTCGGCCAGGGTGACGAAGCCGAACTCCTCGCTCGACCACAGGACGATCTCCTCGCCGATCCGGGACAGATGGACGGCCAGGAGGGTCAGGTCGAAGACCGTCTCCGCCACGAAGTCGCGATCGGACACCGCGTCGAGGGAGTTCTCGAAGCGGCTGTCGAAGCCGAGGTCGGCCGCCACCGCGTCGGGATCGAGGGGCAACGACGTGCCGGCCAGGGCGCCGGCGCCCAGGGGCGACTGGTTGAGGCGCCGGCGGGTGTCGCAGAGCCGGTCGATGTCGCGGGCCAGGGCCCAACCGTGGGCCAGGAGGTGATGGGCCAGCAGCACGGGCTGGGCCCGCTGCAGGTGGGTGTAGCCGGGCAGGTAGCTGTCCTCGGCGTCCGTGGCCCGCTCGAGGAGCACCTCCTGGAGCTCCACCACTCGTCGAGCCACGACGCCGATCTCCCGGCGGGCGAACAACCGCAGGTCGGTGGCGACCTGGTCGTTCCGGCTCCGTCCCGTGTGCAGGCGGGCCCCGACGTCACCGGCGATCTCGGTCACCCGCCGCTCCACCGCGGTGTGGATGTCCTCGTCACCATCGACGAAGCGCAGGGTAGCTGTGGCCAGCTCCTCCCCTACCCGGTCGAGGGCGGCGAGCAGCACCAGAGCGTCGTCGTCGGAGAGGATGTCGGCGCGGGCCAGCCCCCGGACATGGGCCTTGGAGCCGGCGATGTCGTCGACGCCGAGACGCTGGTCGTAGCTCAACGAGACGGTATAGCGGAGCAGCTCGTCCGCCGGTCCCGACTCCCCGAAGCGTCCCTGCCACAGGGTCATGGCTGTGCTCCCACCGGACGGACCCTCACGAGATCCCGCCGGAGCCGGGGGCCCCCGCCGGGGCGTTGACCTGGCGGGCCGCCCACGTGGCCACCCCGAGGCCCCAGAGCCGCACGAAGCCCTCGGCGTCCTGGTGGCGGAAGCGGTCCGCAGCCTCGTAGGTCGCCAGCGAGTAGTCATACAGGCCCACCTCCGAGCGCCGGCCGGCGACGATGCACCGGCCCGGCAATTCACATCGGAGCCGGACGTCACCAGTGACGTACCGTTGCGTCTCGGTGACGAACGCATCGAGAGCCTCTTTCAGCGGTGAGAACCACAGCCCGTCGTAGACCAGATCGGCGTAGCGGGGCTCCAACCTGGCCTTCTCATGGGCCACATCGCGCTCGAGGGTCAGGTCCTCGAGGTCGGCGTGGGCCATCAGCAGCGCCAGCGCCCCCGGGCACTCGTAGATCTCCCGGCTCTTGATACCGACCCGCCGGTTCTCGACCATGTCGATCCGGCCCCAGCCGTAACCGCCGACGATCCGGTCGACGTCGCCAATCAGCTCATGGAGGGGCAGGCGCTTGCCATCCAGGGCGACCGGCAGGCCCTGCTCGAAGGAGATCACCAGCTCCGTGGGTCCCGTGGCGGTGGGGGTGGTCAACTCGTAGACGTCCTCGGGCGGCGCCTCCCACGGATCCTCCAGGATCCCGCATTCGATGGTCCGGCCCCACAGGTTCTGGTCGATCGAATAAGGGCTGGCCTTGGTGACGGTGATGGGGATGCCGTGACGCTCGGCGTAGTCGATCGACTGCTCCCGGGTCAGGCCCCATCCCCGAACGGGGGCGAGCGTCTCCAGATCCGGCGCCAGCGCCCGGGTCGAGACCTCGAAGCGGACCTGGTCGTTGCCCTTGCCCGTGCAGCCGTGGGCCACGGCGTCGGCGTTGAACATCCGGGCCGCCTCCACCATGTGCTTGACGATCACGGGGCGGGACAACGAGGAGATCAGGGGATACTTGCCTTCGTATTTGGCGTTGGCCTTCAGGGCGGGGGCGACGAAATCACGGGCGAACTCCTCCCGCAGGTCGAGAACGACGGCTTCGACGGCGCCGGCGGCCAGGGCCCGGGACTTGATCTCATCGAAGTCCCCGCCCTGACCGACGTCGGCGGCCACCGCGATCACCTCGACGCCGAGCTCCTCGCCCATCCATTTCACGGCCACCGATGTATCGAGCCCACCGCTGTAGGCCAGGACTACTCGCTTTGCCACGTCATCGTTTCCCTTCTGGAAGACAGCACGATTGTTGTTCTCACCGGGGCACTCACAAACCGGCCAGGTCGCTCAGCCGTTTGGCGACCTTGAACCCACCGGCCGATTCGGTGGTGACGACCATGATGGTGTCGTCACCGGCCACGGTGCCGAGGATGCCGGGCAGGGACGCCCGATCGAGAGCGGAAGCCACCACGTGGGCGGACCCCGGGGGGGTACGGATCATTACGACGTTGGCCGAGCATCCCACGTCGACAACCCAGTCCCCGAGCACCCGGCGGAGCTGATCGCCAGGCGCCACCCGATCCTTGGGCAGCTCAGGAATGGCGTAGACCGGCTCCCCGCCGGCCGTGCGGACCTTCACCGCGCCCATCTCCTCGAGGTCGCGCGACACGGTCGCCTGGGTCGCCTCGACGCCTCCCTCGGCCAGGAGCTCGACGACCCGGCCCTGACTGGTGACCGACTCCGATTCGAGGAGCTGAGCGATGCGATGCTGGCGCTGGTTCTTGGAGAGCCGGGTCACGGCCGCCCTGGTCCGTCCGATGAGCGGCCGGCCAGCCACAGCAGCAGGCCCCTCGCCGCGTGCATGCGGTTGGCGGCCTGGGCCCAGACCACCGAGGTGGGGCCGTCGATCACGCTGGCCGCCACCTCCAGGCCTCGATGGGCCGGCAAGCAGTGGAGGAATACCGCCCCCGGTCCCGCCGCTGCCATCAGGGCGTCATCGACCTGGTACCGGGCGAACGCATCAACCCGGGCCGCTGCTTCGGCCTCCTGTCCCATCGACACCCACACGTCGGTGCACACGGCATCCGCCCCGGCCACCGCTTCCATAGGATCCGTGGTGACCCGGACGTCGATGCCCTGCGCCCGGGCTCCGTCGACCGCGATCGGGTCGAGCTCGTGGCCCGGCGGGCAGGCCAGCGACACGTCGATTCCGGCCAGGGCGGCGCCCAAGGTCAGGCTCCGGGCCACGTTGTTCCCGTCGCCCACCCAGGCCACCCGCCGCCCGGAGAAGGACCCCCACACCTGCCGGAGGGTCAGGAGATCGGCCAGGGCCTGGCAGGGGTGGGCAACATCGGACAGCAGGTTGACGACGGGGACCACATCGACGGCGGCCATGGCCTCCAGCACCCGGTGATCGTTGACCCGCGCCCCGACGACGGCGTGGTACTGGGCCAGGACCCTCACCACGTCCTCGACCGGCTCACGCCCCCCGAGACCGATCTCGTCACCCTGGAGGTACACCGGGTGACCGCCGAGGGAGAACACGGCCATCTCCGTGGCGTTGCGCGTCCGGTTGGACGGCTTCTCGAAGATGAGCGCCGCGCCCCGACCGGCCAGCACCGGGGGCGGATCGGCCTGCGCCGCCAGGGCCAGCAGGTCCAGCAACTCGGATGGGTCGAGGTCGTCAACCTCGAGCAGGTGCCTCACGGGGCACCGGAGCCGATGATGCGGCCCAGCACGGCTACGGCCTCGTCGATCTCCTCGTCGCTGACCAACAGGGACGGGGCCAGGCGTAGCGCGCCGGCGGTCACCGGGTTGATGACCAGGCCGGCGCCGAGGGCCCGGGACGCCACGTCCCGGGCCGACTGCTCGTCGTCGAGCTCGACGGCCAGCAGGAGGCCCAGACCCCGGACGTTGCTGACGCCGGGCAGGGCCTCGAGGGCCCCGGTGAGGCGGGCGCCGGCAGCCCGGGCCCGGGCGCGGACGTCCTCCCGTTCCATGACCGCCAGGACGGCCCGGGCCGCCGCCGCGGCGAGGGGCTGGCCGCCGAAGGTGGTGGCATGATCGCCCGGCTCGAAGACGGTGGCCACCCCCTCGGTGGCCCAGCACGCCCCGATCGGAACCCCGTTGCCGAGAGCCTTGGCCATGGTGACGATGTCGGGCCTGATCCCGTAGTGCTGGAAGGCGAACCACTCGCCGGTGCGCCCCAGGCCGGTCTGGACCTCATCGACGATGAGCAAGACGTTGCGCTCGTCGCAGAGGTGGCGGACCCCGGTCACGTACTCGGCACCGGCGGGGTTGACGCCGCCCTCTCCCTGCACCATCTCCAGCAGGACCGCCGCGGTGGAGGGGTCGATGGCCCGCTCCAGGTCCTGGAGGTCCCGCCACGCCACGTGCCGGAAGCCTTCGGGCATGGGCTGGAACACCTCGTGCTTGGCCGGCTGGCCGGTGGCGTGGAGGGTGGCCAGGGTCCGGCCGTGGAACGAGCCGTAGGCGCTCACCACCCCGTAGCGGCCGTGACCACCCCATTTCCGAGCCAGCTTGATGGCGCACTCGTTCGCCTCCGCCCCACTGTTGGCGAAGAAGACCCGCCCTCCGCCGCCGATGAGGCGATCGAGGGTGGCGGCCACCTCCGGGCCGGGCGTCGTCCCGTACAGGTTGGAGGTGTGCAGGAGGGTGCTGGCCTGCTCGCACAGGGCGGCGGCTACCTCCGGGTGGGCGTGACCGAGCGACGTCACGGCCAGGCCCGACAGGAAGTCGAGGTATTCCCGGCCCTGATCGTCCCACAGCCGGGAACCCTCCCCCCGAACGAAGGTGACCGGCGGGGGCGGATAGGTCGGCATCAACATGTCTTCTGGCCTCGTCGGCTCACTCATGGGCTCACTCCACACACGTTTGCGCTCACGGACTCACCATTGTTCCGATCCCCTCCCGGGTGAAGATCTCGAGCAGCAGGGCATGGGCGGCCCGACCGTCGAGGATGTGGGCGTGACCGACGCCGTGGCGCACGGCGTGCACGCAGGACCGGACCTTGGGGATCATGCCGTCGCTCACCGTTCCGTCCGCCAGGAGCGGTTCCAGGCTGTCGGCGTCGATGGACGAGATCAGGCTCCGCGCGTCCTGGCGATCCCTGCGCAGGCCGTCGATGTCGGTCAGGTACACCAGCTTGGAGGCCCCGACCGCCTCGGCGATCGCTCCCGCGGCAGTGTCGGCGTTGATGTTGTAGGCCTGGCCTTCGGTGTCGGATCCGATGGTGGCGACCACCGGGATGAGCTCCTCGGCCAGGAGGCGCCGCAGCAACTCGGGGTTGACGTCGGCCACGTCGCCGACGAAGCCCAGCTGCGGGTCCCGCGCCGAGGCGGTGATGAGCCCGGCATCCTCCCCCGACAGACCCACGGCCAGGGGGGCGTGGATGTTGACGGCGGAGACGATCTCCCGATTGACCTTGCCCACCAGCACCATGCGGGCGATGTCGAGGGTCTCGGCATCGGTCACCCGCAGGCCCTCCCGGAACTCCGGCACCTTGCCCAGCCGGGCCATGAGGGCGCCGATCTGGGGACCGCCGCCGTGGACGACAAGGGGGCGCATGCCGACCGAGCGCATGAGGGCGATGTCGCCAGCGAAGCTGTCGAGGGACCCGTCAGAGCCGGGCGCCATGACGTTGCCGCCATACTTGACGACGATGACCTGACCCCACAGCCGGCGGATGTAGGGCAGGGCCTCGATCAGGATCTCCGCCTTCGCCCCGGCGTCGGCCAGCGCCGTCACGGGTACACGCCGACGGTCGGCAGGCCTGCGGTCTCGTCCAGGCCCAGGGCGATGTTGGCGCACTGCAGGGCCTGACCGGCGGCGCCCTTGGTCAGGTTGTCGAGGGCGGCAAGGAGCACGAACCAGCCGGTGCGAGGGTCGTGGCGGGCGCTCAGGTGCACGCAGTTCGAGCCGAGGGTCGCCTTGGTGGACGGGGACCGCTCCGACACGACGACGAAGGGCTCCCCCCGATAGGCCTCGGCCAGGACGGCAAGGGGGTCGACCGGGTCCCCGGGCGCAGGGCGGGCGTAACAGGTGGCCAGGATGCCCCGGTTCATCGGCGCCAGATGGGGCGTGAACAGGACCTGGGCCCCGGTGGCCTGTTCGATCTCGGGGGTGTGGCGATGATCCAACAGCCCGTAGGCGGTGAAGTTCTCGTCGACCGCGTTGAAGTGCGTCGCCGCCTTTGCCGCCCGTCCGGACCCGGACACACCGCTGGCGGCGTCCACGATCATCCCGCTGCGCTCGACGACCCCGGCCGACACCAGGGGGGCGATGGCCAACGCCGCCGCCGTCACGTAACAGCCGGCGGCGGCGACCAGATCGGCGCCCTTGAGCTGCTCCCGGTACAGCTCGGGGATGCCGTGCACGGCGTCGCCGAGCAACCCGGGGCAGCGGTGCTCCTCGCCGTACCACACCGGGTAGGCGCCGGGGTCCTTCAGGCGGAAGTCGGCGGCCAGGTCCACGATCAGCTTCACCCGGCCCCGCACGTCGGGAACGATGTCCTGCGACTCCCCGTGGGGCAGGGCGACGAAGACGACGTCAACGCCTTCGATCGACGCCAGGTCCCAGGTCTGATAGGCCAGATCGAGGTAGGAGGAGGCCAGGTTGGGATACAGGTCAGCGACGGCGGTGCCGGCCTGGGTCTCGCCGGTGGCCACCGTCACGTCGATGGTGGGATGGCCGGCCAGCAGGCGGAGCAGCTCGCTGCCGGCGTAGCCGGATGCGCCGAGCACGGCTGCCCGCAGGTGGTCCGACGACATGGCCTCATCATACACGCACCTGCATAGTCATGCGAGTAGGTCCAGGACCGGGCCGCTACGGCCCCTTGATCCGCTGGCGCAGCTCGACATAGACCTCGGCGCCGACGACAGCCTCCAGCTCCACACCGAGGGAGTCGATCACCGGGCGGTGGCCGACGTAGGCCAACGGCCCCTCGGTACAGCACCAGGCCATGGTCTCGCCCTCCGCGCCCCAGTCGCGGCGCGACCAGGGGCGCACGGTAGCCACCTCGGTGGTACCGGGCCCCGGCTCCCAGTCCACCTTGATGGGCAGTTGCCAGCACACCGCGGGCTTCAGATCTACGGGTGACTCTCCTGCGTCGATGGCCGACAGATGCAGGGCGCAGCCGGCGCCGCCGGCGAACCCGGGGCGGTTGAGGAAGATGCAGGCGCCGTCGACGACCCGGGTGCTGGTTCGGCTGCCGTCCCCGAAGATGCCACCATCGGCGGCTTCAGCGTGATGCTCGAAACGATCGGGGTCCAACGTGGCCGCCAGGGCGGCCATCAGTCGGGACTCGTCCTCGTCGACCAGTTCGGCCCCGACGGAGCAGCACCCCAGGCCGAGATGCTCGGCTGGCTCGGGACCGATGCCCAGGCAACCTCGACCCCACAGGCAGGTCCACGTCGATTGCAGGAACCCCCGGTCGAAGCGCCAGATCGTCTCGCCGTCGTGGATCTCCTCCATCCCTGCGTCCATCCCCCGAGCGTAGGCGGGATGGCGGCATCCACTTTGCCATGGAGGGCCCCCTGACCCCGGCACCGTCGACAGCGGGCGCTCAGGGCTCGAGCAACAGGCCCCGTAGCACCGACCCGGCGCCGGGTCGGCCCAGGGAAGCGGCGTAATCCTCGAAGGTGCCGTGCTCGGCGCGCAACCCGGCCAGAAACCGCGCCATCGTCGCCGGCTCGGCGTGGACCATGGCCGCCGCCGAGGCGTCGAGCTCAGCGGCCCGCTCGGGGAGGAGGCGGCGTTGGTGGTCCAGCATCCGAACCATGGCCTCGGCACTGAGGGCGTAGTCGGCGACGATGTCGTCGTCGGCCACCCCGATCAGCCCCAGCACGATGGCGGCGAGGATCCCGGTGCGGTCCTTGCCGGCCATGCAGTGCATCACCACCGGATAGGTGGAGGGATCGCTGAGGGCATCGAGCGCCTCGGTGACAGCCGGCGCGGCACCGGCCAGGATGGACAGGTACTGGCCGGACACCCCTTCGGTGGTCGCCCACGTGTCGTTGAACTCGTCGACCTCCGGAAGCACATCCATCATGGCCAGGTTGCGCCAACCGAACGCCCGGCCCGGCCAGGACAGCTGGCCGTGGCGCTCCAGCTCCGACGGGGTGCGCAGGTCGAGGACGGTCCGGACATCGAGCTCGTCGAGGCGTTGGCGGTCGGTGTCGGTCAGGCGGTGGAGGCCGTCGGCCCGGAACAGCCGCCGCCATCGCAGGATGCGGCTGCCCGCCCCCCGGTAGCCGCCCAGATCGCGGAAGTTGAAGCACCCCTCCATGGGGATGAGACGGCCCCGCGGCGCCCTCATCCCCGCAGCTCGGCGCCGTGGGCGGCCGCCATGGCGGCGATGATGTCCGAGCGGCAGCCGGCCACCTCGGCGTCGGTCAGCGTGCGATCAGGGGCCCGGAAGCGCAACCGGTAGGCCAGGCTGCGCCGGCCGTCGCCGGCCTGGGGGCCTCGGTAGATGTCGAAGAGGCCGACCTGCTCGAGCAGCGGGCCGGCGCTGGCGGCCACCGTCGCCTCCACATCGTCAGCCGGCACCGCATCGGCGACGAGGAAGGCCAGGTCGATGTCACTGGCCGGGAACCGGCTGACGGGGCGGGCCGTGGTCGGCCGGCGGGTCTGGGTGGCCAGGCGTTCGACCTCGGCGCTCAGGTAGGCGACCCGGCCCCGCAGGCCGAATGCTCCGACGACCTCGGGGTCGACCTCCCCCAGGGCTCCGATCACGGCTCCGTCGGCGCCGACCAGGCGGGCGGCTCGGGTGGGGTGGAGCCCGGGGATCACATCTGCGTGCACGGTGACGCCGACCAGGCGCAGGGCGTCGGACACCGTCGCCCACAGCCGGCCTGCGTCCCGCGCATCGATGGCGGAGCCGCTGACCACGGCGGCCAGCTCCTCGTTCTCGTCGGGTAAGACCCGGTCGCCGGAGGGGGCGGCGAAGGTCCGCCCCATCTCGAAGAGAGCCACCTCGTCGGCCTGGCGGTCGGCGTTGAAGCGCAGGGCCGAGAGCAGACCGGGCAGCAGAGCGGTGCGTAGGATGGACTCACTCTGGTCGAGGGGGTTGGCCACCTTGACGGCCACCTCGGCCAGCCCCGCCTTCTCGAGGTCGCCGGGGGCCAGGAAGGTGTTGGTCCACGCCTCGGAAAGCCCCGCGCCTACCAGGACGTCGCGGAGGGTGCGCCGGTACCGCTGGAACGAGGTCAGTCCGGTCGAGGGCCGGGCGCCGGTCGGGACGGTGCGCTCGATGTGGCCGTAGCCGTGGAGCCGGGCTACCTCCTCGACGACATCGACCTCCCGCTCCACGTCGGGGCGCCATGACGGGACCCGAACGGAATGGACCCCGGCGTCGACACGCCCGGCGCTGAACCCGATGGGCCGGAGGAGGTGCTCCACGTCGTCGTCGGTCAACTGCGTCCCGAGGAGGGCGTTGACCCGCTCCGTCCGCAACAGCACGGTCGGCGGCCGGGCCAGGTCGCCCTCGGACACCACATCGGTGGTACGGCCCCGGCGCAACCCCGCCTCGGCACCGATCGCCGCGGGGTCACCGCCTGCGGGGGCCGCGGTGGCGGCCAGCAATGCGGCGAAGCGCTCCACCGCTCGCGAGGCGATCTCGGGGTCGACGCCCCTCTCGAAGCGGGACCGGGCCTCGGTGGCCAGGCCCAGTCGGGCGCCGGTCCGGGCGATTGCCATCGGCGTGAAGTACGCCGCCTCGAGCAGCACCGTCGTGGTGGCGGCGCCGATCTCGGTGGCGCTGCCGCCCATGATCCCCCCGATGCCCACCGGCACGGAGTTGCCATCGCAGATCAGGCAGTCGTCGTCGGAGAGGACACGCTCCACGCCGTCGAGGGTGGTGATCGTCTCACCGGCGCGGGCCCGGCGAACCGCGAGGCCCCGACCGCCCAGGCGGCTGAGGTCGTAGGCGTGGTTGGGCTGACCCAGGTCCAGCATGACGTAGTTGGAGACGTCGACGACGTTGGAGATGGGTCGCATCCCGGCTAGGGTCAGGCGGCGGGCCAGCCACGCAGGGGACGGCCCGACGACCACGCCGTCGACGACGGTGCCGGTGAAGCGGGGGCACAGGTCGGGGTCGGAGACCGAGACGAAGGCGGCCTCGACCGTCGGGTTCACCGGCAGGGGGTGGGCCTCGACGGGGATCTCGAAGGGCAGCCCCAGGGCGGCGGCCAGGTCCCGGGCCACGCCGGCCATCGACAGGGCGTCGGGCCGATTGGGGGTGATGTCGAGATCGAACACCACGTCGGGCACCAGGCCCAGGGCGTCGCGGAGCGGTGTTCCCGGGGCGGCCAGGCCGACCGGCAGGATCATCAACCCGTCGACCTCCTCGGTGGCCGGGAGCTCCAGCTCACTGGCGGCGCACAGCATCCCGTTGGACCATTGGCCGCGCATCTTGCGGCGTCCAACCTCCCACCCGCCCGGCATGGCGGTGCCGACCGTGGCCAGAGGGACGAAGTCCCCGACGGCCATGTTGGCGGCCCCGCAGGCGATCTGGAGAGCTTCGCCGTCCCCGCGGTCAACGTCGACCAGGCGGATCCGGTCGGCGTCGGGATGGGCGCGGATGGCGAGGATCTTGACGACCTCGATCCCGTCGAGGTTCGCCCCTACCGGGGTGACGGCGTCGACGACGAGCCCGAGATTGGACAGGGCGGAGGCCAGCTCGTCGACCGAGGCGTCGAAGGGGGCAAAATCACGGAGCCAGGACAGGGGTGCGCGCACAGGGGCCTCAGAACTGGGACAGGAAGCGGACGTCGTTGTCGAGCAGGACCCGCATGTCGGCCAGCTCGGATCGGACCTGGGCCAGGCGGTCGATCCCGAAGCCGAACGCGAAGCCGCTGTAGATCTCCGGGTCGACCCCGACGGAGGCAAAGACCAGCGGATCGACCATGCCGCAGCCCCCGAGCTCCAACCAACCCGAATTCGAGCAGGTGCGGCAGCCCTCCCCCCCGCAGATGGGGCAGGTGACCTCGAACTCGGCGGACGGCTCGGTGAACGGGAAGTACGACGGGCGTAGCCGGGAATGGATGCCGGGTCCGAAGAAGGCGGTGGTGAACGTCTCGATCGTCCCGGCCAGGTCGCCGAAGGTGATGCCCTTGTCGACCACCAGCCCCTCCAGCTGGTGGAACACGGGCAGGTGGCGGGCGTCGGGAGTGTCTCGGCGGTAGCAGCGCCCGGGCATCACCGCGAAGATCGGGGGGCTGGTCGCCTCCATGAGCCGGATCTGGACCGGGGAGGTGTGGGTGCGCAGCAACACCGTGCCCGACGGGCCGAGCTCCAGGTACAGGGTGTCCCACATGCCCCGGGCGGGGTGGTCGGGCGGCATGTTGAGAGCCTCGAAGTTGTACCAGTCGGTCTCCGCCTCGGGCCCCTCGGCCACGGTGAAGCCCATGGCCACGAAGGTGTCCTCCAGCTCGGAGCGGGTCTGGGTGACGAGGTGCAGGTGGCCACGGGCGGGCAGGGACCGGGCCGTGGCGCCGGGCCGTCCGCCGCGGGCCAGGCCGATGGCCTCGGTCAGGTCCAGGCGCTCGTTCTCGGCTCGCAGGCGGAGGGCTTCGGCCTCCAGCAGCAGGCGCCGCTGGCCGGCCAGCTCGGCGAGGTCCCGCCGGGCAGCATTGATGGCGGCGCCGGCCTCACGGCGGCCCTCGGGGTCGAGCGCGGCCAGCCGGTTGTGGAGACGGGCCAGCGGCGACCTCTTGCCCACCACCGCCGCCTCGGCTTCCTTGAGGATCTCGGGTGACGTCGCCGCGTCGAGAGCCGCCCGGCCCTCAGTGACGACGCCGGCGAGGGCCTCGGTGATGGCGATCATGTCGGGGTTGGGGGGCACGGCGGTGATGGTCAGGGCTCCTGGGGTGGGGACGATGCGAGGGGGCCGGCCGTCTTCAGCCCGACGGCGGGGTCGGCAAGGGGCAGGTTGAAACGGAAGGTGGCCCCGCCGGGCGGTTGGGACTCGGCGCGGAGTTGACCACCGTGGGACTCCACCAGACCTCGGCTGATCCACAGACCGAGGCCCGAACCGCTGGGGCGGGCATCGGAGCGCCGGAAGAACCTGGTGAACACCTGGGGCAGGTCCTCCGCCGAGATGCCCTCACCTTGGTCATGGACCGCCACGCTGACCTCTCCGTCGTCGACCCGGCCCTCGATGCGCACATCGAGCGGCGACGCGTACTTGCAGGCGTTCTCCACCAGATTGGTCAACACCTGCTCGATCTTGTCAGGGTCGGCGAAGACTCTCGGAACGTCATCGGAGAAGCTGACCTCCGCCTCGAGGTCCGGGTAGGACATGGTGACCTTGTCCACGACCGACGACGCCAGCTCGGCCAGGTCGACGAGCTGGCGGCGGAGCACCAGGCGACCGGTCTCCAGGCGGCTGATGTCGAGCAACTCCGTGACCAGGCGGGTCACGCGGTCGGCATCGTGGTGGACCGCCTCGAGCATCATCCGCTTCTGCTCGTCACGCAGGCGGTCCCAGCGGTGCAACAGCAGGCTGGTATAGCCCTTGACCGACGTCAACGGGGACCGTAGCTCGTGGCTCACCGTGGAGATGATCTCGATGCTGCGGTCGGTGGCGGCCGCCGCCTCGGTCCGCTCGAAACAGAGCACCGCCCCCATCGGCGCCCCCGCCTCGTTGCGCTGGTAGGACCCGGTGACCCGCACGGGCATGCGGCCTCGGCCGACGGTGCGCACCTGGATCACCTGCGGAGCGAAGCGGCGGACCGAAGCCAGGGCCACCGACCGGTCCCACCCGTCCCGCCACAGTGGGCGTCCCTCGGCGTCGGTGGGTTCGAACACCACACACGCCTTGACGCCGATGAGGCCGTCGGGGCGGTGGCCCGTCAAGCGGGTCACGGCCGTGCCGGCCCCGATGATGCGGCGGTCGGCGTCGACCACGATGATGGCCCCAGGCAGGGCGTCGAGGGTGAGCGTCTCGATGGTCACCCGGCGCTCCCAGCCCCGGTCGCCCGCCGCTGGCGAGCCGCTTCAAAGCACACCAGGGTCGCAGCCATGCCCACGTTGAGGGACTCGGCCCGCCCCACCATGGGGATGCTCAACCATTCGTCGATGCCGCCTTCGGCGCCGGCCGGCAGGCCCGTCGCCTCGTTGCCGATCACCACCGCCGTGGCCCGGCCCAGATCCATCTCGGTGTAGTCCCGGCCCCGGCGGGCAGCGGTGCCGACCCGGTGAAGGCCCCAGCCCGAGACCGTCTCGAGGACCGCGGCCACCTCGCCCCCGGCGACGAGGGGGATGTGAAACACCGCCCCGGCCGACGCCCGTACGGTCTTGGGGTTGTACACGTCGACGGAGCCGTCGCAGAAGATGATCCCGCCGGCGCCGGCCGCCTCGGCCGAGCGCAGCACGGTCCCGGCGTTACCGGGGTCGCGCACGTCGACACACACGACCACCAGGTCGGCCCCGAGCGCGCCCAGCTCCCCGAGGGTGATGTCGACGTCGCCGACGACCGCCAGCACGGGCTGGGGAGTGACGGTGCCGGCCACCCGCTCCAGGACACCCACGTCGAGCTCGAACACCCGGCTGCCGGCGTCGAGGCATCGGGCCAGGAGGGCGGCGAGCTCGGGACCGGCGGCGGCGGGGTCGACGTAGACCGACTCGACCCGCGAACCGGCAGCCAGGGCTTCGCCCAGCACCTTGGCCCCTTCGGCCACGAAGCAGCCCTCGTTCAGCCGGCAACTGCGGCGAACCATGAGCCGCCGCAGCCGTTGCACCCGTTGGTGGCGGTAGGCCAGCCGGGTCAGCGTGATCCCCAGGCTCAGGCGGTGGTGGACTCGGCGTGAGCCGGCACCGGCGCCGCCGAGCGGGCCACCTCGACGAGGGCGGCGAACGCCGCATCGTCACGCACGGCGATGTCGGCGAGCACCTTGCGGTCGACCTCGACGCCGGCGGCCCGCAGGCCGGCCATCAGCCGGCTGTAGCTCAGACCGTGGCTGCGGGACGCGGCGTTGATGCGCTGAATCCACAGCTTGCGAAAATCGCCCTTGCGGGCCCGACGGTCGCGATAGGCGTACTGCAGGGAGTGCATGACCTGCTCGTGGGCGGCACGGTAGCTGCGGCTCTTGTTGCCGTAGTAACCCTGTGCCTGCTCGAGCACGGCGCGGCGGTGCTTCCGGCTGTGTACGGCGCGCTTGACCCTGGCCATCGGAGCTCCTTTTCGTAGGGGGGTGAGGAGGTGAGAGGTGAGACTCAGAGGCCGAGCATGCGCTTGACGGCGCGGCGGTCGCCCTTGGCCACATCGGCGGGGCGAGCCAGGCGGCGGGTGCGGACGCTGGACTTCTTCTCCAGGATGTGGGAACGAAAGGCCCGACGCCGCTTCAGCTTGCCGGTCCCGGTCACCTTGATCCGTTTGGCGGCTCCACGGTCCGTCTTCATCTTCGGCATCTGCGGTCAACTCCTGGGGGGTGGGGTGGGTGGTTGGCACCCCGGTTGGGGCGAAGCCCGCTTCGCCGGCGACTGCGGGCGGTAGCGGGTGGGACGAGAGCGAGTGCTACGAGGTGGCTGGTGCCCCCGGCTGGGGGGCCGCAGCGGCGGGCGGCGGAGCAGCAGCAGTAGCGGCCGGGGCGTCGGGCTGGGAGCCGTTGGTGGAGGCCGGTGGGGGCGACGAGCCGGTAGCCGCCGCCTCCTTGCCCCCCGAGCGCGATGCCTGCTGGGAACGCCGATCAGGTGCGAGCACCATGATCATGTTGCGACCGTCGAGCTTGGGCGCCGATTCGACCTTGGCCACGTCACCCACCGTCTCGGCCACATGATCCAGGATCTTCTTGCCGAGATCGGGGTGACTCATCTCCCGACCGCGGAACATGATGGTGATCTTGACCTTGTGACCTTCACCGAGGAAGCGAGCGACTTGGCGAGTCTTGGTGTCGAAGTCCCCGGTGCCGATCTTGGGCCGGTACTTCATCTCCTTGATGCTCGTGCTGGTCGTCCTGCGCTTGGACTCCTTGGCCCGCTGCGCCGCCTCGTACTTGAAGCGGTTGAAGTCCATGATCCGGCAGACAGGTGGCCGGGCGTCGGGGGCCACCTCCACCAGGTCGAGGTCGAGTTGGCGAGCGATGCTCTGGGCCTCGGGCAGTGGCTTGACGCCGAGCTGGGCGCCGTCGGGATCGATGAGCAGGACTTCTCGGGCCCGGATCTTCTCGTTGATCCGGTGCTCGCTCTGGTCAGGTGCAGCGGCTATTGGGACATCACTCCTCGGATATCGGCCCCTGAACGACAACAAGGGCAGGCGTCGGGAAGCACGCCCACCCTCTTCGGCGGTCGATCGACCCGGACGCACCTCGAATCCATGACACACTTTGGTGGCCGGGTGGGGGCAGACGGCATCCCACTTCCTTTTTCTATTTTCCAACCTAGGGTAGCGCAATGAGCACGCTTTGGACGCCAGACGGTGAACGGCCCATCCGCCGGGAGCCGGCCAGCACCAACCCGCCCCCCTCATCGGAGTCGGCTCCGCCCCCCGGAGCGCCAGCGGGCTCGGCGCCTCCTCCCCCCGGGGCGCCGGCCGAGGGCGAGCCCGACGAGGCGGAGGTGCGGGCCCGGATGGCCGAGCTCAGCGAGCAGATGGCCCACACCCCCGCCGCGGTCATCATCGCCAACCATGCCTACGGCCTCTTCGAGTTGGCCGCCCTGCACCTGTCCCGCCAGCCACCGCAGCTCAACGAGGCCCGCACCGCCATCGACGGCTTCGCCGCCCTGGTGGAGGGCATGGCCGGCCGGTTGGGTGACGCCGAGCCCCAACTCATCGACGGTCTGTCCCAGCTGCGCATGGCCTTCGTGGAGATCTCCCGATCCGCAGCCCCCGGCTCGCAGCCCGGACCCGCCGAAGGCGCCTAGGTGCCTGGCAGGGACGGCCGCTAGGACCGGGGCCCGCCGGCCCGGAGGTGGCCGGCCTCCCAGCATCCGTGGCGGCCGGCGATGACGTCGAAGACGACCGGCGTCCCGGGGTCGATGGTCCGGCTCCCATCGGCGATCTGGGTGCAGTGGAACCTCAGCTGGCTACCGTCTCCGGTACGGACTGTCCCGAGGCCGACCGCCTCGTCGAAGGTGACGACGATCCCCGCCGCGGTCCCCATAGGTGCTGCGGTCACGGGATGACCTTGGCGATGGGCAGCTCGAGGATGTCGGAGGCACCGTGGTCCTTCAAGGCCGGGATCAGGGTGTTGATCGTCTCTTTGGGGACGACGGCCTCCACCGCATAGCTCTCCTCCCCGAACAGCTTGGACACCGTGGGCGAACGCATCGCCGGCACCAGGCCGATGATGGCGTCGAGATCGCAAGCGGCCACGTTCAACTTGAGCAGCACCCGGTGACGGGCCACCAAGGTGCCCTGGAGCAGGCTGAACAGCTGGCCCATGGCGTGACACTTGTCGGCGTCGGCGTACGCCGCCGGGTTTGCGATCAGCTCGGTGCGCGACACCAGGACCGTCTCGATGATCCGCAGCCCGGCGGCCCGCAGGGCCCGCCCGGTCTCGGTGATCTCGACGACGGCGTCGGCGATCTCGGGGACCTTGGCCTCGGTGGCTCCGTAGGACAGGAGGATCTCGGCGTTGATCCCGTGGGAGCGCAGGTAGCGCCCGGTGAGGTCGGGGTACTCGGTGGAGACCCGGACCCCCGATGCGAGATCGTCCACGGAGGTGACCGGGGAGTCGGCGGCCACGGCCAGCACCAGGTTGATGGGCTTGGATGTGGCCTTGGAGTATCGCAGCTCGCCGAGCGTCGTCACCTTCGCTCCCGTCTCCTCGATCCAGTCCCGACCGGTGATGCCCAGGTCGAAGAGGCCTTCGGCTACGTAGCGGGGGATCTCCTGAGGCCGCAGGATGCGAACCTCGGCCACCCGGGGGTCGTCGATGTCCGCCTTGTAGGCCACGTCGGAACTGCGGTTCACCGCCAGATCGGCGGCTTCGAACAGGTCCAGGGTGGCCTTCTCGAGCGATCCCTTGGGCAGGACCAGGCGCAGCATCGGCTACGGCCCCAGCCGGCGCAGGACGTCGGCCATCTCGATGGCGGCCGCGGCCGAGTCGAATCCTTTGTTGCCGGCCTTGGTCCCGGCCCGCTCGAGGGCCTGTTCGATGGTCTCGGTGGTGAGCACGCCGAACACGACGGGGACGCCGCTGTCGAGCCCCGCCCGGGCCACGCCCGATGCCGCCTGACCGGCCACCAGGTCATAGTGGGTGGTGGCCCCCCGGATGACCGCGCCGAGGGTGATCAGGGCGTCGAAGCGGGCGGTGCGGGCCATGGTCTGGGCCGCCAGAGGCAGCTCGAATGCCCCCGGCACCCATACCGTGGTCACATCGGTGTCGGCCACTCCGTGGCGGCGCAGTCCGTCGAGCGCCCCAGCCAGCAGGCGCTCGGAGATCAACTCGTTGAACCGGCTGCAGATCACCCCGATCCGCAGCCCGCGCCCGTCCAGGCTCCCGATGATCGTGGTCTCGGGGCCCTCGTTCGCCGGGCTCGGCGGCGCGGTCATCTTCCGGCCCCGTCCGCCGGCGGGCCGGCTGCGGGGAGGCCGGCGGCCGGGTCGGGCCCCTGCAGGTGGCCCATGCGCTCCTGCTTGGCCCGTAGGTACCGTTCGTTCTCCGCCGTCAGGGCCGACTCGATAGGAACCCGTTCGACGATCTGCAGCCCGAAGCCCTCGAGACCTCCCCGCTTGGCCGGATTGTTGGTCATGAGCCGCATGGTGGTGATCCCCAGATCGACGAGGATCTGGGCCCCGATGCCGTACTCGCGACTGTCCACCGGAAGACCCAGCTCCACGTTGGCGTCGACCGTGTCGAAACCCTGGTCCTGGAGACCGTAGGCCTGCAGCTTGTGGGTGATGCCGATCCCTCGTCCCTCGTGGCCCCGGAGGTAGACGATGACGCCGGTGCCCTCGGCCGCGATGCGCTCCTGGGCGGCACGGAGCTGGTTGCCGCAGTCGCAGCGCAGGGAACCGAAGGCATCACCGGTGACGCACTCGCTGTGGACCCGCACCAGCACATCCGCCTGGCCACCGGGCTGCCCCATGATCAGGGCCAGGTGGGTCTCGCCACCGATGGTGTCCTCGAAGGCGATGCAGGTGAAATCGCCGAACTCCGTGGGCACCCGGGCCTCCGCAGTGCGTCGCACCAGCTGCTCGGTGCGACGGCGGTAACGAACGAGGTCGGCGATGGTGATGAGGACCAGGCCGTGCTCCTTGGCGAAGCGCTCCAGCTCGGCGCGCCGGGCCATGCCCAGACCGTCGGAGGTGACGACCTCGCAGAGGACGCCGGCCGGGGCCAGACCGGCCATGGTGGCCAGGTCGACGGCGGCCTCGGTGTGGCCGGCCCGCTTGAGGACCCCTCCGGGCCGGGCTCGCAGGACGTGGACGTGGCCCGGGCGAGCCAGGTCGACGGGTCGGGTGGCGGGGTCGACCAGGGCTCGGATGGTCCGGGCCCGATCCCCCGCGGAGATACCGGTGGTGGTGCCGTGGAGGACGTCGACGGTCACGGTGAACGCCGTCCGTTGCACCTCGGTGTTGCGGGCCACCATGAGGGGCAGCTCCAACTCGTCGGCTCGGGCGTCGGTGATCGGGGCACAGATCAACCCTGAGGTGTGGCGGACGAAGAAGGCCATCCGGTCCGCGGTGGCGTGCTCGGCGGCCATGATCAGGTCGCCCTCATTCTCCCGGTCCTCGTCGTCGACGACGACCACGATCTCGCCGCGCCGGATGGCGTCGATCGCCTCCTCGATGGGCGTTTCGGTCATGGGCTCAGCCTCTTTCGGTGGCCAGGGACTCGTAAGGTGTTGCCACACCGGCCCCGAGCAGGCGCTCGGTGTACTTGGCGATCACGTCCACCTCCAAGTTGACAGCGTCGCCGGGGCGTCGATGTCCGAGGGTCGTGACCTCAGCCGTGTGGGGGATGACGGCGACGGTGAAGAAGTCGTCGCCGATGTCGACGACGGTCAGGCTGACGCCGTCGACGGTGATCGACCCCTTGGGGACCAGGTAATGGGCCACCGGGGCCGGAACCTGGACTCTGAGGTCAGGCGCCGAGGCCACGACCGTTCCGATGGCGTCGACGTGGCCCTGCACCAGATGGCCACCCAGGCGGTCCCCCAGACGCACGGGCCGTTCCAGGTTCACCGGGTCACCGACCGCGACCGTGGCCAGGTTGGTCCGTCCCATCGTCTCGGCCACGGCGTCCGCGGCCCAGCCGCCACTGTCGCCGTCAATGTCGACCACGGTGAGGCAGCAGCCGTTGACCGAGATAGAGGCACCGATGACGGCGTCGGCGGTCACCGTGGACGCGTCGAAGCTCAGACGGGTGATCTCCCCGTCAGGGTGTCGGGCCCGCAGGTGGCCCAGTTCCTCGACGATGCCGGTGAACATCGCCGGTCACGCTAGAGCATCGGAGCCTGGTAGCAGCTCGACGCAGAGGTCGTCGCCCAAGCGGCGGATGTCGGCGATCCGTCCCCTCCACACCGACGCCATGGTCGGCGCACCGGGGCCGGCGAACATGGGCACCCCGTCGTCACCGCCCAGGAATGCCGGGGCCAGGTAGATCACGTACCGGTCGACCAGGCCGGCAGCGTGGAACCGCCATGCCACCGCCGCCCCGCCCTCGACCATGAGCTGCAGCACGCCGCGACCGCCGAGGTCGTCGAGCACGCTCCCGATGTCGCCCGACAGCTCCAGGGCGGGGTGGACCCGGGCACCGGCTGGGGCCCGTCCCAGCACCACGCGAAGAGGATCCCGGCCCGCTATGTCGCGCACGGTGAGCGCGGGGTCGTCCGCCCGCACCGTGCCGGCCCCCACGGCGATGGCGTCGCTCTCGGCTCGCAGCCGGTGGGCATCGATGCGGGCCAGCGGGCCGGTGATCCAGGTGCTGGAGCCGTCGGGGGCGGCGATGCGACCGTCGAGGGTGGCGGCCAGCTTGAGCACCACGAAGGGACGGCCGGTCCGCCGCTGCTTGAGGTAGGGAGCCAACTGGGTCTCGATCCCGTTTGCGGCCACCCCGGTGAGGACCTCGATGCCGGCGGCCCGCAGGCGCTCGACGCCGCGGCCTGAGACCTGGGGGTCGGGGTCGACGACACCCACGACGACCCGGCTCACTCCGGCGGTGATGACGGCGTCCACGCACGGGGGGGTCCGGCCCTGGTGGGAGCAGGGCTCGAGGGTGACGTAGAGCGTCGCCCCTCTCGCCGACGGGCCGGCCAGGTCCAGAGCGACGATCTCGGCGTGGGGCCCTCCGGGAGACTGGGTCGCTCCCACCGCGGCCGGTTCGTCGCCGGGAGGGACGATCACCGCCCCGACCCAGGGGTTGGGTGCGGTGGCGGTCCGCACCGTCGCTGCGGCCGCCACCGCCTCTGCCATCCACACCCCGTCCAACTCGGAGGAGGGCCGGTCGGGCTGCCGCTCGGTCACGGGTGGGGCGTGGGCGACCCGGCCAGGAGAAGGACGGCGTGGGGGATGATGTCGATGACCGCTTCGAGGCACTCGACAGCGCCCTTCGGGGAGCCGGGGGTGTTGAGGATGAGGGCCCGGTGGCGGGTGCCGGCGGCACCACGCGACAGCCGGCCCAGCGGGTTGACGGCTCGCATGGCCTCGGCCAGGCCGGGAGCGCGCCGGTCCAGGATCTCGTCGGTGCCCTCCGGGGTCAGGTCCCGGGGGCCGAAACCGGTGCCGCCCGTGGTGACGACCAGACCGTTGAACCCCTCGCTGGCTCTGATCAGGGCCGCCGCGACCGATGCGGCGCCGTCGGCCACGACGGCACGGTCGACCACATCGAACCCCGCAGCGGTGAGCGAGTCGACCAGGGCGGCACCCGAGCGGTCCTCCCTGGTCCCGGCGATCACGCCATCGGACACGGTGACGACCTTGGCCGTCGGGCGGTCCCCGTCCCCGGAGCCGTCAACCACCGACGGCGGCCTGGGCCGGGAGACGGGGCGCTGTGCTGTGGACCATCCCCTCTACGTTACGTTACGGGCCGGGCGAGCCTGCGCCCCTCCGCAGGGCCAGGACGAACATGCCGTCGGTCCCCTCGCTCTGGGGCAGCAGCAGTGCACCCCGGCCGGCCGGGGTCCAGGGCGCCGCCGGGGGGGCGACGGGCACCAGGTCGGGGCGGGCCGAAGCCAGCCACCGGTCGATGCCGGCCGTCTCAGCTGCGGTCAGGGTGCAAACGCTGTAGACCAGCAGACCCCCGGGACGGACGAGGGCGGCGGACGAGGTGAGCAACCGGCGCTGCAGGCCGGCCAGGCGATCGATGTCGCCGGGCTGGATCCGCCACCGGGCGTCGGGCCGCCGGCGGAGCACGCCCAGCCCCGAGCACGGGGCATCGACCAGCACCCGATCGAAGGTGGAGGGCGGCCACGGGGGCCAGGTGGCGTCCGCGACCACGACCGAGACGGAATCGGTCAGGCCCAGACGTTCGACATTGCCGGCCATCAGCGACGCCCGGGACGGGTCAGAGTCAGCGGCCACCACCAGCGCCGGCCCCCCGCCGGGCGCCCCCGTCGGCCCTTCGCCACCCGGCGCCGGCTGCGGTCCCCCGGGGCCCCAGGCCATGGCCGTGGCCTTGCCTCCCGGCGCCGCGCACACGTCGATGACCCGTTCCCCGGGTTCGGACCCGACGTGGGCGGCCACCATCTGGCTGGCCCGGTCCTGGATGTAGCCGTCGGCCCGCTCGGTCATCTCCGCCGGGCGGTTCATGGTGACCAGCGCGGCCCGGGCCGGACCCGGGCCCAGATCGGTCGCCAACCGGGCGACCAGCCAGTCGGGGTAGGACAGCTCCGTCGCCGGGTCGGGCCAGCGGATCGGCCCTCCGTCGATCGCTGTCGCCACCTTGCGCAGCACGGCGTTGACCAAGCCCCGCCCCGGACCCTGGACCTCCTCGACGGTTGCCGCCACCGCGGCATGGGAGGGGACACGCAGCCATCCCAGCTGGTAGGCGCCCATGCGCAGGGCGGCGCGGACCTGGGCATCGGTGCGGCCCTGCACGAACCGATCGACCAACCAGTCACACGCCCGCTGCATCCGGCATGTCCCGTAGACCAGCTCGGTGACCAACCCCCGGTCACGCTCGTCGAGGCCGGACCCGGCCAAGGCCTCGGGCACCACCAGATTGGCCCGGCCGCCGGCGTCGACGGCGATGAGGGCGTCGAGCGCCACCCGCCGGGCGGTGACCGGGCGGATGCGGCTCGCTGAGCCCCGCGACCGTGACGGCACGGTCATGGACCGAGTCGCTCGCCGGGGGCGGGCCGGGCCCCCCGCACCCAGTCCTGGGCGTCGAGGGCGGCCCGGCCCTCGGGCTGGACCCGCACCAGGCGCAGCGATCCGGCTCCGGCGGCGACCGTGGTTCCCTTCAAGGTCCCCGGTTCCCCGCCGTCGGCAACGTCCGAGAGACGGGCCTCCCACACCAGGAGGCGCTGGCCCCGCCACGTCGTCCACGCCCGCCCGACGCGCACCACCCGGGCCAGCTCGACGGCCGGACGCTCCCAGCCCAGCGCCAGGTCACCCGACTCCAGCTTGGCCGCATAGGTCGCATCGCCGGTCTGAGGTCGGGGCTCACCGAGTCCGGCGGCGAGCCCGTCGGTGAGCAGTGCGGCCCCCAGGTCGGCCAGGCGGGCGGTCAGGGCCTCGGCCGTCTCGTCGGCGTCGACCCCGGTCTCGGCCCTGGCGTACACCGGTCCGGTGTCGAGGCCGGCCTCCACCTCCATCAGGCACACGCCGGTGACGGGATCGCCGGCCAGGATGGCCCGCTCCACCGGCGCCGCCCCTCGCCAGCGGGGCAACAGGGAGAAGTGGACGTTGACCAGGGGGAGAGATCCGAGGACAGGAGGGCGGATGATCCGCCCGTAGGCCACCACCACACCCAGATCGGCGCCCACCGAGATCACATCTCCAATGTCGTGGCTCACCACCAGGCCCATGGCCACCGCCGCGGTTTTGACGGGGCTCGGTGACGGGGCTCCCCGACGGGACCGGCGGGCGTCGGCGCGGGTCACCACCACCGCCACCTCGTGGCCGTCACCGACCAGCGCCGAGAGGACCGTCGCGGCCGGCGCCGGCGTGCCCAGGAAGGCCAGGCGCAGGGGTCAGATCTCCGAGCGCTTGCGCAGCTCGGCCAGGGCCGAGCGGCGCTGGTCGGCGTCGAGCATGTCGAGCAACAGCTTCCCGTCGAGGTGATCCAGCTCGTGTTGCAGGCACCGGGCCTCGAGCTCATCGGCCTCCAAGGACACCTCCCGTCCCTCCAGGTCGAACCCGGTCAGGTGGATCTCCTTGGGTCGGACGATCGGAAAGAACAGGCCGGGGATCGACAGGCATCCCTCGTCGTACTCCCACTCGCCGCGACCCTCGCTGATGACGGGGTTGACGATGGTGATGGGATCGTCGTCGCCGATCTGGTAGACGAACAGCCTCCTGCCGACCCCCACCTGCGGGGCGGCCAGGCCGACCCCCTGGGCGTCGTACATGACGTCAACCATCTGTTCGGCCAGGTTGACCAGAGCCCCGTCGATGTCGGCCACCTCGGCGGCGCGGGTGGTGAGCACCGGGTCGCCGAAGTACCGGAGGCGGTAGTTGGACATGACAAGCATCGTACCGGCCAGGCAGTACCGTTGACCGGCCATGAGTTCCGGTCAGTACTTCGAGGCGGACCCCGTGGTGACGTCCCGTCTCGGCCATGTCCAACTGCGCCTGCCGGACCTGACGGTGAGCCTGACGGTCGACCGGGGCGTGTTCTCCGCCGCCCGGGTGGACCCGGGTACGATCGCCCTACTGCGGGCGTCTCCGCCTCCGCCCCCCGTGGGTGACCTGGTCGATCTCGGCTGTGGATACGGGCCCATTGCCTGCACCCTGGCCCGTCGCTCGCCGGCCGCGACGATCTGGGCCGTCGATGTCAACCGGCGGGCCCTGGCCCTCACCGAGGCCAACGCCAAGGCGCTGGACCTGGCTAACATCCGCCCCGTCCTGCCCACCGACGTCCCGCCCGGGATCCATGTCGCGGGCCTGTGGTCCAACCCTCCCATCCGCATCGGCAAGCCCGCCCTCCACGATCTGCTCGAGGGGTGGTTGGGCCGCCTCGACGACGAGGCCCGGGCCTGGCTGGTCGTCCACCGCCACCTGGGCGCCGATTCCCTGGCCACGTGGATGGGCGCCGGCGGCTACCGGGTGCGTCGGGCCGGTTCCAAGCAGGGGTACCGCATCCTCGATGTGTCCCGGAGCCGGCCATGAGGCAGCACGGACCATGAGGCAGCACGGACCATGAGGCAGCACGGACGGTGAAACAGCTTGGCCCCACCGAGCTCAAACGGCTGCACCGGGAGTGGAACCGCCGATCGACCCGCCGCCTGGCCCTGCTCCTCGACGGCGTCAGCTCCCCGTTCAACGTGGGGGCAATCGCCCGGACGGCCGCCGCCTACCGGGTGGACCACATCTAACTGGCGGCAGGGGAGGGGGGAGCACACCAAGGAAAAGAGAGCGAAAAGGGGAGCCGGGCAAAA
>JBPCNZ010000095.1:0-2722 GCA_051000755.1 Acidimicrobiales bacterium | reverse complement strand
CAGGGCCGAAAGGCCCCGTATCTAGGCTCGACCGGAGCCTACGAACAACCAGCCAACACCGCCACCAGCACCGACGACACCCTCACCACCACACCGTCTCGTCGGGCTGGGGCGGAGCCCCGTTAGTTGTTCGTGAGGACGTCAGCTGAGGAGTCTCCGTGTATGTACCGGGGACCAGATCCCTCCCGGGCACAAGATCGACTCGGGTCGTGCGGCGCTGCGCCGGCGGCGTCAAAAGATCGAGTAGCCGGCCGTTAGGGAACGGCGGCCGGTCAGGGCCAGCAGCGCGGCGGATGCTGTGCCCTGCGCTGCGGCCAGAAGACCGATGACGGCGAACGTGTCGGCTGCCGCCGCTCGGGGAACGGCGGTGCTGACGCCAAGGGCGGCTGCCAGGTCGCAGGCGTGCACCGTAAGCTCGAAGGTGCGGGTCGGGAGGTAACCCTCCAAGGTCATCGTCCCGAACGGGGTGCGCACCAGGGCCGTGGCCGGAGTGGCCCGAACCCGCTCGGGTACCCGGGCTACCAGGGCGCTCAGCGCGATCGTCGGGTCCTCGCCGAGCCCGGCGCCGGCGGCGCCTCCGCGCTCGACCACTGCTGCGGTGTCGGCGAGGGCGTCGGCGATGGCTAGCTAGCTAGGTAGTACGCGGTGGCGTCGGCCAGGGTTACTGGCGCCCCCGGTTCGCCGGAGGCGGCGTCGAGGTGAGTTTCCACCGTCGACAGCGACCGACTGGTGTGCCCGAGCAGGTCGCGTACCGACCACTCGCCGAGGCCGGGGTGATCATAGTGGCCAGCGCGGAGCTGCTGACCTCGAGGAACCAGCGCGCTGCGTTATCGAAGGCCTGAGCAGCTGGGGTGTCCACCTGCTCAGCATTGCAGCAACCCCGGGTCTCCTAGCCGCACCGATCGCCATCCCAGTCAACGATCCTCCACGGACACATCCGGCGGCGTCGCCAGGTCAGTTCGCTGATGACGGGGCCGCGGCTTATTCTCCCGACGGTTTGGAGGGGATCAGGGTGATGGCGGCCACGGTGGCGGCGGCGAAGAGGGCGGCGGTGAGGAGCCCGGCGTGGCGGAAACCGGTGACGAAGGACTGGGTGGCGGTGGGGGCGCCGGCGAGAGCACCGAACGCGGCGATGCCGATGGCGCCACCGGCCTGGCGGAAGGTGTTGTTGACCCCTGAGGCCAGGCCGGCCCTGTCGGCGTCGACAGCACCGACCGCAGCGGCGACAACGGCGGGGGTGAGCAGACCGAGCCCGACACCCCACGCCAGCATGGCCGGCAACAAGGTCAGGTACGCCGAGTGCGGCTGGAGACGGGCGAGCAGGGCCACGCCGACGCCGGCAGCGACCAGACCGATGGCCATCGGCACCTTGGCGCCCAGGCGGGCAGTGAGCCGGCCGCCGATCGGGGCCAGCACGCTGAGGGGGGCAAACAGCGGCAGCACCGCCACCCCGGCGGCCAGAGCGGAGCGGTGCTGCACGGTCTGAAGGTAGAGTGTGAGCAAGAACAGCAGGCCGAGGGTGCCCAGGTTCATCACCCCAGCCACCGTGTTGGCCGTGGAGAAGTCCCGGCGAGTGAATAGGCGCAGCGGGAGCATCGGGTCGCTCCTCGAGCGCTCGACGGCGACGAAGACCACTGCAGCCGCCACGGCGACGACGATGGCTGCCACCACTGGTCGGCCGAGCCCGGAGTGACCGGCCTGGATGAACGCAAAGGTCACGGCGGTGAGGAAGACCCCGGCGGTGATCACCCCGGGCCGGTCCAGGCGGCGGTGCGGGTCGCCGATGGTCTCGGTGACCACCCGTGCCGCGACCACGCCGGCGATCGCCACGACAGGCACGTTGATCAGGAACACCGCCCGCCAACCGAAGCCGGCGATGAGCGCGCCTCCGAGCAGCGGCCCGGCGGGGAGAGCCACACTGCCCACCCCGGCCCAGATCCCGATAGCACGAGCCTGCTCGCCCTTGCCGGGGAAGGCGTGGGTGATGATGGCCAGCGTGCCCGGCAGCAACAAGGCGGCGCCGACGCCCTGCACCGCCCGGGCCCCGATCAGCACCCCGGTGTCGGGGGCCAGACCGCACCCCAACGACGCCACCCCGAAGATGACGAGCCCGGACAGCACCACCCGTTTGTGGCCTCGCAGGTCGCCGATGGTCCCCCCAGCGAGGAGCAGGGCGGCCAACGCCAGCGCGTAGCCGTCGACCACCCACTGCAAACCGGACAGGTGGGCGCCGATGCCGGCACCGATCTTGGGTAGGGCGACGTTGACGACGGTCACGTCCAAGAGGACCAGGAAGTAGCCGACACACATCACCACCAACACCAGCCACTTCGATGCTGCGGGCCGAGGTTGGCGGCCCTGGGGCGAACACTGCTGGGGCGATGCGGACATGACTCCTCCAGGTCGGGGGTGTACGCTCGACGGTCAGCTCGTCGTGGGCCACATCCCTATGATGCCTGGCAGAGATTTCGGTCCGCACCGAAGTGTCTCGCCCGTACGATGAGATCATGGTGCGTCCTGAAAGCTGGACCAGACCTGCGGGTGAGAGTCCCGTCCGGGTAAGCGCCGGTGCGCCCGGTAGCAGGCCCCGGTCCGGGGACTGTCGCATAAACGGTGTAACCGGTTCTCGTGATTGAGGTGAACTTCGGTTACTTCGTTGAAGAGATTATACGCCCGGGGAAGGCAATGGTAAAGGCATTCAAGGCTTCTTTCCAGCGGTTCG
>JBPCNZ010000094.1:0-49792 GCA_051000755.1 Acidimicrobiales bacterium | reverse complement strand
GATGATCCCGAGGTCGCTAAAGCATTCGATGCGGCACCCGCCCGTGCCGCATCGTCCGCCTACGCTGGCGCCGCCGTGGCCGGCGATCCTGCCGGCGACGTCGAGTCCGGCCCCCAGGCGCCGGCGGCCAAGCAGGAGGAGAAGCAGAACAAGGGGCCCGCCGCCGAACGCCGCGGGGGCGGGTCGACCCGACCGACGGAGAACCGACCACCCTCGCGTCCGTCGAGCAACAGCGGCAAGGTGCTCTCGCCGGTCGTCCGCCGGCTCATCTCCGAGCACGACCTGGACCCCGCCGCCATCGAGGGTACCGGCGCGGGGGGCCGCATCACCCGCTCCGACGTGCTCGAGGTCATCGACCGCCAGAACTCGAGCAACGGCGGCCGGCAGGCGGCGGCGCCGGCCCCAGTGTCGGCCTCCGCACCGGAGGCTCCCAAAACGGAATCCGCCCCGGCCCCCGACGTGGCGGTCGGCGAGCGCGACACGGTCGTGCCGTTCACCAACATCCGGCGCCGGACCGCCGAGCACATGGTCCGCTCCAAGCACACGTCGGCCCACACCATGGTGGCCACCGAGGTGGACTACCACGAGGTGGCCAAGGTCCGCGTCGCGGAGAAAGACCGTTTCAAGGAGGCGGAGGGGTTCGGTCTCACCTACCTGCCCTTCATCGCCCGGGCCACCGTCGACGCCCTGGAGGAGTTCCCCAACGTCAACGCCTCCGTCGGCGACAACGCCCTGGTGGTCCACCACGACCTCAATCTGGGCATCGCCGTCGATCTCGACTTCGAGGGCCTGCTCGTACCGGTCATCCACCAGGCGGACGGCACGCGCCTGCGTCAGCTGGCACGGGACATCTCGGCGTTGGCCAAGAAGGCCCGAAGCCGGAAGCTGACCATGGACGACATCTCCGGGGGGACATTCACCATCACCAATGCCGGACCCTTCGGGACCCTGATCACGGTGCCGGTCATCAACCAGCCCCAGGTTGCCATCCTGTCCACCGACGGGGTCAAGAAGCGGCCGGTGGCCATCGAGTTGCCGGACGGCGGCGACGGCATCGCCGTGCACCCGGTGGGCAACCTGGTGCTCTCCTGGGACCATCGGGCCTTCGACGGTGCCTACGCCGCCGCCTTCCTGGCGGCCATCAAAGCCAACCTCGAAAACCGGGACTGGGCCGCGGAGCTGGGGCACGGAGAGTTGGGTTCGCGAGGACGGTGACCTCGCTTCTTCGCTCCCGCTGGCTGGGCCGGGTCCGCTATCGCGACGCCCACGCCCTGCAGCGCGCCCTCTGGGACGCCGGGGCCGGATCCGGTGACTGGCTGTTGCTGCTCGAACATCCCCACACCTACACCCTCGGGGTCCGGGCCAACGCTGAGCATGTCCTGATCGACCCGGCGTCGGTCGGTGCCGAGCTGGTGTCCACTGATCGGGGCGGCGACGTCACCTACCACGGCCCGGGGCAGTTGGTCGGCTACCCGGTCCGCGACGTGGCCATGGGCCCCGACGCCACCCCCCGCTACGTCTGGGGCATCGAGCAGTTGATCATCGACGCCCTCGGCGATCTCGGCCTTCCCGGCGCCTCCCGCCTCGACGGGTACCCCGGGGTGTGGGTGGGCGCCGATGGCCCCCGCCCCCGCAAGATCTGCGCCATCGGTGTGCGGGTGTCCAAGGGGCGGTCGATGCACGGTTTCGCCCTCAACGTGAACCCCGATCTGGCCTACTTCGGCCACATCGTCCCCTGCGGCATCACCGACAAGGCGGTGACCTCCCTGGCTGCCGAAGGCATGGACGTGCCCATGCGCCGGGTCGTCGATGCCATCGTGGGGCGCGTCGGATCCGGGTGGGGTTACGAGCGGACCGAGCGCCTTGACGTGGCCTGGCGGGTGGCGTCGGGCGACGTGGCCCCGTTCACCCGGGGGGAAGGACCCGGCGCCCCGGTGCCCGCCACCGCCCCCTCGGCGTCGCGGCCTGCAGCCCAACCGGTCCGCTTGCTCGGCCGCCTGGCCCAGGCCGGCGTCGATCCCCACGCCGGTGTGGCCCTCGACGAGCGCAAGCCCGAATGGATGCGCGTCAAGGCGCGCATGGGTGACGAGTACCGGTCGCTCAAGAAGACCATGCGGTCCCTGGACCTCGTCACCGTCTGCGAGGAAGCGGGCTGCCCCAACATCTACGAGTGCTGGGCCGACGGCACCGCCACGTTCATGATCAACGGCGACCGCTGCACCCGGGCGTGTGGCTTCTGCCTGGTCGACACCCGCAAGCCTCTGCCCTCCGACCCGGGCGAGCCCGCCCGGGTGGCCCGAGCGGTGGCCGACCTCGGTCTGGCCCACGCGGTGGTGACGACCGTGGCGCGCGACGACCTGAGCGACGACGGCGCCGGCGCCTTCCGGGCGACCATCGAGGCCATCCACGCCACCGCGCCGGGCACGGCCGTCGAGGTGCTGATCTCGGATTGCAGGGGCAACCCGGCGTCGCTCCAGGCCATCTTCGACGCCCGCCCCGAGGTGCTCAACCACAACGTGGAGACCGTTCCCCGCCTCCAGCGGGCCGTCCGTCCCAACGCCTCCTACGCCCGCAGCCTGGCCGTGCTGGCCCGGGCCCGGGTCGCAGGGCTGACCACCAAATCGGGTCTCATCGTGGGGATGGGGGAGACCCCCGAGGAGGTACTCGGCGTGCTCGCCGACCTTCGCGGCGTCGGGGTCGGCATCGTGACCGTCGGCCAGTACCTCCGGCCCACCTCCCACCACCTGCCGGTGGCCCGGTGGTGGACACCGGAGGAGTTCGATCGGCTCAAGGTGGCCGGTGAGGCCATGGGCATCCCCCATGTCGAGTCGTCGCCCCTCACCCGGTCGAGCTACCACGCCCGTCAGGCCGCCAGCGCCGCGGTTGCCTCCCCCGGGGACGTGGCGGTCGGGGCAGGCTCGTTCTCGTGAGCGTCCCCGATCCGGCCGGCAGTCCCCGCCCGGCGCGCCTGGCGCGGGTCCGCGCCGCCATGGAGGCGGCCGGGGTCGACGCCCTGCTCCTCTCGCTCGGCGCCGACCTGCCGTGGCTGAGCGGTTACGAGGCCATGCCGCTCGAACGCCTGACCATGCTGGTTGTCCCGTTCGACGCACCCGCCACCCTGGTCGTGCCCGGCCTGGAGGCGCCCCGGGTGGAGCCCGACGGTGCCGTCTTCGACATCCGACCGTGGGCGGAGAGCGAGGACCCGGTGGCCATCGTCGCCTCCCTCGTCGGTTCGCGGTCCCATCTGGCCGTCTCCGACCGGACGTGGGCCACCTTCGTCCTCGGCCTGCAGGAGGCCCGGCCGGCAGCAGTGTGGTCCCGGGCGTCGGCGGTGACCGGCCCCCTCCGGGCCGTCAAGGACTCCGCCGAGATCGAGTTCCTGGCCGCGGCGTCAGCGGCGGCCGACCGGGTGGCGGCGGACCTCCTCGGAGGGGCCATCCCTCTCATCGGCCGGACCGAGGCGGACGTGTCAGCCGACATCGGCCGGCGCCTGGTGGCCGAGGGCCATCAACGGGTCAATTTCGCCATCGTCGGCAGCGGCCCCAACTCCGCCAGCCCCCACCACGACCCCGGTGGGCGCCGGATCGGTGCCGGCGAGGCCGTCGTCTGCGACTTCGGCGGCTCCCTGCACGGCTACTGCTCGGACATCACCCGGACGGTGTTCACCGGCACCCCGCCCCCGGAGTTCGCCGCCCTCTACGAGGTGCTCGAGGATGCCCAGGCCGCCTCGGTGGCCGCGGCTCGGGTCGGTACCACCTGCGAGGCGGTCGACGCCGCCGCCCGTGACCGCATCAGCGACGCCGGCTTCGGGGACGCCTTCATGCACCGCACCGGTCACGGCATCGGCCTCGAGGAACACGAGGACCCCTACATCGTCGCCGGCAACGACGTCGCCCTGGTCGCCGGCCACGCCTTCTCGGTGGAACCCGGCATCTACCTCGCCGGCCGTTTCGGTGCCCGCATCGAAGATATCGTCGTCGCAGCTCCCGGCGGCCCCCGGTCCCTCAACCAGGCCGATCATTCCCTGACCGTCGTCGAGGCCTGACGCGCACCAGACTCGACGACCCATCCGAGGCGCACCCACGAGGAGGACAGGATGGATCTGGGCATCGAAGGCAAGGTGGCACTGGTGACGGCCGGGTCCAAGGGCCTGGGCCGGGCCAGCGCCACCGCCCTCGCCACCGAAGGGGCCCGGGTGGTCATCTCGGCCCGCGGGGAGGAGGCGCTGCGGGCCGCGGAGAGCGCCATCCGGGCCGCGGGGGGAGAGGTGACCGCCATCGCTGGTGATGTCACCGACCCCGCCGCCCCGGCGTCGCTGGCGGCCGCCACCATCGAACGTTACGGATCTCTCGACATCCTGGTGGCCAACGCCGGCGGCCCGCCGCCGGGCCGGGCCCTGGAGGTGGACGACGAGCAGATCGCAGCCGCCGTCAACGCCAACCTGACCACGTCGGTGCGCCTGGTGCGGGCCGCCCTCCCGACCATGCGGGCCGCAGGATGGGGGCGGATCTGCCTGATCACGTCCTTCTCCATCAAGGAGCCCCTTCCCAACCTGTCGCTGTCCAACGTGGCCCGGACCGGCCTGTGGGCGTGGGCCAAGACGGCGGCCGCCGATCTCTTCGCCGACGGGATCACCCTCAACACGGCGTGCCCCGGTCCGCACGCCACCGACCGCATGACCCAACTGGGCGGCGATCCGGCCACCATGGGCGACCCGGCGGATTTCGGGTCGGTGGTGGCGTTCCTGTGCTCGCAGCAGGCCGGGTTCCTCTCGGGGGTGCCGGTCAACGTCGACGGGGCGGCGGTGCACGGACTCCTCTAGGGGGCTGGTGTGGCGGCTCCGGCCGGGGTGCTCGCTCGACGCGGTGACGCTGAGGGCCGGATTTCGACCCTCTTATGACACACCGTTGATTGTGACACTTGGTTGTCAGTCGGCCCCCGGGTTCGGCGTGCCCGAGTGACCCGCCCTCAGGTCCCGCTGGTCGGGTCGATGGCCGTCGCCACCTCGGAGATCCGATCGGCAGGAACCCGCCCCGGCGGGCGGGCTCCTCGATGCGGGATCCCGCCGGGAGCAGACCGCCGGCCTCAGGTCCCGCGGCGCTGGGCGGGGGTCAGGCGCAGCCCCGCGGCCCGCAGGCGGGTCACCAGCTCGCGGCTGTCGATCGGCGCCGCCCCCGCCTCGATGGCCGCGGCCCGGACCTCGGTGGGCACGTCGTAGTGATCGCCCTGGAACACGCCGCGGGGGATCCCCAGGCGGCCGGCGAACTCGTGGAGCTCGTCGTAGGAGACGTCGCTCACCAGGTGAGCCCAGTGCCGCCCCCGCGACGGCCAGCGGGCCGGGTCGACCAGGATCACGACGAGCAGGGCCTAACGGACGACGAAGTACTTGGCCTGGGGATGGTGGGCGATGATCGCGGCCGTGGTCTGCTCGGGATGGAACTGCCACGACGACTCCTCGCTGACCTCCACCCCGATCCGGTCGGCGCCCAGCAGCTCGGCACACTTGGCGTTGTCCTCCAGGTTGGGGCACGCCTCGTAGCCCCACGAGTATCGGCCGCCCCGGTACTTCTGGCGGAACAGCCCTCCGAGACTCTCGCCGTCCTCGTCCACGAAACCCCAGTCGGTGCGGATCCGCTGGTGCCACAGCTCGGCCAAGGCCTCGGTCATCTCCACCCCCAAGCCGTGCAGGTGCAGGTAGTCCTGGTAGCGGTCGGCGGCGAACAACCGGGCCGTCTCCTCCGACACGGCCTCACCCATGGTGACCACGTGCATGGCGGTGTAGTCGGCCTCACCCGAATCGACCGGGCGGTAGAAGTCGGCGATGGAGAAGAACGGATCCACGCTCTGGCGGGGGAAGGTGAACCGGAGCCACTCACCTGAGCGGGAGGCGTCCTTCCACACGACGAGGTCATTCCCCTCACTGTTGACGGCGAAATACCCGTACGCCACCGCCGGGCGCAGCACGTTCGACTGGCGGGCCTCGGCCAGCTGCTGGCGGAGAATCGAGCGGATCCGGGTTTTGAACTCGGGGTCCTTCTCGTTGGCCGCCTTGTCCGGCCGGTAGCCCCACTGGTTGCGGAACAGGGCCGTCTCGTTGACGAAGGCGGCGATGTCGTCGAGGGGGATGCCGCGCTCGATGCGGGTGCCGACGAACGGTGGGGTGAAGATGGCGTTGTCGGTCGCGACCGACGGCGCCCGCCGGGGCAACTCGGAGGCGGGGCCACCCTCCTCGCCGACGGCGGCGCTGGCAGCGCTGGCGGCGACGGCGGCGCGGGGCCGGGCGCCCTCCCGCCCCTCGAGGACCCGGCCGAAGTCGGGGTCGTCGACGCCGCCCCGGCGCACCTCCATGAGCCGGTCCATGGTGTGGAGGCCCTCGAAGGCGTCCTTGCCGTAGAACAGGCGCCCCTCGTACTGCGATCGCAGGTCGCGCTCCACGTAGGTGCGGGTCAGGGCCGCCCCTCCGAGGATGACCGGGAGGTCGGCGTGCTTGCGCTCGTTCATCTCCAGGAGGTTCTCGCGCATGATCAGTGTGCTCTTCACCAGCAGCCCGGACATGCCGATGGCGTCGGCGTTGACCTCGGCCGCCTTGTCCAACATGTCCGAGAGGGCCACCTTGATGCCGAGGTTGTGCACCTCGTAGCCGTTGTTGGTGAAGATGATGTCCACCAGGTTCTTGCCGATGTCATGGACGTCGCCCTTGACGGTGGCCAGCACGATCCGGCCCTTGCCGCCGTCGTCGTTCTTCTCCATGTGAGGCTCGAGGTGGGCCACGGCCGCTTTCATGGTCTCGGCCGACTGGAGCACGAACGGCAGCTGCATCTGGCCCGAGCCGAACAGCTCCCCGACCGTCTTCATGCCCGCCAGCAGGGGTCCGTTGACGATGTCGAGAGCCACCCAGCCGTCGTTCAAGGCGGTATCCAGGTCAGTCGTCAGCCCGTCGCGCTCCCCATCGACGATCCGTTGCTCGAGGAGGTGGTCTATGGTCCAGTCGCTGCGGTCCTCGGTGACCGCCGCCGCCGACGAGACCCCCTCGAACATGGTCAGGAGCTCCGACAGCGGGTCGTAGCGGCGGGAGGGATCGCGCCGGTCGTAGATGACGTCGAGGCACACCTCGACGGCCTTGGGGTCGATCCGGTTGAGGGGGAGGATGCGGGCCGCGTGGACGATGGCCGCGTCCAGGCCGGCTTCCTGGCACTCGTGGAGATAGACGGAGTTGAGGACGTGGCGAGCGGCGGGAGCCAGCCCGAAGCTGATGTTGGACAGGCCCAGGATGGTCGACGCCCCGGGGATCCCGGCCTTGATGGCCTTGATGCCCTCCAGGGTCTCGATGCCGTCCCGGCGGGACTCCTCCATGCCCGTGCCCAACGTGAGGGCCAGGGGGTCGAAGAGCAGATCCTCAGGGGCCAACCCGTAGCGGTTGATGGCCAGATCGGCGATGGCTCTCGCCGCCTCCAGCTTGCGTGCCGCGGTCCGGGCCTGGCCCTGCTCATCGATGCAGGTGCAGACCACGGCGGCCCCGTGTTCGCGGGCCAGGGAGAAGAAGCGGTCCAGCCTGGTGCCCGGTGCGTCGCCGTCCTCCAGGTTGACCGAGTTGAGGATGGCCCGGCCGGCGATGTGCTCCAGGCCGGCGGTGATGACGGGAGGCTCGGTCGAGTCGAGCATGATCGGCAGCGTGGCCTGGGTGGCGAAGCGGCTGGCGATCTCGTTCATGTCGGACACGCCGTCCTCGCCCGTGTAGTCGACGCAGACATCGAGCACGTGGGCACCGCCCTTGACGGCGTCTTTGGCCATGGCCACGCACGAGTCCCAGTCGTCGTCCAGCATGGCCTCGCGGAACTTCTTGGAGCCGTTGGCGTTCGTGCGCTCCCCGACGACGAGGATCGACGGGGCCTGGTCGAAGGGCACGTGGCTGTAGATCGATGCCACCCCGGGCTCCCACTCGGGGGTGCGCCGGGCCGGCTCGAGGTCCCGGCAGGTGTCCACCACGGCCTTCAGGTGCTCCGGCGTGGTCCCACAGCAGCCGCCGACGATCGAGATGCCGTACTCGGTGATGAACCGGGCGTGGTGGGTGGCCAGGCTCTCGGGGTCGAGGTCGTAGTGCATCTTGCCGTCGACGACAGAGGGCAGCCCGGCGTTGGGGACGACCGAGATGGGCACCCGGGCATGGGCCGAGAGGTAGCGGAGGTGCTCGCTCATCTCCTCGGGACCGGTGGCGCAGTTGAGGCCGATGACATCGGGCCGGACGGCCTCGAGCGACGTCAGCGCCGCACTGATCTCGGTGCCGACCAGCATGCGTCCGGTCGTCTCGATCGTCACCTGGACCTGGAGGGGCACCTCGCGGCCGACCTCGGCCATGGCCCGCCGGGACCCGATCATGGCCGCCTTGGCCTGCAGGAGATCCTGCACCGTCTCGAGGATGAGGAAGTCGACGCCTCCCTCGAGGAGCCCGATGGCGGCTTCCTGATAGCCGTCGCGCTCCTCGGCGAAGCTGATCTGGCCGAGGGACGCGATCTTGGTGCCCGGCCCGAGGGAGCCGGCGACGAAACGGTTGTCGTAGCCGGAGGCGACCTCACGGGCCAGGCGAGCCGAGGAGCGGGCCAGCTCCCGGGTCCGGGCTGCGATCCCGTACTCGGCCAGGACCCAGGGCAGGGAACCGAAGCTGTCGGTCTCCACCACGTCACAGCCCACATCGAAGAACGAACGGTGGATGTCGGCGATGACGTCCGGCCGGGTCTCGACCAGGATCTCGTTGCAGCCCTCGTACGTAGGGCCTCCGAAGTCATCGGCTCCCAGATGTCGGAGTTGGATGTTGGTGCCGACGGCGCCGTCGATGATGACGACACGCTCGGTCACGGCATCGAGATACGCACTATGCACCGTGACAGGCTACCGGGAAGGCTCGAAGGACCCAAAGTACGCAGTCCGGAGGGTCGCGGGGTAAGTTGGTCCGGGTGGGGCACAATGGGAGGTAGCGGCGAACCTTCCGATCATGACAACCCTGCGACCTCAGTCCCCGCGCGTTGACCACTCTCGCGTTGACCACTCTCGCGTTGACCACCTTTCGCGTTGACCAGCACTGAGGAGTTCCTGGTCTGGCCGGAGGGGTCGAGGCCTCCCCATCTGATCCGCCACGTGGTGGCCAAGACCTGGCATCGGGTCTTCGAGGATCGCATTCTGGGCCTGGCCGCCGAAGCCGGGTTCTGGGCCATCGTGTCGCTTCCGTCGCTGTTCCTGGCCATCTTCGGCCTGCTCGGGTACTTCAACGGAATCCTGGGCCACGCCAACGTCGTCAAGATCCACGACGACGTCCTGCGGGTAGCCGGCGATGTGCTTACCCCGGGCACGGTCAACAGCACCGTCGCCCCGCTGGTCAACCAGATCCTGGCCCGCGGCCACCTCGAGGTCGTCTCCATCGGCTTCCTCATCTCGTTGTGGTCGGGTTCGACGGTCATGAGCGATTACGTCAACGTGATCACCGTGGCCTACGACATGCGAGGGCTGCGCAGTGCGCTACGCAGCCGGCTGGTGGCCCTCGGCCTCTATCTGGGCGCGGTGGCCACCGGCCTGGTCCTCCTGCCGGCGCTGGCCCTGGGCCCCGACGTGATCATCTCCCTGTTCCCAGGTTCGCTGGCCGGCGACGGCTCCTTCCTCGTCCACGTCTTGTACTGGCCCGTCGTCGGGCTGGGCTCGGTCGCCGTGCTCACCACCATGTACATGCTCTGCCTGCCGGTCCGGGTCCGGTGGCGGCGGGGGATCCCCGGAGCGCTGGTGGCCATGACCGCGTGGCTGGTCGGCAGTTTCCTGGTGCGGGCCTACCTCGAGTCGAGCTTCCGCTCGAAGTCGGCCTACGGTTCCCTGGCCGCCCCGATCGCCGCCCTGCTGTTCTTCTACGTGACGGCCCTGGCTGTGCTCATCGGCGCCGAGCTGAACTCGGCCATCGACGCGGTGTGGCCGGTGCCGTCGACGGCGTCCGGTCGGGCCCAGTCCGTGCGCAAGGCCCGGGCCCGCCAGGCCCGGGCCAACCAATCCGGCACCAAGCCCATCGGTCTCGGCGACCCGTCGATCGGTGATACCTGGGGAGATCTTCCCGGTGAGGCCGGTACCCAGATCGGTTGACCCGCTGCCGACTGGCGCCAAACCGTTCGAGGCGCCGGTGAGGGGCAGCTAGCTTCGTCGGCCGTGCTCACCGCCAAGGCCGTCTCCCTCGGGCGGGGTGATCAGCCCATCCTGTCCGCCGTGTCGTTGTCGGTCGGCCCCCGGACCCGACTCGGCGTGGTGGGACCGAACGGCATCGGCAAGTCCACCCTCCTGCGGGTCCTGGCCGGCATGGAGACGCCCGACGCAGGCTCCGTCGAGCGGTCGCCGGTCACCCTGCGGGTCGGGTACCTGGCCCAGGAACCCGACGGCGTGGCCGGCGAGACTCTTCTCGGCTACCTGGCCCGGCGCAGCGGGGTTGCTGCGGCCGGCGCCGAGTTGGACCGACGGACCGATCTGCTGGCCGGCGATCCCGAACAGATCGATGCCTACGGGGCCGCCCTCGACCATTTTCTGGCCCTCGGCGGTGACGACTTCGAGGCCCGGGCCGCGACAGCGTGTGCCGACCTGGGTCTCGGGACCGACCGACTGGCGGTGGCGCTGGAGGACCTGTCCGGCGGCCAGGCGGCCCGGGCCGGGTTGGCTGCCATCATGGTGTCCCGCTTCGATGTGTTCCTGCTCGACGAGCCCACCAATGATCTCGATTTCGAGGGGCTCGACCGTCTCGAAGGGTTCCTGGCGGCCTTACCAGGGGCGGTCGTGGTCGTCTCCCATGACCGGGCCTTCCTCGACCGTTCCGTGCACCGGATCCTCGAACTGGCCGAACACCTCCACACCGCCACCGAGTACGCCGGCGCCTGGAGCGAGTATGTCGAGCGTCGAGCGACGGCTCGCAGCCAGCAGCAGGCCGCGTTCGGGGTCTGGGACGAGCAGCGCCGCCGCCTGGCCGAGCGAGTCAGGACCCAACGTTCCTGGTCGGAGTCGGGTGTGCGCAAGGCGGTGAAGCGCCCCAGGGACCACGACCGGGCCCAGCGGGGGTTCTTCATCAACCGCACCGAGAAGCAGGCCTCGAAGGTCCGGACCTCCCAACGGGCCCTCGAGCGGTTACCGACGGTGGACAAGCCGTGGGAGGGGTGGGACCTGCACCTCGACCTGGCGCCGACCGATCGCAGCGGCGATGTTGTCGCCCGCCTCGACGGTGCCGTCGTGGAACGGGGGACCTTCCGCCTGGGGCCTGTCGATGTGGAGATCGGATGGGCCGAACGGGTGGTCATCACCGGCCCCAACGGCGGGGGCAAGTCGACGCTGCTGGGCGCCCTCACCGGGTCGGTGGGCCTCGCCGGCGGGGCCCGCTGGGCCGGCCCCGGTGTCCGTTTCGGTGAGCTCGACCAACGCCGCAGCAGGCTGGTCGGCGCCACCCTGCTCGAAGGGTTCACGGCTCGCACCGGCACCCGGCCCGAGGAGGCCCGCTCCACCCTGGCCAAGTTCGGGTTGGGGGCCGACCAGGTGCTGCGGCGGATCGACCGTCTGTCGCCGGGGGAGCGGACACGGGCCCTGCTGGCCGCGCTCAGCGTCGAAGGCACCAACTGTCTGGTCCTCGACGAGCCGACCAACCACCTGGACCTGCCCGCCATCGAGCAGCTCGAGTCGGCCCTCGAGGACTTCGCGGGGACCCTGCTGCTCGTCACCCACGATCGGTGGCTGCTCGAGACGGTCCGGGTTGACCGGTCCGTCGAGGTCGACGCCGGCCGGGTTCTCGTCGGCTTTTGAGGCCCGTCGGGGTCGTAGGCTCTGTGGTCATGTGCCTGACGTCGCGGCCCCGCTCATGAAGGTGTACACCCGCCGGGGGGACGACGGGACGACGGGCCTGCTCTACGGGGGCCGGGTCGCCAAGGACAGCCCGGTCATAGAGGCCAACGGTGCGGTGGACGAGGCGCAGGCCGCGCTGGGCGTGGTCCGGGCCGAGGTGGAGCCGGGCTCCGAGCTCGATGAGTTGCTCGTCCGGCTGGAGCGGGAGCTGTACGTGCTCATGGCCGATGTGGCCACCGCCACCGCCAACCGGGCCAAGCTCACGGCCGGCGTCACCCTCGTCACCTCCGAGATGGTCGCCGCCCTGGAGCCCCTGATCGACGAGCTCACCGGCCGCTTCCCCCCGTTGAAGGACTTCGTCGTCCCCGGCCATGACCGGGTGGCGGCGGCCCTCGACGTGGCCCGCACCGTGACCCGCAGGGCCGAGCGCCTCGCCGTCGGCGCCGCTGCCGCCGACTCCCGCGCCGCCCCTTACCTGAATCGCCTGTCCGACCTGGTGTGGACCATGGCCCGCTGGCAGGAGCAGGGCGACTCGCTGCTCTCCCGCCAGGCCGCCCTCGAAGCCGGACTCCCACCCGAGGAAGGAGCAACCCCGCATGGCTGATCTGTCCCGAGGCATCCCCACGTTCGAGGCCAGCACTGACGTCCCCGCCGATGCCGAGGTTCTCGGCGTTCCCGTCTTCGCGGACGGGTCCCTTCCTGACGGGGCCGGCGCCACCCTCGATCACGGCTTCCTGACCCGCTGCGGCTTCGAGGGGCAACCGGGCCAGTCCCAGGCCGTGCCGGCGGATGACGGGACCGTCGTGGTGGCGTTGGGGGTGGGGCCCCGTTCCGGTGTCGACGCCGACGTGGTGCGACGGGCGGGGGCGGCGTTGGCTCACCACCTGTCGCCAACCACCGTGGCGGCCACGACGGTCGCACGGGCCGGCCGCGGGACCGACCTGGCCTCCGCCGCGGTCGAGGGCATCGCCCTCGGCGGCTACCACTACGGCGGTTCGACCAAGGCGAAGGCAACCGGTCCGCAGCGGGTCGTGATCGTGGGAGGCGACGCCGAGGCGGTCCGCTTCGGGGCAGTGGCGGCGCTGGCCACGGTGCGCAGTCGGGACTGGGTCAACGAGCCGGCCGGGACGTTGACCCCCTCGGCTCTGGCCGGTATCGCCGTCGAGCTGGGCCGGCGGTACGGCTTTGCCGTCGACGTGTGGGACGAGGAGCGCATCGCGGCCGAGCATCTCGGTGGTCTGGGCGGGGTCAGCCAGGGGGCGGACGAACCGGCCTGCCTCCTGCGCCTCTCCTACGAACCGGCGGGCGCCGAGCGCAGCGTGGCCCTCGTCGGCAAGGGCATCACCTTCGACTCCGGGGGGCTGTCGATCAAGTCGGCGGGTTCGATGATGACCATGAAGAGCGACATGGGAGGCGCCGCCGCCGTCATCGCGTCGGTGGCGGCCGCTGCCGAGCTCGGGCTGGCGGTGCGGGTCACGGGCTGGGTGGCGTCGACCGAGAACATGCCGAGCGGTCATGCCATTCGCCCCGGTGACATCCTGACGATCAGGAACGGCACCACCATCGAGGTCCTCAACACCGACGCCGAGGGCCGCCTGGTCCTCGCTGACGCCCTGGCCCTGGCCGCCGAGGAGTCGCCTGACGCGATCGTGGACATCGCCACCCTCACGGGATCCCAGCGCGTGGCCCTCGGCCCGGGTGTGGCTGCGGTTTTGGGGAATGACGACGATCTGGTGGCTTCGGTCATCCAGGCGGCGGACCGGGCCGGCGAGCCAGCGTGGCGGCTCCCCTTGGTGACCGCCTATCGCCCGAAGCTGGACTCCGACGTGGCCGACCTGAAGAACGTGGCCTCCAACTCCGACGCCGGAGCGATCATGGCCGCCCTGGTCCTCGCCGAGTTCGTCGGTGATCGACCGTGGGCCCATCTCGACATCGCCGCTCCCAGCTGGTCGGACAAGGATGACGGCTGGCTGACCCGGGGAGCGACGGGGTGGGGGGCGAGGACGCTGCTGCAGCTCATCGCTGGCTGAGCCCGGCCCGTCCTCATGGGGTGGTCAGGCGGGCTCGGCGTTCGCCACGCCCGCCCGCCACTGGCGGCGGAGGTGGCGGCGCTCGTCCTCGTCACGGCCGCCCCACACGCCGAACTCCTGATTGCTGGTCAGGGCGAAGGTCAGGCACGGCGACCGGACCGGGCAGGCCGCGCACACGGCCTTGGCCTGTTGGATCTGATCGGCGGCCATGCCGGTCGAACCAACGGGAAAGAACAGTTGCGGGTCCTCGTCGCGACAGGCCGCGGCTCGCCGCCACGTGTCCCTGTTGTAGCGGGGCTTCGGCCACGGCGGCGCGCTCCGCGCCCGACGAACGGCCCCATCTTCTTGCTGCATGATCTGAGACATGTGGGCTCCTTTGACGGTCCTGGGCAGGGGAAAGAGGCGGCGGGTGGGCGGGGACGTGCTCAGCGGTTGATGGTCTGCTCCCGGCCCCGGTCGATGGCCTTGGCCGCGGCCCGGGCGACCCTCGAATGTCCGAGATGGGGGTGAGGGTGGGTGCTGGCGTCCTGGCGGGCCGCTTCGATGTCCTCGCCGAGCTCGACCCACTCGGCCGGCGGAAGAGCGGCACGGATGGCGGGGAACACGACCTCTTCCTCGTGTCGGACGTGGGCGCGTACCTCGGCGACCAGTTCGGCGAAGAGGTCGCCCACCGCGGGATCGGTCACCGAGCGGCGCTCGATCTTGGACAGGAGGAGGTCGATGGCCTGATGCTGGGCTTCGGTGTCGTCAGCCAGGTCGTCGCCGCCTTCGACGTGGGCCCGCAGGACGGGGTAGAGCACCTCGATCTCGACCGCATCGTGGCGTGCGAGGGTCGCGACCAGGCGGCGCAGGGCCGAACCCCGGTCGGCCCCGGGATCCGACACCTCGGTGATGAGGGCCTCCACCTGACGATGGTCCTCGAGCAGATGCTGGACTCCATGGTCGGTCATGGTGGTCGACGCTACCCGCTACCGAACGCCTTGTTCAACTATCCCTGGTCGAGTTGTTTAAGTGTGGCCATCGGTTTAGGCTCCGAACATGGCCCCTACCCTGCTCAGCATCGGAGAGGTGGCTCGCCGGACAGGGTTGACACCGGCCACGCTGCGGGTCTGGGAGTCGCGGTACGGATTTCCCGAGCCGACCCGGGGGCCCGGAGGCCAACGGTGCTACGCCGCCTCGGTGATCGACCAGGTCCGCCAGGTCGCCGCCGACCGGGCCGCAGGGCTGGCGTTGCCCGTCGCCATCGAACGGGCCCGGGCCGGCGCCGACCACGGTCACGGCTCTGTGCACGCCGGCCTCCGTCGCCGGTGGCCGGACCTGCCGGTGCACCGCTTCACCAAGCGGGGTCTGGCGGCCCTGAGCCATGCCATCGAGGACGAGGGTCACAACCGGGCCGAGAGCCCGCTCCTGGTGGCGGCCGGCTTCCAACGCGAACACCACTACCGCCGGGCCCAGGCCCGGTGGGGAGATCTGGCGAGTGGCGCGACCATGGCTCTGGCCTTCGCCGACTTCGACGCGCCGGCGACGCTCGCCGACCGGCCCATCGAGGTGCCGATCGGCGCCGCCGATCCCCTTCGCCGGGAGTGGTTCGTGGCCTGGTACGGGCCCCGGTTCTCGGCTTGCCTCTCGGCGAGAGAGCTACCCGGTCAGAGCCGCGTGGCGGACCGTGATCGCTTCTTCGACATGGTCTGGGGTGTGGATTCCGGCCTGGTCCGGGACGCGGCCGAGCTGATCTGCGCCCTCGCCACCCGGGCCCTGCCCGACCTGCCGGTGGCGGACGTCCTGCGCACCGTTCCCAGCAGCGCCACCGACGACATGGCCGTGATGTCGGGCCTCACCAACCGCATGATGGCGTATCTCGCCGCCCTCGTCCCTGGCGCCCAGCCCTTGCGGTAGGGCAGGGCCAGGATCTACGTGGGCCCCTCCTGGAGGGCGATGGCGGCCTGGATCAGGGCCAGGTGGGCGCCGGCGTCGGGCAGGTTGCCCAGCAACTCCCCCGAGGCCGGGTCGGCGGCCGAGGTCAGGAGGCCGCACGGGCCGGCCAGGGAGCACACCGCTTCCATCCTGGCGTGGGCCTGGTCCCAGCGCTCCAGGCGGGCGAGGGCCCGGACGGCCCACAGGGAGGCTTCCACGTCGGGGCTGTCGCTCCCGTCGATCCCGTCGTCGAGGCCGGTCGGGTAGCGGTGGACGAGCAGGCCCACGGAGAGCTGTTCGATGATCCGGTCGACCGTCCTGACAACGATGGGGTGGTCGGGCGGCCAGGGGCCGGACCACGCCACCCGGAGGAGGGCGGCGTCGGGGAGGTCCTCGGGGGAGGGTTCCAGGCGCAGCCCTCCGTCCATGGCCAGTCCCTCCGCCTCGCACCAGGAGGCGATCTGGGCTGCGGTGAGCTGCCAGCCGGCGGCGTCGAGGTCGAGAGGGTTAACGGCCCGCGCCGTGCGGACCATGCGATCGAGGGCCACCCACGCCTGGACCTTGGAGGCCACCAGTTCCCGGGACGGTCCGCCCAGGCCCCACACGCCGCTGTCGGAGTCCCTCCAGTGGTCGCCCAGCCAGTCGGCTCCGGCGACCAGGGCCGGCCAGGCCGCGCTGAGGGGCCCGGCGCCGTCGGGGGCGCCGTCGCTGCGGTGGCGCCCACTGGCCGAGATGGCTCCGGCCACGTCGCCGTACAGGTCGAGGTCGAGGCGGGGGGTGGGCCCGCCGACGGTGACCGGTTGCGAACGGCGCCAGCCGGCCACGGGCAGCTCTTCCCCCTCGGGAACGGGGCCGCCCTCCACATCCGCGAACGTGGGCCAGGGCGGCGCCGACGATTCGACGGCGCCGCGGAGCCAGGCTTCGGCCGCCTCGGCATCCTCGGCGAAGCCGATCCGGCCGAGGACCCCGGCCACCCCGGCGGCCAGGCGCCAGGGAACCATTCGCCCGTCGCTGTTGCGCTCGCCTCCGGCCCGGCGGGGCAGTCCGGCCGTGCCCGCCGCCACCGGGGCGCCTCCCCGGTACCAGGTGAGGGCCTTGAGGGTCAGGGCCGCCCGCTCCACCTGGGCCCGGTACGGCCCCTGGTAGGTCAGGCCGCCGAGCCACGTCCGCCACGCCGACGTCGTGTCCTCGGCCAGCCGGTGGGCGGCATCGGGGGAGAGGCCGTGATGGTGGGGGTGGTCGGCCTGATCGATGGTCACGACCATCGTCTCGCCCAGATCCAGGCGCCGGACGGCGCGCCACAGGATGTGGTCCCGGTCGAGGGCCACGGGCGAGGCCTCCAGACCCGATCGGACCACGGTGGAGCCGAACGCCATCCCTTCTGACCACACCGAGGTTGACCGGGCCGGGCCGTAGGCGGTGCCAGGGACGACCTCGAGCTCCACGTCGACGGGTCCGGACCGGGCCGTGATCATCCTGATGATGCGGCCCGGCGGCGTCGCCCCCGACCCGGGCCAGGGCATCAGGTCGTCGGTCACGGTGACGAAGCCGGGCCCTGCCGAGGTCGTCCTGGTCGTCGTCGTCGCTTCCACGTACTCCTGGCGGGCGGGAGGGAGGCGCCGGCGGCTGTCCGACGCCACGCGTCGGGGCCCGACCCGCACGGCGCCGGCCGCGGGATCGAGGAGGCGCCCGAGCGCGGCGGGAGCGTCGAAGCGTTCGCTGCAGTACCAGTCGATGGTCCCGTCGGCGGCCACGGCGGCACCGGTCCCGCCGTCACCTATCCAGGATCGGGCGCCGATCGGCACCCGGTCGGCGTTGGTGATCAAGTCGGCCGGTCAGTCGGCGCCGACGGCGACGACATCAACCTCGAGGGTGCCGCTCGGCGCCTGGTAGGAGACCCGATCACCCGCTTTGGCGCCGGTCAGGGCCTGACCCAGGGGAGACGCGGGGGAGATGACCGAGACGCCTTCGCCGCGCTCCTCGATGGAGCCGATCAGGAAGCGCTCCACGTCGTCGTCGCCGACGTAGCGCAGCGAGACGACGACGCCGGTCGCCACCTCGCCGGTGGCGCCGGCCGTGGTCGCGTCGACGATCCGGGCACCCTCGAGGGTGGCGCCGAGCTGGCGGATCCGGGCCTCCATCTTGCCCTGGCTGTCCTTGGCCGCGTGGTAGTCGCCGTTCTCGGAGAGATCGCCCAGGGCCCGGGCCGCTTCGATGGCGCGGGCGATCTCCACCCGGCCACGGGTCCGGAGATCCTCGAGCTCCGCGGCCAGCCGGTCATAGGTGTCGCGGGTGAGTTGCGTCTCAGCCATGGCGTTCCACGCTACTGCGGTTGACGGCGCCTTCCCCATCCACGACACTGTGAGGACTGTGACCCCGTTCACCGCCGCCGCGCCGACCACCCGGTCGGTACCCATCATCGTGTACCACACCGGTGGTAACCACCGGTGTGCTGCTCTGACCGTCCCTCGAGGGGCGGTTCTTTTCTGTCCAAGTTCAAACAACCGAGCAGAGGATTCGTCCGTGACAGCTAACCGGATTGCCGTGATCCCCGGCGACGGGATCGGCACCGAGGTCATCGCCGAGGCCCTCAGGGTGGGCAGGGCGGCCGGCGCCGACCTCGACACCGTCGACTACGACCTGGGGGGACGGCGGTACCTGGCCACCGGCGAGGTCCTGCCGGACCCGGTCCTCGAGGAGCTGGCCGGTTTCGACGCCATCCTCCTGGGCGCCATCGGCACGCCGGAGGTGCCGCCGGGGGTCCTCGAGCGCGGACTGCTGCTGAAGCTGCGCTTCGCCCTCGATCTCTATGTCAACCTCCGGCCCTTCGTGGCCCCCGTGAGTGTCGGTGCCGGGGTACCGATCGACTTCGCCGTCATCCGGGAGAACACCGAGGGGGCCTACGCCGGCGAGGGCGGCTTCCTGCGGCACGGCACCCCGGCCGAAGTGGCGACCCAGGGTTCGGTCAACACCCGCTTCGGCGTCGAGCGCTGTGTCCGCTACGCGTTCGATCTGGCCCGCAGCCGGCCCCGCCACCACCTGACCCTCGTGCACAAGACCAACGTGCTGACCTTCTCCGGTGACCTGTGGATGCGCACGTTCGAGCAGGTGGCCACCGAGTACCCCGACGTCGACACCGCCTACAACCACGTCGACGCCGCGTGCATCTACTGCGTCGAGTCCCCGGACCGCTACGACGTGGTTGTCACCGACAATCTCTTCGGCGACATCCTCACCGACCTCGGTGGAGCCATCGCCGGAGGCATCGGCCGGGCCGCCTCCGCCAACCTGAACCCGGCCAGGACGGGGCCGTCGCTGTTCGAGCCGGTGCACGGCTCGGCCCCCGATATCGCCGGCACGGGCCGGGCCAATCCCACCGCGGCCATCATCTCCATGGCCATGATGCTCGACTTCCTTGGCGCCACCGACGAGGCCAGGCGAGTGACCATGGCCGTGGAAGGTCTTGTCCCCGACGCCTCTCTCTCGACCTCGGAGATCGGCGACGCCGTCATTGGAGCACTAGCTGCAGAAAGGGCGTCATAGCGATGCCGATTGAACCGACCGAGAAGATCTGGATGGACGGCGAGCTCGTCGACTGGGACGACGCCAAGATCCACATCCTGACCCACACCCTCCACTACGGCTGCGGGGTCTTCGAGGGCATCCGGGCCTATCCGACCGAGCGGGGACCTGCCGTCTTCCGGCTCACCGACCACATCCACCGGCTGTTCAACTCCGCGAAGATCTTCATGATCGACGTGCCCTTCTCCGTCACCGAGATCATCTCCGCCACCAAGGACACGGTGCGGGTCAACGGCCTCGATCAGTGTTACATCCGGCCCATCGTCTACCTGGGCTACGGGGAGATGGGCCTCAACCCCCTCCCCTGCACCGTCAACGTTTCGATCGCGGTGTGGCCGTGGGGTGCCTACCTGGGTGAAGACGGCCTGGAGCAGGGCGTCCGGATGAAGATCAGCTCGTGGCAGCGCCACGATCCCAACGCCATGCCCCCCGCAGCCAAGGGCACCGGCATGTACATCAACTCCTCGATGGCCAAGATCGAGGCCCTCAAGGCCGGCTACGACGAGGCCATCCTGCTCTCACCGCAGGGGTATGTGAGCGAGTGCACCGGGGAGAACCTCTTCGTCGTGCGCGGGGGGCGGATCATCACACCGCCGTCGTCGGCCGGGGCCCTCGAGGGCATCACCCAGTCGTCGGTGCTGACCATCGCCCGGGACCTCGGCTACTCCGTCGAGGTGGGCAACATCTTGCGCTCGGACCTGTATGTGGCCGAGGAGGCGTTCCTCTCCGGCACCGCCGCCGAGGTCGTGCCCATCTCCTCGGTCGACGACCGCCTGGTCGGTGACGGTCGGCCCGGGCCGATGACCCGGCGCATCCAGGAGACCTTCAGCGAGGCGGTCCGGGGCAAGGTCGATCGCTACAAGGACTGGAACGAACATGTCAGCTGAGGGCCCCGCCCACAGTCACACGCCGCTGACGGCGACCGGGGGCCGCCCGTTGCCAACCTCCGTGGACATCTACGACACCACGCTGCGCGACGGGAGTCAGCAGGAAGGCCTGTCGCTCACCGTGGAGGACAAGCTCCGGGTGGCCCAGCAACTGGATCATCTCGGGGTGGCGTTCATCGAGGGGGGCTGGCCGGGCGCCAACCCCAAGGACGAGGAGTTCTTCCGCCGGGCCGCAGCCGGGGACCTCCATCTGCACACGGCTACCCTCGTGGCGTTCGGGTCGACCAGGAAGGCCAATGGCCGGGCCGAGACCGATCCCGTCCTCGCCCATCTGCTGGCCGCCGGGACGCCGGCCGTGTGCCTGGTGGCCAAGGCGTCCGAACGTCATGTCGTCGATGCTCTGCGTACCTCGCTCACCGAGGCCGTCGACATGGTGGCCGATTCCGTTGCCTTCCTCCGCAGCCACGGCCGGAGGGTGTTCCTCGACGCCGAACACTTCTTCGACGGGTTCCGGGACAACCCCGGCTTCAGCCTCGACGTCCTCCATGCTGCGGAGCAGGCCGGAGCCGAGACCCTCGTGCTCTGCGACACCAACGGAGGGACCCTGCCGTTCGCCGTCGAACGGGTCGTCGGCGCGGTGCGGGACCGCACCCGCGTGGGCCTCGGCTGCCACTTCCACAACGATTCGGGCTGCGCGGTCGCCAACTCCCTGATCGCCGTGGGGCAAGGGGTCACCCAGGTCCAGGGGTGCGTGAACGGCTACGGGGAGCGCACCGGCAACGCCGATCTGACCTCGGCGGTACCGGACCTGACCCTGAAGATGGGGGTAGAGACCATCGGCCGGGACCGGCTCCGCCTCCTCACCCCCGTCTCCCATCACATCGCCGAGCTGGTCAACGTGGCGCCCGCACCGGACCAACCCTTCGTCGGGATGTCGGCGTTCACCCACAAGGCGGGCCTGCACACCAGCGCCATCGCCCGGGCCAAGGACGCCTACGAGCACATCGAGCCCGACACCGTCGGCAACGGCACCCGCTTCGCCGTGTCGGAGATGGCCGGTCGCTCCACCGTTTCCCTCAAGGCCGAACAGCTCGGCGTGGAGCTCGACGAGGCCGCCACCGGCGAGATCGTCGAGCGCCTGAAGGACCTCGAGCACCGGGGCTACCACTTCGAGGTGGCCGACGGATCGCTGGAGCTGCTGATGCTGGAGGCGGCGGGCTGGAAGCAACCGTTCTTCCACCTGGAGAGCCACCGGGTCGTCGCCGATCTGGGCGAGGGAGGGCAGTGGGTCACCGAGGCCACCGTCAAGGTGCACGTCGGTGACGAGCGCATCCTGGCCGTCGCCGAGGGCAGCGGACCGGTCGACGCCTTGAACGCGGCCTTGCGCAAGGCCATCGGCACCCACTACCCGGTGCTGGCCGGGATCCACCTGACCGACTTCAAGGTCCGGGTGCTCGACACCGGACGGGGCACCGCGGCCGTCACCCGCGTGCTCATCGACTCCACGGATGGCGAGCGCAGCTGGACCACCATCGGAGTGTCGGAGAACATCATCGAAGCCTCATGGGAGGCGCTGGCCGCCTCGGTGATCTTCGGGTTGCTCCACGGCGCCGCCGACCACCAGACTCAGGTTCCGTGACCCCCAAGCAGGAGCGGTGACCCAGCCCGACTATGTCCCTCTGAACGGCCCCGACCGGGTGCGGCCATCGGACCGCCTGACCCTGCCGGGGGCGTGGCGCGCCGATCGGCCCGCCGACTTGACCGGCCAGGCCGTCCCGATCGGGACCGGCTTCGGTCAACCCGGCCCCGACCTGGGATACGGCTTGAAGCTGGCCAAGCGCTTCGTCGACCGCCTGGTACTGACTCCCGGCGAGGCACCTGATGACGTGCTGGCCGGATGCTTCGCGTGCGGAGCCAAGCGGGCCGGCACCGTCGGCCGGGCCCCGGTCATCTACGACATGGAGTGGGGTTACAGCCTGTGGGGCTATCTGGTCGAGGCGCCCACGGGACTGGTGGATCTGCGGGTCCCGCTGTTTCGCGGCGCCGCTCACCACTACGCCGACCAGCGGGCGATCGTCGACGCCATCGCCCCCGAGGCCCTGCTCCTCACCCCCGCGGCCGTTGCCGAACGGGTGCGGGGGGGGTGGGAGAACCTCTTCGTCGTCTGACTTTCGCCGCTGAGTCCTGGCGTGGCACCGTGGAAAAATGTCCATGTCCCTTGCTGACGCCGACGCCGCCCTGACTGCGCCCGGGCAGATGTTCGAGATGGCCGAGGCCGTCGTGCGGGGCGTGACGACCCGGGTGTGGAAGACTGCGCCGGCCACCCTTGCCGACATCCTGCGCTCGAGTCGGGGCCACGGCGAGGCCACGTTCTTGGTCTACGAGGACGAACGGTTCAGCTTCGAGGAGCACTTCCGCATCGCCGCTCACCTGGCGGCCATCCTCCGGGATCGCTACGGGGTCCGGGAGGGTGACCGGGTGGCCGTGGCCATGCGCAACGTGCCCGAGTGGTCCTTCGCCTTCTGGGCGGCGTCGGCGGCGGGGGCCGTGGTCGTGCCCCTCAACGCCTGGTGGAGTGTCGACGAGCTGGAGTACGGCCTGAGCGACTCGGGGGCCAAGGTGCTGCTCTGTGACGGCGAGCGCCTCGAACGACTCGGTGATGTGCTCGACCGGGTGGCGACCCTCGAGTCGGTGCTGGTGGCCCGCCCGGTCGCGGCCCACCCGCCGTCGCCTGGATACGCCGGTTTCTGGGAGGTTTTGGGCAATGTCCCCGACCAGGTGGATCTGCCCGCCGTCGAGGTGGCGACCGATGACGACGCCACCATCTTCTACACCTCGGGCACGACCGGCCGGCCCAAGGGCGCGCTGGGCACCCATCGCAACATCTGCACCAACCCGCTCAGCATGATCTACGTCAACCTGCGCACCGGTCTGCGCTCGGGCCAGGAGCGCACCGACACCGGGCCGAACGCCTACCTGCTCTCGGTGCCGTTCTTCCACGCCACCGGCTGCCACTCGATCCTGGTGACCAACCTCGTTGTGGGCGGCAAGCTGGTGATGATGCACCGCTGGGACGCCGGTCGGGCCCTGGAGCTGATCGAGCGGGAAGGGGTGACCACCTTCGGGGGAGTGCCGGCCATGGTGATGGCCGTCCTCGACCATCCCGACATCGACAGGCGCGACATCTCCAGTGTGCGCTCGGTCGGTTACGGCGGGGCGCCCGCGCCCCCCGACCTGGTCCGGCGGATCAAGGCCAGGTTCCCCGCCGGTTCGGCCTCCAACGGGTACGGGCTGACCGAGACCTCCTCATTGACGACCATGAACCAGGGCGACGACTACGTGGCCAAGCCCGACAGCGTCGGGCCCCCCGTGCCGGTCGTCGACGTCAAGGTGGTCGACGAGCACGGCGCCGATGTCGCCGCCGGAGCCGTCGGCGAGCTGTGGATCAAGGGCCCCAACGTGGTCAAGGGCTACTGGCGGCGCCCCGAGGCCACCGCCGAGACGTTCAGTGGCGGGTGGCTCCACACCGGCGACGTGGCCCGCATCGACGCGGACGGCTGGGTATACATCGTCGACCGGGCCAAGGACATGCTCATCCGGGGCGGCGAGAATGTCTACTGCGTGGAGATCGAGTCGGTCCTCTACGAGCACCCGGCGATCGTCGAGGCGGCCATCATCGGTGTCCCCCACCCGGTGCTCGGCGAGGAGGTCGGGGTCGTGGTCGTGCGCAGGCCTGGCGGCGACATCGACGAGGCCGGGGTCCGCCAGGCGGTGGCAGAGAGGCTGGCCGCCTTCAAGGTGCCCAACCACGTGTGGTTCGTCGACGAGCCCCTGCCCCGCAACCCGGCCGGCAAGATCCTCAAGCGCCGGCTGCGCGACGAGCTGGTCGGCTGAGCACTCAGCCCAGGTCGGCCAGGCCGGCCAGGTCCTCGGGTTTGGCCACGTTGGCCCGGGCCACCCCGTCAAGGGTCCGCTTGACCATCCCCGACAGCTCCGACCCCGAGCCCAGCTCCAGGGTGGCGGTGACGGCCAGGGCGGGCAGGGCCAGCAGCGATTGGCGCCATCGCACCGGGGACACGAGCTGGCCCGAGAGCAGTGCCCCCCAGCCATCGGTGTGGGCGGAGGCGTCCACGTTGGCGATCACCGGGACGCGGGGGTCACCCCATGACGTGGCGGCCAGGGCCTCATCGAGGTCGGCCTGGGCCGGCGCCATGAGAGGGGAGTGAAACGCTCCTCCCACCGGCAGGGCCATCACCCGTTTGGCCCCCAGATCGGTGGCCTTGGCCCCGGCGGTCCCCACCCCGGCGGCGGTGCCGGCGATCACGATCTGCCCCGGGGCGTTGTCGTTGGCCACCCACGCCCCGTCCACGTCAGCGCAGGCCTGGGCCACCAGCTCGGCGTCCAACCCGAGGATCGCAGCCATGGTGCCCGGTGCGGCGTCGGCCGCGCCCTGCATGGCCTCGCCCCGGGCGGCGACCAGCCGGGCCCCTTCGGCGACGGACAGGACGCCGATGGCGACGAGGGCGCTGTACTCACCGAGGCTGTGCCCGGCGGCGGCCGCCACCGACGCGTCATCGAGGCCTCCGGCGCGAGCGGCGTCGAGGATGATCAGGCTCAGAGCGAAGGCGGCCAGTTGGGCGTTGCGGGTGGCCTTGAGGGTCTCCGCGTCAGCATCGAGGAGTAGGGAGGCGACATCGCGCCCGGTGGCGTCGGCTATCTCCTCGGCGAGCGTCCAGGACCGATGCTCCTTCCAGGGCGTGCCCATGCCGGGGCGTTGCGAACCTTGACCGGGGAAGAGAAGTGCGAGCACGCCCCGGACGTTACGCGGCGCCCGGCGGCCCGGCCTTCCCCCCACCTTCCACTCACCCCCCCGGCCCCCATGACCCCCACAGCCCCAGCGACAGCGTTGCCGCACGAATCCCAGGCCCGGGATCTCCTAGGACGTCCTACCAATAGGGACGGGGGGGCGCGAAGATGGACTATGCAACCCATCCTGCTCAGCCAGGAGCAGCATGACTTTCGCCAGGCCATGCGCAGCTTCTGCGAAGACAAGATCGCCCCCAATGCGGCCCACGTCGACGAGTCGGGCGAGTACCCGTGGGACAACTTCAAGGCCTGCAGCGAGCTGGAGCTCCCCGGGCTTGGCATCCCCGCCGACTATGGCGGGGCCGGGGCGGACCACGTCACCGGGGCGATCATGATCGAGGAGCTGGCCCGGGTGTGTGGCTCGACCAGCCTGATGCTCGCCATCAACGGCCTGTCCACCACCCCTATCATCAACTGGGCGTCGGAGGATCTGAAGCAGAAATACCTGACCAGGCTGGCCACCGGCGAGATCCAGGGCAGCTATTGCCTCTCGGAGGCCGACGCAGGGAGCGATGCCGCGGCCATGAAGGCCCGAGCCCGTCGCGACGGCGACTCGTATGTCCTGAACGGGTCCAAGCACTGGATCACCAACGCCGGGATCTCCGACGTCTACGTGGTCTTTGCCAAGACGGATCCGTCCGCCGGAGCCCGGGGGGTGAGCTGCTTCCTGGTGGAGCGTGACCACGGCGTCAAGATCGGCAAGCTCGAGTCCAAGATGGGGATGCGGGGCAGTCCCACCGCCGAGGTCATCCTCGATGATGTCGTCATCCCCGCAGCCAACCTGATCGGCAAGGAGGGCGAGGGCTTCCGCATCGCCATGCACACCCTGGATCGCAGCCGGCCCTCGATCGCGGCCCAGGCGGTCGGCATCGCCCAGGGCGCCATCGATCAGGCCGCGGCCTACGTCAAGGAGCGTCAGGCGTTCGGTCACCCCATCGCCGAGTTCCAGGGCCTGCAGTTCATGTTGGCGGACATGGTCATGAGGACCGAGGCGGCCCGGGCCCTGACGTATCGGGCGTGCGCCATGATCGACGAGGGCAACTCCACCGGCGATTTGACCGCGGCCGGGGCGGCGGCCAAGTGCTTCGCCGCCGATACGGCCATGGCCGCCACGACCGACGCCGTGCAGATCTTTGGGGGGAATGGCTACACCCGCGACTTCCCGGTGGAGCGCATGATGCGCGACGCCAAGATCACCCAGATCTACGAGGGCACCAACCAGGTGCAGCGGGTGGTGGTGGCGCGCGAGCTCCTGCGGTGATCGGCGGGTTTTGTGGCTGGCGCCTGGGGAGATGTTGGTGAAACATTTGCCTTTCCTGGGGGATTGCCGTGTCTTTTGTTTGGCAAGCCAGACCCCTTGATCTTCGGGAACCTGTGATGAGGTCGTGGACCGGTGGATCACAACATCGGCACGTTTGAACTGCGATGTGGCAACCAGGGCGGCATCGAGGCTGTGGTGACCTTTCCATCGCCGGTCGTCCGGCGGGTTTCGCCGATCAAGTCGAACCAGGCGTCACACCGCGAATGACGCTCGACATCCGACGATGGTGTACGCCGGCCCGAAGGAAGGGAACGAGGTCGCACGGGCGCTTGATGGCAATGGGCGTCCTCCTCGGCGTTTGCGGGGGCTTGACCAGCGGGTGTTCGACGCCCACCAGAGCATCCTTGGGCGCCGCACCCGGACCGCTGCCGACGGGGCAGTCTCCGCCGTCGACGGTGTCGGAGCACCACTGCTGCCGCTTCGACCACAAGCTCGTTACCGCCAACCACCGCCATGCCCCGTCCGCCCCCCGATCAGCCGGGGTGGTCGGTGGTGAGCGAGACGCCTACGGCGGTTGTCAGCGATGAGCGCAGGGTGACCGAATCGGACGGTGCTACCGTGACGATCGCCCGGTTCCGGGCGGGCAAGTTCAGACTCGAGCTGCACGTCGGCAGCGGCGACCCTCCCGCCGGGCACGCAACGATCCCGGCAGACAACAGAGACGTCGTGTCCTCCACGGAGCGCCCGGGGTTGCTGGCCGCCTTCAATGGCGGGTTTCGGACCTCGACCGCGATCGGCGGGCGTGCCCGGGTGGCTCGCAGCGCCCTGGCCGAGGACAGCGCTGGTGACCTCCTGTTCGCGGCGAGCAACTCGGCGCTTCCGGTCGATCTCGCCGACGGTTTGATCACCGCCGGCGCGTCGACCGCCATGGAGCTCGACATCAACCCGGAGTGGGTTCAACTCGACCTGGCAGCGACACCAGGGGGCCCTTGGCGGCGGCGGTGCCCGGCCAGTCCCGCCCGGCGGACCAGTACCTTTCTGGGTGGACCCGGGATTTCTTCACCGTTGTCGCCCGACCATGAACGGCGAGGACGGCAGCTTTTAGCAAACCTTTGCCTACAACTCACGACCGTCTTAGCCGTGTGGGGCAGGCTTGTTCCATGCCCTCACCGTTGAGCCGGGACCAAGGTCTGGACCGTATCTCGCATACGACGCGGCTGATAGCGGCGGGTGCGCTGGTCGTCGCCGGGCTGTTCACCGCGCTGGTCGCCAAGGCCGTGCCCGGTCGGGCGACGACAACGAGCCCGGCCGCGTCGACCCCGTCGACGGCGACAACCGCCAACCTCGGCACATCGGCCGGGGCGGACAGCAGCGGTGCCTCGAGCGACAACCCGGCGACCACGCTGGCGCCACCCGTTCAGGCACCGGCTCCGACGTCGGCGCCGGCGGCGGTGTCATCAGGAGGTTCATGACCACGGCGGTGGGCACGTTGTCGAGTTTTCCGGCCCTGGGGACGACCGCAATCATCCTGGTAACCCGCCCGACACGCTCGCCACTGCGGTGGCGGTGGTCCAAGCAGAGCTGGATGCCATCGACGTAGCGTGCAGCCGATTCCGGGCGGGCTCGGAACCGGCCGGGGTCAACTCGGCGGGAGGCAGGCTGGCGCCGGTGTCGCCGTTGTTCTTGGAGGCGGTCGAGGTTGCCCTTCGCGCCGCCCGCGACGGGCGGGAGGGTGACGCCGACGGTCGGTTCGGCGATGAAGATGCTCGGCTACGACCGTGACTTCGCGGCCATCGACCCCGTAGACGAGGGCGTGACGTTCTCAGCCGCGCCTGTCCCCGCCTGGCAGGTCATCGAGGTCGACCATTCGGCCCGCACGGTGCGGATCCCCGCCGGTGTCGAACTGGATCTCGGAGCGACCGCCAAGGCCCTGTGCGCCGAATCGGGCGGCCCGGGCCGCCTCCGCCCGTGTGGGTGAAGGGGTGCTGGTCAGCTTGGGCGGCGATATCGCCGTAGCCGGTCTGCCGCCAGCAGGGGGCTGGCCCGTCCGGGTGACCCGCAACCATGCCGACCCCCCCGATGGGCCAGGCCAGACCGTCACGATCAAAGCGGGGGGCCTGGCGACGTCGAGCACTCAGGTCCGCCGATGGGAACGGGGCGGCAAAGCCGTGCACCATCTCGTCGACCCGTCTACCGGTCGGTCGACACGGGGGTGCTGGCAGACCGTCACTGTGGCAGCCGGCAGCTGCGTGGACGCCAACATTGCCTCCACAGCTTCGATCATCCTCGGCTCAGGCGCCCCTGCCTGGTTGGAGCAACGCCAGCTTCCGGCCCGGCTGGTCGACACGACCGGAGCCGTGACCGTCGTCGCCGGGTGGCCGACCCGCTCTGCAGCCGACTGACATGGTCGTCGCTGCGATCGGTATCAACTCCCGGGCCCTGTGGTGCGCCAGGTACCGGCGCGAGTCAGACGGTTTGGGTGGTTTGGTTAGCTATTCGGGGGTCGAGGTATACTGATAACTACGCCTGCCCGGGCGGACCCGGCGGTTCAGCCGGTTAAGAGGGGTACGTCGCACCCGGGCCAGACCCCAACGGCCCGCCCAGCCGAGAAAGTGACGGATGACTATCGATGAAGTACTCCCCACCCCGGATCTCGAGGATGGCAAAGCCAACTTCGACAGCGTCTACAACGGCGACGATCCCCGGGAGTACTACGAGGAGCTCGGAAACCTGGGCTACGAGATCCCCCATCACGGTCAGCAGGTGTTCTCGGCCCTCCTCGAGGCCCAGGCGGCCGAACGGGGGGATACCTCCCCTCCGACCGTGCTCGACCTGTGTTGCTCCTACGGCATCATCGGTGCTCTGCTTCGCTGCGACCTGAGCATGGCCGACCTGGTGAGCCACTACCGGGACCCGGCCGTGGCCGACCTCTCGGCCCAGGAGCTTTCGGCAGTCGATCGTGACTACTACGCCGACCACTTGGTCAGCGACCCGCCGACCATCGCCGGCCTCGATGTCTCCGACCGGGCCATCGGCTATGCCCAGAAGGTGGGTCTGCTGCAGCATGGCGCGGCCGAGAACCTGGAGGAGTCCGCACCGTCACCGGACCTCGCCGGCGTCGTCGCCGACGCCGACCTGATCACCGTGACCGGTGGGGTCGGCTACATCACGGCCAAGACCTTCGCTCGTCTCTACGACGCCAGCGACGGCGGGAAGGAGCCGTGGTTCGCAGCGTTCACCCTGCGCCGATTCTCCTACCACGACATCGCCGATGTCCTGGCCGAGCGGGGCCTGGCCACGGAGCGCCTGATAGGGCGGACCTTCCCCCAGCGGCGCTTCTCCTGCGACGAGGAGCGGGACTTCACCCTCCGCCACCTCGACGAGTCCGGCCTCGACGTCACCGGCAAGGAGGCGGACGGCTCGTTCCACACGGAGTTCTACCTTTCTCGTCCGGCGGCCGAGGTGGCCGAGCGTCCCCTCACCGAGCTTCTCCCAGACCTGGCCGGTCACCTCCACCGGGTGTGACCGACACCTCCGCCGAGCACCCCCCTGAGCGCGTTGCCGATCTCCTCGTTCGCTGCTTGGAGCACGAGGGGGTCCGTTACGTCTTCGGCATCCCGGGGGAGGAGAACATTCGCCTGACGGAGGCCCTGGTGACCTCCAGCATCCGCTACATTCTGGTCCGCCACGAGCAGGCCGCGTCGTTCATGGCGGAGATCTATGGCCGGCTGACCGGCCAGGCCGGCGTGTGCAGCTCAACGCTCGGCCCCGGTGCCATCAACCTGCTCCTCGGTGTGGCCGACGCCACCACCAACAGCACCCCCCTGGTGGCCCTCTCCGCCCAGGTCGGTCTCAACCGGATCTACAAGGAGTCCCATCAGAGCGTGGACCTGGTGTCGATGTTCGACCCGGTCACCAAGTGGGCGGCACTCGTCCCTACCGCCGGCTCGGTTCCCGAGATGGTGAGGAAAGCGTTCAAGCTGGCCCAGACCGAGCGACCGGGTGCGGTGTACCTGGCCGTTCCCGAGGACATCGAAGGGCTCGAGACGGTGGAGGGATCTAACCCCCTCCCGGTCAACATCCCTCGGGCCGACGAACCGTCACCCTCGCAGATCGCCCGCGTCGTCGAGGTGCTCGACAGCGCCGTGCGGCCCGTGGTCCTCGCCGGTCACGGGGCGGCTCGCTCCGGGGCCAAGGAGGCTCTGATCCGCTTCTCGGAGACCTTGGGCCTTCCGGTCGCCACCACCTTCCACGGCAAGGGCGTCTTCCCCGACGACCATCCTCACGCCCTGGGAGCCGTGGGGTTCATGCGCCACGACTACGTGAACTTCGGCTTCGACGCCGCCGATGTCATCATCGCCGTGGGCTTCGAGCTCCAGGAGTTCGATCCGGTCAAGGTCAACCCCAACGCGGACAAGCGGATCGTCCATCTGAGCCGGTTCCCCGCCGAGGTCGACAACCACTATGACGTGGAGGTCGGTGTCCAGGCCGACATCTCCCGGACGCTCGACCTGGTGGCCGAGGCGACCGGCAAGCGCTTCGAGGCGGCGGCGTCGGATCAGCGCATACGCTCCCTGCTCGCCGACGAGCTCGAGGCCGCCGCCCAGGACGACAGCTTCCCCCTGAAGCCTCAGCGGGTGGTGGCCGACACCCGTGCCGCCCTCGAACGCCACGACATCGTCCTGGCCGACACGGGCGCGGTCAAGATGTGGATGGCCCGGCTGTACCCCACCTACGAGCCCAACACGTGCCTGATCTCCAACGGCTTGTCCACCATGGCCTTCGCCCTGCCCGGCGCCATCGGCGCCAAGCTGGCCGAACCACAACGCCGGGTGCTGGCCGCAGTGGGCGACGGCGCCTTCTTGATGAACTCCCAGGAGATCGAGACCGCTCTCCGGGAGCGGATCCCGATGACGGTCCTGGTCTGGGTCGACGACGCCTACGGCCTGATCAAGTGGAAGATGGACCTGGAGCTGGGCCAGTCCATGGCCATCACGTTCGCCAACCCGGACTTCGTGACCTACGCCGAGAGCTTCGGGGCCAGCGGCTACCGGATCACCGCCGCCGCCGAGCTCTTGCCCACCCTGCGCAAGGCCCTCGACGACGACACCGTGTCGATCATTGCCTGCCCGGTCGACTACTCGGAGAACCTCCGGCTCACCGACGCCCTGGGAGAGCTGAGCGGACCGTTCTGAGCCTCTGAACTGCCGGTCGGGGATGCGCGGCATACCTCCTGTGACCTGCTTGACTGGGACGGTCCTGGGGAGGAGCGGAGTCTTGAACGACACGGGGGACACCGCCACCACCGGGCCGGACGAGGATCCGGCCATGAACGACGAGTCGCGGATGGACGTCGACCAGCAGTGGGTGCTACGGGAGACGACCATCGGTCTCGAGCAGCTGGCTGAGACGGAGTCGGTGTTCACCCTGGCCAACGGGCACATCGGCCTGCGGGGCAACCTGGACGAGGGGGAACCGTGGGCCCGGCCCGGGACCTACCTCAACGGGTTCTACGAGAGCCGGCCACTACCCTACGCCGAGGCGGGCTACGGCTACCCGGAGGCAGGCCAGACCGTCGTCAACGTCACCAACGGAAAGATCCTGCGCCTGCTCGTCGACGACGAGCCGTTCGACATGCGCTACGGGCGGGTGTTGTCCCACGAGCGGGAGCTGGACATGCGCGCCGGAACCCTGCGCCGGAAGGTGAAGTGGGAGTCACCCGGTCACCGCGTCATCACCGTGACGTCGACGCGGATGGTGTCCTTGATGCAGCGGGCCATGGTCGCCATCGACTATCAGGTCGAGGTCCTCGACTCCGCCGCTCGGGTGGTCGTCCAATCCGAGCTGGTGACCAATGAGGCCGGCCCCCCGACGAATGGCGACCCGAGGGTGGCGGCCGCCCTGGAGCGTCCGTTGCACGGAATCGAGAGCCTGGCCAAGGACCAGTCCGTCTACCTGATCCACCGGACCGAGCGCTCCGGCCTGGCCATGGCGGCCATGATGGATCATCGGGTGGAGGGCCCCGATCGGATCGGTGTGCAGACCGAGGCCCATGAGGATCTCGGCCGGGTCACGTTCATCACCAACCTGCAGCCCCACGAGAAGCTCCGCATCGTCAAGCTGGTGAGCTACGGGTGGTCGGGGGGACGGTCGGTGCCGGCCCTGCGGGACCAGGCCGCGGCCGCCATCGCTGCCGCCTGGCACACCGGCTGGGAGGGGATGCAGGCCGAGCAGCGGCAGTTCCTCGATGGGTTCTGGGAGTTCGCCGACGTACAGATCGACGGCGACCCCGAGCTGCAGCACGCCATCCGCTTCGCCCTCTTCCACTTGCTGCAGTCCGGGATCAGGGCCGAGACCCGGGCCCTGCCCGGCAAGGGCCTGACCGGGCCGGGCTACGACGGCCATGCCTTCTGGGACTCGGAGAGCTATGTCCTGCCGGTGCTCACCTACACGGCGAGGGGCTCCGCTCGCGATGCTCTGATCTGGCGGCACTCGATCCTGCCGGCGGCGCGCGAGCGGGCCCGCCAGCTCGGCCTCTCGGGAGCGGCGTTCCCGTGGCGGACCATCGCCGGGGAGGAATGCTCGGCCTACTGGCCGGCCGGCACGGCGGCGTTCCATGTCAACGCCGACATCGCCGACGCGGTGATGCGTTACGTGGCCGCCACCGCCGACGTCTACTTCGAGGAGCACTTCGGCGTCGATCTGCTCGTCGCCACCGCCCAGCTGTGGTGCTCGCTGGGTTCCTTCGACCGCCGGGGTGGGTTCCGCATCGACGGGGTGACCGGGCCCGACGAGTACTCGGCGGTGGCCGACAACAACGTGTACACGAACCTGATGGCCCGGCGAAACCTGCGGGGAGCGGCGGAGGCGGCCGAACGCCACCGGCATCGCTGTGTTGACGTGACCGACGAGGAGATTTCCCGGTGGCGCGAGGCGGCTGACGCCATGGTCATCCCCTATGACGAATCGCTCGGGGTCCATCCCCAGTCGGAGAGGTTCACCGATCACGCCGTCTGGGACTTCGAGGCCACCAAGGACCGGTATCCGTTGCTGCTCCACTTCCCCTACGTGGACCTCTACCGCAAACAGGTGGTCAAGCAGGCCGATCTGACCCTCGCCCTGTTCGCATGCGGCGACGAGTTCTCCCATGAGGAGAAGGTGCGCAACTTCGAGTACTACGAGCCCCTGACCGTCCGCGACAGCTCCCTGTCCGCCTGCAGCCAGGCCATCGTGGCGGCCGAGACCGGCCACCTCCAGCTGGCCTATGACTACCTGGCCGAGGCCGCCCTCATGGATCTCGACAATCTCCACTACAACACCAAGGACGGGCTCCACCTGGCCTCCCTGGGCGGCTCGTGGCTGGCCGTCGTCTCCGGGTTCGGGGGCATGCGCGATCACGGCGGCGTGCTGAGCTTCAAGCCCCGGATCCCCGAGCAGTTGGGCCGCCTCACGTTCAACATGCGCTGGCGGGGCAGCCACCTCCGCGTCGAGGTCACCCCGAGGGAAGCCACCTACACCTGCATCGGCCCACCGCTGCGCCTCACCCATCACGGCGAGGAGGTCGAGGTCGTCGACGGTTCGCCGGCGACCCGGCCCATCCCATGGGCTGAGGAGCGCCCCAACCCTGGTCAACCGGCCGGGAGGGCGCCGGTCCATCGCGAGCCCCAAAGCGTCCGCCTGCGCTGAAGCGGGGCTCCGGATGGGCCCACGGCGACCCCCTCAGGCGTGGGTGTCGAAGACGATCCGGCCCTGGACCTGCCCGGCCAGGATGGTCTCGGCCAGGTCGGGCGCCCGGCTCAGGGGCTCCACCGTGGTGAGGGTGTCGAGGCGGTCGAGGGGTAGGTCGGTGGCCAGCCTGGCCCAAGCCGCGGCCCGGGTGTCGGCCGGGCACTGCACGGAGTCGACGCCGAGGAGGGCGACGTTGCGGAGGATGAACGGGAGGACCGTGGTGGGCAGGTCGTTGCCGCCGGCCAGCCCGCAGGCGGCAACCGCTCCCCTGTACCGGGTCTGGCGCAGCAGCGCGGCCAGGGTGGTGCTGCCCACGGTGTCGACGGCGGCCGCCCAGCGCTCCTTCTCCAGAGGCTTCTTGGACTCGGCGGAGAGGTCGGAGCGGTCGACGAAGGACGTGGCGCCCAACGCCCGGAGGTGGTCGTGGGTCTCGGGTCGGCCGGTCGAAGCTGTCACCCGGTGACCGAGATGGGAGAGGATGGCGACGGCCACGTTGCCCACCCCCCCGGCCGCACCGGTGACGAGGACCTCGGCGTCCGGATCAGGGTTCAGGCCGTGGGCCTCCAAGGCGAGCACGCAGAGCATCGCCGTCAACCCGGCCGTGCCGATGGCCATGGCCTGCGGGGCGCTGAGGCTCTCGGGCAGCCGGGTCAACCACTCCGGCCTCACCCGCTGGCGTTCGGTGTAACCGCCGGGATGGGTCTCCGACAGGCCCCAGCCGGTGACGACCACCTCGTCGCCCGCCGACCATGCCGGATCGGAGGACGCCGCGACCGTACCGACCAGATCGACCCCGCAGACCATCGGGAAGCTGCGGGCGATCTTGCCCTTGTTGGTCACCGCCAGGCCGTCTTTGTAGTTGAGCGACGAATGGGTCACGTCCACGGTGACGGCGTCATCGGGGAGATCGGCGTCGCTCAGATCCTGAAACTCGGCGGGACCTTCGCCGGAGGCGACCAGGGCACGAAAGGTGGGCATGGGCCATCTTCTCAGTCGTGGGCCACCTGAGGCGGGCCCTAGCGTGACCTCGATGTCTTCGAGCACACGCCGTGGTCGGCTGGTGGTGATGGCCGACGGGCCAGACGGCCCGTTGCCGGACCCGGCCTCGCTACCGGCCCTGGGGGGCCTCGACGACCTCGAGATCGTCCTGGGTTGGATCGTGCGGGACCCGGGATGGCTGGCGTCCGGCCCCCCGGTGACAACTCTGATGAACGGGGCCGGCTCCAAGGACGCGGTGCGTTCCGGGACGGCCCGGTCCGTGCCCACCCGGCTGTCGGCCATTCCCCAACTCCTCGCCGGCCGCCTCCGCCCTTCCATAGCCGTGGTGGCGGCGGTGGCCGACGGGGACGGTTTCCGCTTCACCGCCAACGTCGGGTGGGCCCCCGAGGCGGCCCGGTACGCCGATGCCGTGATCGTCGAGGTGGCACCGCTCGCCCCCGGCCGGACGGCCGCGGACCTGCGCACCCCGGTCGTGCCAGGAAACATCGTCGAGGTCATCGACCGGGCCGACCCCCCTGACACGGTCCCGTCGTCACGGTCGGGTCCCGTCGAGCGCCGCATCGGCGAGCTGGTGGCCGGCCTGGTGCCCGACGGGGCGACCATCCAGTGGGGGCCGGGTCGGATCGGCGCCGCCGTCGTCGCCGCCCTGGACAAGCCGGTCGCCGTCCGCTCCGGGCTGGTCACCGACGAGCTGGTCGACCTGTCCCGCCGGGGCTTGCTGGCCGGACCGGCTGAGGCCGCCTACCTGTGGGGCGGTGCCGAGCTGCACGCCCTGCTGGCAGAGGGCCGGCTACGGATGCGACCGGTGAGCTACACCCACGACCTCACGCGGCTGTCGGCCATCGAGCGGCTGGTGACGATCAACACCGCCCTGGAAGTCGGCCTGGACGGGGCGGCCAACGTGGAGGGCAGCAGGACCAGGCCCGTCTCCGGCCCTGGCGGTCACCCCGACTTCTGCACCGGAGCCAGCCGATCCCCTCACGGCTTGTCGATCATCGCTCTCGGGTCGTCGTTCGCCGGCCGCTCTGCCATCGTGGAGCGACCCGAGGTGGTGTCGGCCCCCCGCTTCGACGTGGACGTGGTGGTCACCGAGCACGGCATCGCCGATCTGCGGAGCCTGGCGCCAGCCGAGCGGGCGGAGCGGATGGTGGCCATCGCCGATCCGCTCCACCGCCCGGAGCTGGCCGAGCAGGCTCGATCCTGGCGCCGGGCACCGTTGGTGGGTTGAGGCCTCAGTCGGCCAGCTTGATGGAGACGTACTTGACCTCGAGGTACTCCTCGATGCCCTCCCGACCGCCTTCCCGGCCGTAGCCGGACTCCTTGATCCCACCGAAGGGCGCCGCCGGGTTGGACACCACCCCCTGGTTGATCCCGACCATGCCGGCCTCCAGGCTCTCGGACATGCGCAGGGCCCGGTCCAGGTCGGTGGTGAAGAGGTAGGACACCAGGCCGAACTCGGTGGCGTTGGCCGCCTGCAGCGCCTCCTCGTCGGTGTCGAAGGCCACGATCGGCGCGACCGGCCCGAAGACCTCCTCGCGCAGCAGCCGGGCATCGTCGGGCACCGAGGTGATGACGGTGGGAGCGTAGAAGTAGCCAACGCCGTCTGAGGGGACGGAGCCGGACTCGATCCGGGCGCCTTTGTCGGCCGCGTCGTCGACCAGTTCGGTCACCTTGGACAGCTGCTCGCTGCTGACCATCGGGCCCAGCTGGACGCCGTCGTCGGTGCCCCGCCCGACCCGCAGGCCGACCATGCGCTCGGTCAACCGGGACGAGAACTCGTCCACCACCGACCGGTGAACGTGGAAGCGGTTGGCTGCCGTGCACGCCTCACCTCCGTTTCGCATCTTGGCCAGCATGGCGCCGTCAACGGCGGCGTCGAGGTCGGCGTCGGCGCACACGATGAACGGGGCGTTGCCCCCGAGCTCCATCGACAGCTTCAGCAGCCGGTCGGCGGCCTGCTTGACCAGGCTCTTGCCGACCGGCGTGGAGCCGGTGAACGACAGCTTGCGCAGGCGCCCGTCGGCGATCAGAGGCCCGGTCGTCCCCCCTGCGTCGGTGGTGACCACGACGTTGAGCACGCCTGGCGGTAGGCCGGCCTCGGTCATGATCCCGGCCAGAGCCAGCGCCGACAGGGGGGTGAGCGTCGCCGGCTTGAGCACCATGGTGCAGCCTGCGGCGATGGCGGGACCGACCTTGCGGGTGGCCATGGCCATGGGGAAGTTCCACGGGGTGATGAGCAACACCGGACCGACGGGTTGGCGCAGCATCAGCATCCGGCCGCCGCCGGCCGGAGCGGGGCGGTAATCGCCGGAGATCCGGACGGCCTCCTCGGAGAACCACCGGAAGAACTCGGCGGCGTAGGTGATCTCGGCCTTGGAGTCGGCGATGGGCTTGCCCATCTCCAAGGTCATGAGCAGGGCCAGATCGTCGATGCGAGCGGTGATCATCTCGAACGCTCGGCGGAGGATCTCGCCTCTCTCCCGCGCCGGTGTGGCGGCCCAACCGGGCTGCGCTCGGGTGGCCGCATCCAGGGCCGCGAAACCGTCCTCGGAGGCGCTGTCGGCCACCTCGACGAGGGTCTTGCCGGTCGAGGGGTCCTCCACCGCGATCGTCCGGCCGGACGAGGCTGGCCGCCAGTCCCCGTCGATGAACGCCCCCGTCGGGACCGCCTCGAGGACGCGAGCTTCGTCTGCCGCGGTCGGTGTCGTCATTGCTGGTAGTGCTCGACGGTTGAGGGAGGACGGACCTCGGCGGCGTCAGGGTCCTGGCCGGCGTTGCGGCGGGCTCGACGCTGGCGCAGCAGGTCCCAGCACTGATCGAGTGCCACCTCCACCTTTCCCAGGCGGGCCTTGTCCTCATCGGAGAGGCCCTCGTCGCTGTAGTCCTGCTCCAAGCGGTGCTCTTCGGCCACCAACTCGTCGATGCGTGCGGTGATCTCTGCGTCGTCCATGCTTGCTCGTCCTCCTTGACGGGAGTGCTCTACCCGGCCCTGCCGAGGGTCATGCCACCTGCGGTCGCCCCGTGCCGGCCGCGGAGCTAGTCGGACGCCTTCCCCTAGGATGCCCGTGTCCATCGCCCAGCCAACTGAGGGGACCCAAGCCACGTGGCCAACAGCGAGGGTTATCACGAACCCTATGAGCTCCTCCAGCAGGAGACGATCGAACGGCACCGGGCGACGGTGTCCCTGCAGGAGGAGCTCGAAGCGGTGGACTGGTACGACCAGCGCGTCGATGCCACGCAGGATCCCTCTCTGGCTGCCCTCCTCGCCCACAACCGGGACGAGGAGAAGGAGCACGCGGCGATGAACCTGGAGTGGCTGCGTCGCCACGACGCCGGCTTCGACCAGCAGCTTCGCACCTACCTGTTCACCGACCTGCCCATCACCGAGGTGGAGGACGCGACCATGGCCGGCGACGCACCGGGTGGGGGCGACACCGAGGGCGCCGACGCCGGAGACGGCTCACTCGGCATCGGCAGCCTGAAGGGAACCCAGCGATGAACCATCTCCTGCGTGAGGTCGCCCCCCTCTCCGAAGCGGCCTGGTCCCAGGTCTCCGACGAGGCCAAGAGTCGCCTCACCAACTATCTGGCCGCCCGCCGCCTGGTCGACTTCAACGGCCCGGCGGGGTGGGAGCACTCGGCGCACAACCTGGGCACCAGCTCCGAGATCGACAGCCCGCCCAAGGTCTCAGGCGTCAAGGCCAGGGCCCGTCGGGTTCTGCCCCTCTGCGAGCTCCGGGTCCCCTTCGTCCTGTCCCGGGCCGAGCTCGACGACGCCGACCGGGGCAGCGAGGACATCGACCTCGATCCACTGGCGGAGGCGGCCGCCGCCATCGCCCTGGCCGAGAACCTGGCCGTGTTCCACGGCTACCGGGCGGCGTCGATCACCGGCATCACCGAGGCCAGCACCCACGACCCGATCGAGGTCCTCGGGGGTCTGGATGCGTTCCCCAAGTTCGTCGCCAGCGGAGTGGAGCGCCTGCGCCTGGCCGGCGTCGGCGGCCCCTATGGCCTGGCCCTGAGCAGCGACCTGTGGACCGATGTGGTGGAGACCAGCGAGCACGGCGGCTACCCGTTGTTCAACCACCTCAGCCACATCCTCGACGGCGGGCCCATCGTGTGGTCCCCCGGGGTGGAGGCGGGCATCGTCATCAGCCAGCGCGGCGGCGACTTCCTGATCGACTGCGGCCAGGACCTCGCTGTCGGGTACCTGGCCCACGATCTGACGACCGTCACCCTCTATCTGGAAGAAAGCTTCACCTTCCGGGTGTTGAGCGATGACGCGGCGGTGGCCCTGACCGTCTGATCTCGCCCGATTCGGGGGTCAGCGGAGCGCTCTATGACCATGGTCACAGGGGCTGATGCCAGGATACGGCATAAAGCGGGTGGGACCGGGGTTCTCTTTCACTGTAATGAGCGCACCAGTCATCACCGCACCAGCACCATCGAAGCGCCGCGCCTCCCGGGACGCCCTGGGGGCCGGCCCTGATCTCCTCGGTCTGTACCTCGACGAGGCCGGCAGCTTCCCTCTGCTCACCAAAGCGGACGAGATGCGCCTCGGCCAGGTCATTCAGGAAGGCCAGGAGGCACAGGCCACCCTCGACGAGGGCGCCAAGGGCGTCACCCCCCGCCAGCGCAAGGAGCTGCGGCGCAAGGTGGCGGCCGCCGAGGCAGCCTCGTCGGAGTTCATCAACGCCAACCTGCGCCTGGTCGTGTCCGTGGCCCGCAAGTACCAGTGGTCGGGCCTGCCCATGGGTGACCTCATCCAGGAGGGCAACCTGGGCCTGATCCACGCCGTCGAGAAGTTCGACTGGCGCAAGGGGTTCAAGTTCTCCACCTATGCCACGTGGTGGATCCGCCAGGCCATCGGCCGGGCCATCGAGAACACGGGCCACACCGTGCGGGTCCCGGCCCACGTCGGCGACGAGATCCGTCGGGCGCGGCGGACCCAGGCCGAGCTGGAGTCGGCCAACGGGCGCCCTGCGACCATGGGCGAGCTGGCCACGGCCCTCGAGACCAACGAGGCCGACCTGGCCGAGCTGCTCCGCTACGACGCCGACCCCATGAGCCTCGACGTCGCCGTCGGCGAGGACGGCGACACCAGCCTGGGCGACCTGGTGGTCAACCATTCGGCCGAATCTCCTTTCGAGGCGGTCGCCGGGTCCCTTCTGCCCGATCAGATCCAGGGCTTCCTGGCCATCTTGGAGGACGACGAGCGCCAGGTGCTGTGGCTGCGCTACGGCCTGGACCGGGGTGAGCCCCGGACCCAGGGTGAGGTCGGGGCCATCCTCGACCTGACCGCAGAGCGGGTCCGGCGCATCGAGCGGGACGCTCTGCTCAAGCTGCGGCGCCAGCTGGCGGGCTCCGACGCCCACGACCTGCTGGCCAGCTGACCGCACCCGCTGGGCTCCCCGGTGGGGCCGAGCGATGGCAGGGGCCCGGTAGCCTGGCCCGTCGTGACCGCTCCCCGGGTGCGCATCGCGCCGTCCCCCACCGGCTACTTCCACGTCGGCACCGCCCGTGCGGCGCTGTTCAACTGGTTGTTCGCCCGCCACCACGGCGGCACGTTCGTGTTGCGCATCGAGGACACCGACACCGCCCGCAACCGCATCGAGCACAGCGAGGGCATCCAGAGGGCGCTGCAGTGGCTGGGCCTCGATTGGGACGAGGGCCCCTATTTCCAGTCCGAGCGCGGTGACCTCTACGCCGCCGCCATCGACCGGCTCCTGGCCGGCGGTGCCGTCTACGCCTGCGACTGCACGACGGAGCAGGTGCAGGAGAGGGCCCGAGAACGCAAGGGCCCTCCCGGCTATGACGGGCACTGCCGGGACCGAGGTCTCGAGCCGCGTCCGGGGCGGATGTTGCGGTTCCGTACGCCCGATCAGGGTTCGGCCGCCTTTCATGACCTTATCCGTGGCGACGTGCCCGCCGACGTGGGCACCATCGAGGACTTCGGGGTCCGCAAGTCCAACGGCGACCCGTTGTTCCTTCTGGCCAACGTGGTCGACGACGCCGACATGGCCATCAGCCACGTCATCCGGGGTGAGGACCATGTGTCCAACACGCATAGGTACCTTCTTCTCTGGCGGGCGCTGGGCTACGGCGAGCCGCCCGTGTTCGCCCACCTGCCGCTGCTCACCAACGAGCAACGAAAAAAGCTCTCCAAACGCCGCGACAAGGTGGCCGTGGAGGACTACCGGGACGATGGCTTCCTGCCCGAGGCGGTGGTGAATTACCTCGCTCTTCTCGGGTGGGCCCCCTCGGGGGACCGAGAGATCCTGAGCCTGGGAGAGCTCGTCGACGAGTTCCGCTTGGAGGACGTGAAGAGCGCCGGTGCCATCTTCGACCTGCGGAAGATGACATCCATCAACGCCGAGTACCTCCGTGCTCTCCCCGTCGTTGACCTGGTAGCACGCGCCCAGGGGTGGATGGAGCAGCGGTGGGCGCCGATAGCTGCGCTCGTCCAGGAGCGGGCCCGGACCCTGGGAGAGGTCTTCGCCATGTCCGACTTCCTCTTTCTGCCCGAACCGAGCATGGATCCCCGGGAGTGGGAGCGGGGGGTCCAGCGCCAGCCGGCCTTCGCCGCCATCCTCGAGGCGGCCGCCAAGCGTTACGCGGCGCTGGAGTCGTTCACCGCCGATGCCCTCAAGGACGCCACCGTCGCCGCAGGCGACGACGCCGGCGTTCCCCAGCTCGGCAAGGCCCAGGCCCCGGTACGCCTGGCCGTCACCGGACGTTCGGTCGGGCCACCGCTGTTCGAATCGTTGGAGCTGCTCGGCCGGGATCGGACCATGGCCCGCCTCGAGGTGGCCCGGGCCCGCCTCGAGGTGGACCGCGGTGGGAGCTGAATGATCTTCCGGCCGCTGCGATGGGCGTTTCGCCTGGTGGCCGTGGTGGTGCTCGCCGTGCTCGTCTATCTGCTCGTCACCCTCGGCCAGGTATGGCACTCGTCCCGGCTCAACCAGGCCCGGCCGGTCCAAGCCATCGTCGTGCTCGGTGCCGCCCAGTACAACGGCATGCCGTCGCCCGATCTCAAAGCCCGGCTCAACCATGCCTACACCCTCTGGTCGCAGCACCTTGCCACCACGGTGGTCGTCACCGGTGGGCGCCAGCCCGGCGACCCCTACACCGAGGCGGGGACCGGAGCCGACTATCTGGCCGGCAAGGGTGTGCCGCAGACCGACATACTCCGGGAGGTCAGCGGTCGCGACAGCTGGCAGTCCCTGGCGGCGGCGTCCACCTTCCTCAAGCAACGGCACATCGTCCGGGTCCTGCTGGTCTCCGACCCCTTCCACGACAAGCGCATCTCGCTCATGGCCGACGAGCTGGGCCTGACCCCGTATGTGTCGCCGACCCGGACCTCGCCGATCAAGGGCAACGGGGTGATCCCCTACTTCGTCAAGGAGACCGGCGAGGTCGCCGTTGGGCGGATCATCGGCTTCCGGAGGCTCGTGGGAGTCAGCGAACGGGTCCAGGCCGCCACCGCGGCACGCTAAGCTCTGTCGAGCCCTTCGGGGGTGGTGTAATCGGCAACACAGCAGGTTCTGGTCCTGTCATTGGGGGTTCGAGTCCTCCCCCCCGAGCTGGATAGAGAAGGTGGACAACCATGCCCTATGTCATCCGCTTCGTCGTGCGCCGGCTCGTTCGGCTGTTGGTGGCGGCCGCCCTCGTGCCCCTGGCGGGGATCGCAGCCGTGAGAGTCGCCGAGCGGCTGGAACGAGATTCGGGTTCGTCGACCATGACGAGACTCCTGCGCGACGCGGGCGCGCGGGCGTCCTACCGCCGCCAGTAGCGTCAAACCCTGGGCAAAGGGGTAGATGCGACACCTGTCACCCCCGAGCCTTAAGGAACATGTGCACGCACAACGTCGAATCATCAGGCGACTCGCCGGACTGGCGATCATCGGACTGACCAGCCTCTCTGGCGCAACCATCGTGGGAGCTTCACCCGCGTCTGCCGGCCCGCCGACCTACCCGGTGAACTACAACTTCCTCACCGGGTTCGCCGCCGGCTACTCGACACCGCAGGCCTCGCCACCTGGGGCCAACCTCAACTGTCGCCCGTCCAAGGCCCATCCTGAACCGGTGGTCCTGGTGCACGGCACGTTCGAAAACCAAGACGACAACTGGCAGGCCCTCTCGCCGCTGCTGGCCAACAGCGGCTACTGCGTCTACAGCCTTAGCTACGGCGCGGCCTCGCCCAGTACACCCATCCAAGGTACGGGGGACATCCCCACCTCCGCCCGCCAACTGTCCGCCTTCGTCACCAAGGTCCTCTCCGTCACCCACGCGGCCAAGGTTGACATCGTGGGCCACTCCCAAGGCGGCATGATGCCCCGCTACTACATCGACTTTCTGGGAGGTGCGTCCAAGGTCAACGATCTCGTCGGACTGTCGCCCTCCAACCACGGCACCACCCTCTTCGGGTTGTTGACCCTGGCGGCTGAACTGCCGGGCGGGACGACAGGGCTGAACGCCATCTGCGTCTCCTGCGCCCAACAGACGGCCGGATCCCCCTTCCTCCAGAACCTCAACGGCGGAGGAGACACGAGGCCGGGCGTGGCCTACACGGTGATCGAGACGACCCACGATGAGGTGGTCACCCCGTACACCTCGACATTTCTGAGCGGCCCCCAGGTCACCAACATCACCCTGCAGAACCAGTGCCCCTTGGACTTCGCCGACCATCTGACCACCCCGTACGATCCGAACGCCCTCCACGACGTGCTCAACGCCCTGGACCCGGCCACCGCCACCCCAGGTGCTTGCGTGCCCGTGGCACCACTCCTCGGCTGAGATTCACCAGGGCCCGTTCGGGGTAGGCGACCGTGGCAGGCGTAACCCGCAACCACGCTCAGGGGATTCGATGACCGAAGAAGGTTCCAGCGACTCCGGCGCGCCGGACCAGCTTGGCTCGCCCGACCACGACCGCAGTGGCGCCACCGTGGACGAGGGGATAGCGAAGGCCGAAGCCGGCAGCCAGGGGGAGGGGGACCATACGGCCCCGGACCCGGGTGACACGGGCCAATCCCGCAGGGAAGAGATCCGCAACGTCGAGGGCGCCACCGAAGGCCGAGTCGACCATGATCCGGGAGAAGCGACGGAGCCGGAGCAGGGGCTGTCGCCGACCGAGACCGGTTCGGGAGGCGCCCAGAACATCGCCGGGGCCCGTATCTCCGACCGGGTGGCCGGCGGGCAACCGACACCGGACGATCCGCCGTTCGACGACGCCGGTAGCGACGCCTGAAAGGCCGCTACTCCTCGAGGTCCTCGGCCACCCTCTCGAGCCACTCACGGCCCTGGATCGCGGCCAGCAGGTTCTCCTCGGCCGGCGGGACACCGAACCTCTCGTTCATCGGGCGTCGTCGCTCGGTCTCCTCGGACGTCTCCTCCTCAGGCTGGGGAAGGCGCCCCACCGCGATGACGGCATCCCGGACGAGCAGCGGGTCGAGGGCGCTCAGCTGGGTGAGGTTGACGACGAGTTGGCGCAGGGCGTCCCGTTCCGTGACGCCAACTTCGGCCAGGGTCACCGCCAGGGCGGCGACGCCCTCGACGATCGCCTGGCGCTCTGCCGCGTCCATGTCGCGAACGTAGCGGCCCGGGCGCCGTCAGGCGGGAGCCTCTGGTCCGAGCGGGCGCCTCCCGCTCGGACCAGTGATTCGTCAGCCGACGCTGGATGACCCGCCGGGGGCCGCGTTGTTCGGCCCCCCCCACCGGGGGGCGGCGGGCCGCCCGGCCGGTCGAGGGATTCGTTGCCGGCATGGAGCTTGTTGATGGTCGGCGTCGTGGCGTTCGGATCGAGGTTGAAGGTGACCGCATCACCGACCGCCAGCTGCGACAACGTCGCCTCGCCGTTCTTGTCGATGTCACTCAACGAGCCGACGGCGTAGTGGTAGCCGTCGAGGTCCTGATGGTGACGCTCGAGGAGCCCACGGCGGTGACCGTGCCACTCATCTGGGGCACCTGGTAGCCCGCAGGGCCCCCAGCCGGGGCGGCCACCGCCGAACCGCCGGTGGCGGAGCCCCCCGTGGTCGTGGCGGCACCGGCGCTCATGGTGGTGCCGAGGACGGCACCACCGGCCAGGCCACCGGCGACCAGGGCCACGGACGCGAGGGTGCGCCCCGGGGGCTCCAGCGACGTCGGCGGGGAGGCTGCGGAGGAAGGGGATCAGAATGGGACATGACGGGGATTCTCCTTTGCAGGGCTCGCCCGGATGGCGACCCGTCACCAGGGTGGCTGGCTACCCTGGGGTGACCCTGCGAGCGCACTCAGCGGACGCTGGCAATCGCGAACCCTCAGTCCGAGCCTCGGCGGGCCTGCTCAGCCAGGTCGCGTATCCCCTCCGCCAGCGTGTCCGCGGCGTCGGCGTCATAGGGAATGTGGAGCTCGTCCCCGTTGGGGAGCGTGAGGCGGAACAGCACCTTGCCGTCCTCCGCGGCGATCGACAGCTGCCCTTCGGCTTCCTCCTCGCTCTCCTCATCGCTGTCCCCCTCGGAGGGGTATTCGAAGCCCCGCCGGCGGGCGGCCTGGGCCAGGCGGGGGAGCTCGGCCGCCAGCCCGTCGGCCAGCTCGGGAGGCATCCCGAACCAGGCGATCTTCTGGTCCTCCTCCTTGGCGACGGCGTCATCCTGATACTCCAACATCACCACCACCCTCGCTTCGAGAGTTGCCTGATCGGTGGCCTGCGCCACCTGGACGCTCGTTACCAGGTGCACCCGTCTCAGCTCGCCGGAATCGCTCATGGCGCAACCCTAAGGCCCACATCGGTGTCATTGCGCCTACGGTCGGGACGGTGATCGAGTACCTGCCTCGCCTGATCCCCGAACCGGGGCCGCGTCGAGGGGGCGCGGGGGATGACCACCCGATGCGACAGGTCACCCGGAAGGCCGCGTTCGAACCGGACAGTTGGGACCGGCCCACCGCCCAGCGGGTGGCTGAGCTGTTCGACGGGTTGGCCGCTGAGTGGCACACGCGATCCTCGGAGCCCCGCATGGCGCCGGTAGCCGATGCCTGGGAGCGCGGTGGGTCCATACCCGTGGGGCGGTGGCTGGAGGTGGGATCGGGCTCCGGGCTTGTGACCGGGTGGCTATCCGAACGCACGGACACGGTCATTGCTGACGATCTGGCCATGGAGATGCTGCGCCAAGCCCCGCCGGCTGCCGGGCCTCGCCTCCGGGCCGACGCCTCCCGGCTGCCCTTCCCCGACGGCGCCCTCGAGGCCGTGTGGCTGATCAACGCTCTGTTGTTCCCTGCCGAGACGGCACGGGTCGTGGCCCCGGGGGGAGCCGTCATCTGGGTCAACACGTCGGGGCCCGGCACCCCCATCTACCTGGCCGCCGAGGACGCCCTGCGGGCCATGGGCGTCGGATGGGCGGGTGTGGCATCGGAGGCGGCCTTCGGGACCTGGGCGGTGCTGCGCCGGTTTGCACAATGAACCCCGTGACCTCGCCGATCGCCACCCGGGCCGACGCTGAGGCCGCCGACGCGGCCGACGTCCTCGCTCCTATCCGGGACCGTTTCGTCGTCCCGTCGGGCCTCTATCTCGACGGCAACTCCTTGGGCGCTCTGCCCGACGGCGTCGCCGCCGCGGTGACGGAGGCCGTCACCGGGGCGTGGGGCCGCGATCTCATCGCGTCATGGAACGACAACGGATGGTGGACCCTTCCCGGCCGGGTGGGGAACCGCATCGGCGCCTTGATCGGCGCCGCTCCGGGCCAGGTCATGTGCGGGGACTCGACCAGCGTCCAGTTGTTCCAGGCCCTGGTCGGCCTAGGCCGGGCAAACCCCCGACGCCGGGTGCTTGCTGTCGACGCGGGGGACTTCCCCACCGATCGCTATCTCACCGACTCCGCCGCCCGCCTTCTCGGCCTGACCGTCGAACGGGTGGACCCCAATCGCTTCGTCCCCGACGACCGCATTGCGGTCGTGGCCTTCAGCGCCGTCAACTTCGCCACCGGCGAGCTGCGGGACCTGGCCGAGATCACCGACTCCGTCCACGCCGCCGGAGGCCTGATGTGCTGGGACCTGTCCCATGCAGCCGGTGCCCTCCCCGTCGATCTCGACGGCCTCCGCGCCGACGCCGCCGTCGGGTGCACCTACAAGTACCTCTGCGGTGGTCCCGGGTCCCCTGCGTACCTCTACGTCGCGGCACGACACCATGCCGCCCTCGACCTGCCTCTCGTCGGATGGCACGGTCACGCCGATCCCTTCGCCATGGCCGATGACTATCGGCCTGCCGTCGGCATCGAACGAGCCCGGATCGGTACCCCACCGGTGCTGTCGATGGTCGCCACCGAGGCCGCTCTCGCCGTCTGGGACGGCGTCGCCCTCAGTGACGTACGAGCTAAATCCCTGGCTCTGACCGATCTGGCTTTCAGTTTCGCCGACACCCACCTGGCCCCCCACGGCGTCGAGGTGGTCACCCCTCGTCCCCATCATCGCCGCGGCTCACAGGTGGCGCTGCGCGTCACCCACGCCTACGAGCTCTCCCGGGCGTTGATCGCCCGAGGGGTGACCGGGGACTTCCGCCCACCCGACATCGTCCGCCTGGGGATGGCCCCCCTCTACCTCCGCCATGTCGATGTATGGGACGCCATGGACATCCTCGCCAGTGTCCTGGCCGAAGGCGCCCACCTGGATCCGGCCTTCGCTCGCAGCGACGACGCCGTCACCTGAGGATCTGTTCAGAGCGGCGGGTGGCGCCCCGCCCACGGCTCGGCGGCCTCGATCTGAGCGGCCAGGCGAACCAGCACGTCCTCCCGCCCGGTCCCGGCAACCAACTGCACACCGATGGGAAGACCCTCGTTGGACGTGTACAGAGGGAGCGAGATCGCAGGCTGGCCGGTCACGTTGAACTGGGCGGTGTACTGCAACAGCTGGGCCACCCGGGCACCCCCCTGGTCCGGGTCGGTGAGCCAGCCGATCTCCGGGGGGATGCCGTTGATGACCGGACTGACCAGCACGTCCCAGCCTTCCTCCCACCAGGCGGCCACCCGGCGGGAGAAGCCATGGAGCCAGTTCACCGTGCCCACATACTGCGGTGCGGTCACCGACCGGCCCATCCCCGCGAAGAGAGCATTCATCGGTTCGAGCTCCTCGTCGGCTATCTCCCGACCGAGGGTTCGGGCCCACCCGGCCACCTCGGCCGCGGTGTGCACGGCGACAACGGTGAGGAACTGATCGGCGAACTCGGATTCCTCGAGGGGGCGCGGGTGCGACGCCTGCACCTGGTGGCCGAGACCCTCGAGCATCCGGCCCACGGCGGTGACGGCGTCCGCATTCTGGGCGTCGCCCGGCACGTCGGTCAGGGGGCGGTCGAGCAGACCGACCCGAAGCCGGCCGGGGTCGGCTCCCACCTCCTCGGCCAAGGGCCCGGGCAGCGGGGGAGCGGCATAGGGGTCACCTGACTGGGGCCCGGTGATCACATCGAGGACGGCGGCGGCGTCGCCCACGGTCAGGGTCAGGGCCCCGTTTGTCGAAGATCCCATCCACCCCTCGCCAGTGTCGGGACCACTGCTGACCCGGGCCCGGGCCGGCTTGAGTCCGACCAGCCCGCACTCCGATGCCGGGACGCGGATCGAACCGCCACCGTCGCTGGCATGGCCGACCGGGACCATGCCCGAAGCCACCGCCGCGGCCGTCCCCCCCGACGAGCCGCCGGTGGAGCGGGACGGGTCCCACGGGTTGCGGGACGGACCGAACGACATGGGCTCGGTCGTGATCGTCGTGCCGAACTCGGGGGTGTTGGTCCGGCCCACGATGACGAAGCCGGCCTCACGGAAGCGACGGACCACGGATGAATCATGATCGGCGACGACGCCCGCCTGATGCAGAAAGCGGGTGCCCTCGTAGTGGGGATCGCCCTTCGACGGGCAGTGCAGGTCCTTGATGACGATCGGCACCCCGCGGAACGGTCCCTTCGGCAGAAGCCCCGCCGCCTCTTCCCGGGCCTTGTCGAACCGCTCGATGATGATGGCGTTGAGCCTCGGGTTCACCGCCTCGATGCGGCTGATGGCGGCGTCGACCAACTCCAGCGGCGATACCTCACCGGAGCGAACCCCTTCGGCCTGTGTGCGTGCGTCATCCCAGAGATCCACGGCACTTCACCCTACGGCTTCGGCCACGACAGGGCGGCACCGGCGCTCCGGCGATCGGATACCATGATCGCCGCATCACCCGGCCCCATCGTCTAGTGGCCTAGGACATCACCCTCTCAAGGTGGGAGCACGGGTTCGAATCCCGTTGGGGCTACGGGCAAACGTGCAGGTCAGGGCGGGTAAATGAGCTTCGGCCAGTGACCTGCCGAGGTGACCGTGCCCGATACGTGCCCGATCGGATCGTGAGACGGCTAGGAACGGGCAGCGTTGATGGGCACGACCGACGCCGGCCGGGCCGCCTCCGCGAGGCCTGCCAGGGCGTCCGCGATCGCCTGATCCCGCTCGGCGGTGGCGTGCTGGTATCCGATGGCCGCGACGGCGCTGGCGTGGCCCATGCGAGCCATGAGCTCCTTGGTCGACGCTCCCGTTGCCGCCGCCCACGTGTTGCCCGAGTGCCTGAGGTCGTGGAACCGGAACCCCTCTATCCCGATCGCCTCCGTAGCGGCCCGCCAGTGCCCGGCGAGGACGTTCGGACGGAGCGGTCCGCCCTCGACCCCGGTGAACACCAGGGCGCCAGGGTCCGGGCC
>JBPCNZ010000093.1:0-62551 GCA_051000755.1 Acidimicrobiales bacterium | reverse complement strand
ACACGTTTGCCCACCACCTCCTGCGTCCCTTGGGGGGGGGGTAACCCCCCCACGGCGTCGTCGCCCCTCGCGGAGAGGGTTTCCTTGGCCCGACCGGGCCAGAAGTTGGCCCGGTCTGCACCTTCCCCGCTTCGGTGACCGATGACATACTGTCGCAGAGACTCCGATCTGGCCGATTTCGTCCAGCTGGATCAAAACCGATGGGGAGGGACGCTCGTCCGTGAGCGCTGTGTGCAGGGCAAGTGAACCGACAAGCAGAGCACGCTCGCACGCCCGCCGCGGCGGCGGCGATCCTGTCCCCGTAGCCCGCACCTGCGGGTGAACCCCCGCCCACCACGAGGAGAGCCAACCGATGGCCACGGGTAACTCCGATCAGGCTGCCAACACGAACGGTAACGACCGGCCGGGGACGCGTCGCGTCCGGGCGGCCAACGGCGCCAAGAGCGACCGGCTGGTCAGCGAGGCGGTGATGGCGGGGCTGGACTCGGTCTCCGCCGATCACGCTCGGGTGGCGGTGGGAGCGCGCGTCGGCCCCGGAGCCCGCGGCGGCGGGGGTGGCCTGCCCGACGCTCCGAGCGACGAAGGGACCGAGACCGACAAGACGACGGGGTTGCCCGCCGAGCCCGCGCTGGACACCGAATCGCGCATCGAGGTCCCCGAGCCCGGTACCGACGACACCGATCTCGACGCCGCCATCGCCAAGCGGGAACCGAAGTCGCACCCGCTGGTGGCGTTCGGCGCCACCATGAACCGCTTCGTCGGCGAAGCAGGCGAGATGACCTCCATCGGCGGCCAGATGTTGAAGTCGGCCATCATTCACCCGAAGGGCTACTGGGGCGACGTCAAGGATCAGATCTTCGACGGCATGAAGCTGTGCTGGCTCCCCATGATCTTCGCCGTCATGTGCTTCGGCTTCGGGGCCCCCGGCCTTCAGGGCGGAAACATCCTGTCCCTCTTCGGCGTCCCGGACCGCCTCGGCGGTTTCTTCATGTTCGCCAGCATCCGCGAGTTCGCCCCCTTCGTCGAGGCCATGGTCGTGGCCGGCGTCGTCGGCACGGCCATCACCGCGGACCTGGGCGCTCGACGCATCCGGGAAGAGATCGACGCCATGGAGGTCCTCGGAGTCGATCCCGTGCGCAAGCTCATGCTGCCGCGGGTGATCTCGACCACGATCCTCACCGCCTTCTTCGACCTCTTCGCCCTGACCCTCGGCATCGTCTCGGGGTACCTCGCCGGCCTGTTCCTGGGCTCCAGCCCGTCGGGGTTCGTGGCCAGCTTCTTCAGCCAGTCCAACATCAGCGACGACTGGGGCAGCTTCGTCAAGTCCGCCGTCTTCGGTCTCATCATCGGTTTGGTGTGCTCCTACAAGGGCTACCGGGCCAAGGGCGGTCCCGCCGGCGTGGGCCGGGCCGTCAACCAGGCCGTCGTTGTCAGCTTCGCCCTCATCTGGGTCGTCGACTACGCCTTCACCAACCTCCTGCTCGGCTACGCGCCCTCCACCCAGGTCATCAAGTAGGGGACGGGGCAACCATGTCGATCTTCGACGACGAGAAGACGAGCGAGCTGTCCGACACCCAGGAGCGGCTCGAGAGCTATGACCTCGACGACCTTCCCGACATCGCTATGCCCGAGGGCGCCGATGACGGCTCGGCGGACATCGGCTGGTCCACGGTCAGCCGGCAGGGCAAGAGCCTGCTGGACGCCGTCGGCGAGTTGGGCCGATTCGCAGCGGACACCATTCGCAGCATCCCTACCGTTCGCCTCTACCCGAGCGAGGTGTTCCGCCAGACCGCTCTGCTGATCCTCGGCTCGGGCCTGATCATCATGCTGATGGTCTTCATCATGGGCCTGGAGTGCGGGACGGAGGCCAGCTACATCCTCAAGCAGTTCGGCGCCCCGCTGTACTCGGGCATCTTCGACGCCTTCTGCGACCTGCGGGAGTGCCTCCCCTACATGTGGGGCTGGATCCTGTCGGCCAAGGTGGGCTGTGGCCTGGTGGCCGAGATCGGGTCCATGCGCATCTCCGAGGAGATCGACGTCCTCGAGGTCATGGGCGTCCGGCCCATGGGCTTCGTGGTCGCCGCCCGTTTCGTCGGCTACCTGATCGCCGTCCCGTTCCTGTTCGGGCTGGCGACCATGGTCATCTTCATCGGCAGCTACTTCGCCACCATCGTGCAGTTGAAGACGGTGTCCTCCGGTGGGTTCCTCACCGTGTTCTTCCTGTTCCAGAGCCCCCTCGACCTGTTCTTCGCCTTCGTGAAGATCATGGTGGAGACGGCCGTCATCGTCATCGTCGGGTGTTACTACGGGTATACGGCGAGAGGAGGGTCCGTCGGTGTCGGCAAGAACACGGCCAAATCCATGATCGTCAACATGATCATGGTCAGTGTCATCGGCGTCCTCGGCACACTGATCTTCTGGGGCGGCAACCCCAGAGCACCGATCGTCAACTAGGGGCAACAGCCATGGCCAGAGCCAGCACGAAATCAACCGCCAGCACAGAATCAACAGCCAGCACAGAATCAACAGCCAGCAAATCCCCGGGCAACAGCAACGAGACGCCGGTCATCGAGTTCGAGGACTGCCACAAGGCCTTCGGCAGCAACAAGGTCATGGATGGCATCAACCTGCAGTTCTACGAGAACACCATCACCAGCATCCTCGGGCCCTCCGGGACCGGTAAGAGCGTGCTGCTGAAGCACATCCTCGCTCTGATGTACCCCGACAAGGGCGACATCCGGGTCTTCGGCCGGAGCCTCATCAACATGGGTTCCGACGAGCTGTACAAGCTGCGGGAGAACTACGGCGTCCTGTTCCAGGACGGCGCCCTCTTCGGGTCGATGAACCTCTACGACAACGTGGCCTTCCCTCTGCGCCAGCACACCAAGTTCCCCGAAGACAAGATCCGCCGGATCGTCATGAGCAACATGAGCGACGTGGGTCTGGTCGACGCCGTGTACAAGCAGCCGAGCGAGATCTCCGGGGGCATGCGCAAGCGGGCCGGCTTCGCCCGGGCCCTCGTCCTCCAGCCCAAGGTCGTCATGTTCGACGAACCGGACTCCGGTCTCGACCCTGTCCGCACCAGCCTGCTCAACGATCTGATCCTGAGCATCCACGAGAAGTACGGGGGCACGTACCTGATCGTGACCCACGACATCAGCAGCGCCCGCAAGGTTCCCGACTATCTAGGCCTGTTGTGGAAAGGGAAAGTGGTCCACTGGGGCGAACGAGAAGATGCGTTCGCTTCCGAAGAGCCGTTCGTGCAACAGTTCCTCGCCGGCGACTCAGCCGGCCCCCTGGGCATGGAATAGGAGAACAACCACGTGTCTCGTCGGGTCCTGAGGGGGGTGATCCCCCTCGTGGTGGTCGCCGCTCTTGTGGCTGCCGTCGTGGTCTGGAGGTTGGGCTCCGGTGGTGGGGGCTACACCGTCACCATCGTCTTCCCGGCCGCCTCCAACCTCAACACCGGGGGCCTGGTGGAGGTCAACGGGTTCACGGTGGGCAACGTCAAGCACCTGGGTGTCAACAACGGCCAGGCCATGGTCCAGGTGGGACTGAACAAGGCGGACGAGCCGCTGCACGACGGCACCACGGCGTCGATCATGTACCAGTCCCTGCTGGGCGAGCGCTACGTCAACCTGATCCCGGGTCCCAAGAGCAACCCGGTGATCCCCAACGGCCACATGATCATCAACAACCAATCCAACACGGTCGTGCCGAGGGTCGAGATCGACCAGATCGTCTCCCAGCTCGACCCGGCCACGAGGACCCGGCTGACCGCCCTCATCCCCCAACTGGACGACATCGTGAAGGGTCCGGGCACCCAGAGGGCCCAGGACACCCTCCAGAGTGCGGAACCCACGGTGAAAGCCCTGGCCCAGGTCCTCGATGCTGTCGGCGCCGATGGCCAGACCCTGCACCAGCTGGTCACCGACATGGCGGGCCTGTCCACCCGGCTGGTCAATCGCCAGGGTGACCTGGTCAGCACCGTGCAGGGCCTCGACACCTCCATGAGCGCCGTCGCCCAGCAGACGACCTCCCTGTCCCAGGGCATCAACCAGCTGCCGTCCACCCTCGCCCAGGCCCAGGCCACCCTGGACCAGGTCCCGGGGACGACCGCCACCGCCCTGCCGCTGCTGTCGGACCTGAAGACGACCAGCGCCGACCTGCCCGCCTTCTCGACCAAACTCCAACCGGTCCTGACCGCCCTCCAACCGGTGTCCCAGAAGCTGGTGCCCACCTTCGTCGGCCTGGACAACCTGCTGCACTACACCCCCGCCCTCAACAACTCGGCCAACGCCACCGTGCCCCAGGTGACCCAGGCCGCCACCGAGGTGGAACCCGCCGTCAGCTTCCTGCGGCCCTACACCCCGGAGCTGGCCGCCTTCCTGACCAACTGGGGCAACACGTTCTCCACCTACGACACCACCGGCCACCTCGGTCCGGTTGATGCGGTCCTTGGTACCGCCTCGTTGTCCAGCCTCCTCAACAGCCTGGTACCGGGATCTTCGAATCTGACCAATCCTCTCTTGGGCCTCCTTCCGTCCAGCACGAGCGGCACCGTCAACACCACCCGGGCGCCCGGAGCCCTCGTCGACGCCGCCGGAAACGGGGCCCAGTGAGCCTCATCGCCACCGGGAAGGACCGGCTCTACACCGGCATCGCCATCCTCGTGGTGCTTGGGGCGGTGGCCTTCGGGTACCTCATCATCAACCGGCCCGACGGTGGCCACACCATCTACGCCCGCTTCGCCGACGCCGAGTTTCTCGTGCCCGGCAACACCGTGCACGTCGACGGGGTGACGGCCGGCAAGATCACCAGCCTCAGCGTCAAAGACAACAAGGCCATCGTCAAGCTGCGCCTGACCAAGAACGAGTGGCCCATCCACCGCGACGCCACCGCCATGGTCCGGCCCGTCACCATCCTGGGCGAGGAGTACGTGGACCTCAACGGAGGCACACCTTCGGCTCCGACCCTGCCCGAGGGAGCCACCATCGGCGGCACGACCGGGCCCATCCAGGGCACGAGTGCATCCACCAACCTGCAGACCGTCCTCAACTCGGTGAACGACCCGACGGCGACGGCACTGGGAGTCATGCTCACCTCCCTCGGCAACGGCGTGAAAGGCCAGGGGGACAACGAGCAGAACGCTATCCGGGCCCTGGCGCCGGCGCTCACCAACACCAGCGGGCTGCTCAAGCTGCTCGACGGCCAGAACCAGGTCCTGACCCAGATGATCGACAACGTGACCCCGGTGCTGCACTCCCTTGACACCAATCAGGGCACCACCCTCAACAGTCTGCTGACCACGACCAACAACCTGCTCAGCGCCACCGCCACCTCCTCCAACAACATGGGGACCGACATCCGCCAGCTGCCCGGCACCCTGCAGGCCGCCACGTCGGCGTTCAACCAGCTCGGGGCCCTCTCCGATCAGGCCACCCCCGCCCTGGCCTCGCTCACCCCGCTGACCAACAACCTCCAGGGCGTCAGCCAAGAGCTGCTCAACTTCTCGGCGGCGGCCAAGCCGGCGGCCACCAGCCTCCAGCCCCTGCTCACCCAGACCAAGACCCTGGTGGACAAGGCCCGCCCGGTCGTCGACACCCTCAAGGCCGAAGGGCCCACCGGCCTCCAGGACCTGCAGAACCTCCAGCCGATCGTCCACCAGAACGTGGCCGACCTCAACAACCTGTTCAGCTTCGTCGCCGAGTGGGCCTCCACCACCTCCAACTTCGACACCAGTGGCCACTACTTCCGGTTCCACTTCCAGGGTGACTGCACCTTGCTGAAGGTCACGCCGTGCGGCCCGGCGGCCCCGGCGACGAAGAGCCAGGCGGCTGCCGCGCCCAAGGCGGCACCGACCACGGCTCGGGCCGCACCGGCGGCACCGGCAGCCAAGCCCGCAGCACCCCTGCCGGGGCTGAAGCTGCCCTCACTGCTGGCACCGGGCCAGGGCCTCCAGAACCTGCTCGGAGGCCTGCTCGGCGGAGGTGCCGCACCGCCGGCCCCGACCGGGGGCTCGGCGACGGGCCTGACCCCCAGCCAGGAGCAGAACCTGGTCGGCTACCTGTTGGGGGGACTCTGAGCCATGCGTAGCCACGCCAACAAGAACCGACTGCTGGGCCTGGGCCTCATCGCCGTCGTGCTGGTGACCATCTACCTGGCGGCGACGGCCATCAGCGGTGTGCCCGCCTACCCCTACCACTACGTGAGCGCCACCTTCTCCACCGCCTCCAACGTCGTGGCCCACAACGATGTGCGGGTCAGCGGCGCCCGGGTCGGCCAGGTCAGCAAGATCACCTACGACGCCAAGACCAACCTCTCCCATGTGACCATGCAGCTGCAGCCCGGCACCGACGTCCACGCCAACGCCACCGCCTCGGTCGGGGCCGTCTCGGCGCTCGGTAGCGAGTACATCAGCCTTGACCCCGGCACCGCGGCCAGCGGCCCGCCGCCCAAGGATGGCATCGCTCTGGACCACACCACTACGCCGGTGGAGTTCGACGCCATCCTCAACATCCTCGGGCCCACCCAGGCCCGGGCGACAGCCAGCGCCATCCGAACCCTCGGCGTCGGCCTGGGCGGCCGGGGCCCCGATCTCAACACCATCATCAGCACCTCTCGGACCCTGCTGCCGGCCATGGGGACCACCACCGCCACCCTCACCGACCCGGCAGCCGGCCTGGTGCCGCTGATCCAGGAGTCCAACCTGCTGGCCAGCCGCTTCCAGGGCCGCACCCAGCAGCTGGCGGACCTGCTGGCCAACATGAACACGACGTTCGCCGCCATCGACACCCAGAACGGCCACGCCCTCACGGACACGATCAACGCCGCCGCCCCCGCCCTGCCGGTCTTCACCCCCGCCCTCAACTCACTGAGCACGGTGGCCGGTCAGGCCAAGGTCGCCTTCGCCGACCTGAGCCCGGGGTTGGCGGCCGCCGGTTCAGGGACCCCGGATCTGCGCACCTTCCTGCGCCAGGGTGTCAGTCCCCTGCGGAAGGTGCCGAGTGTCTCCGCCCAAGCGGTTCCCGGGTTCCACAAGCTCGGGATCACTGCGGCCAAGGCCGAAGCCATGTCGCCGGTGCAAGGGGCCACGCCGGTGGTGCCGTTCCTGGCCGAGCTGATGCGCAACTCCAACCCGCTGCTCACCTACCTCGCCCCCTACACCGTTGACATGACCAACCTGTGGAACACGCTGGCTGACGGGTTGTCCAAGGGCGACCAGAACGGCAACTGGCTGCCGTTCAGCGTCACCGTCGATGGCCGCTCCACCACGGGCAATCCGGCGCCGGGTCTCGGGCGTTGCGCCTATCCCGCCCCCAACACGTCCTACAAGTTGACGTCCACCTCGGGGGGGTGCCCGGGCAAGTGAAGCTCCGCCGCTCCAAGACCGACAAGCTCCCCCTCGACCGGCGGGTCCGCAAGGTCCCCCGCTTCGTCATCGGAGCCGTCACCCTGCTGGTCATCGTGGGCCTGTTCTACGGCGGGGTCAAGCGCCACGCCATCCAGGCCGCCCTGGCGTCAGGCAACACCGTGCAGGCCGAGTTCGACCGCACCTACCTCCTGAGGGTGGACCAGACCAAGGTCAAGGTGTCGGGGGTACCCGTCGGCGTGGTAACCGGACTCAAGCACAACGCCCAGGGCGCCATGGTGAGCATGAAGCTCTACGGTAACAACGCAGTAAAGCTGGGCACCAGCCCCTCGGCCCAACTGCGCATCGAAAGCCTGCTGGGAGGGATCAACTACGTGCAGCTGACCCCCGGCGGCGGCAACGGACGGCCCCATCAGACGATCCCGCTGGCCCGCACCACCACGCCCGTGTACGTGGACTCCATCCTCTCCGCTTTCCCGCCCCCCGCGCAGCAGGGCCAGAAGAAGTTCGTCAACCAGGTCTCGACGACCCTGACCGACGGCGGTACCAAGTCGGCCACGTCGTTGCTCACCAACGCCCCTGACGCCCTGCGCCCGGCCGGCACCGTCCTCAATGCTTTCCAGGGCAACCAGCCCGGTGACCTGACCGACCTGGTCGCCAACCTGGAGCGCACCGACGCCACCCTCACCGCCCAGCAGGGCCAGATCGAGTCGGTGGTCTCGGGCCTGGGGACCTTCTCCACCACCCTCGGCACCAACGCCGACGCCCTCCGGCGCCTGGCCGCCACCCTTCCCGTCGACCTGAGCAACGCCCGCGATGGGCTGTCGGCGCTGCGCAGCACCCTCCACGAGGTCGACATCAGCGCCAACCTGGCCCGGCCCAGCGTCCAGCACCTCGACACCCTGGTGAACCAGTCCCAGCCGTTCCTGGTCGACGCTCTGCCCGTCCTCAACCAGCTGCAGCCCCTGCTCACCCAGCTGCCCCCGCTCCTCAACCAGCTGGTGCCCACCACGACACAACTGACGTCGGTGATCAACGGGATCAACGGGCCTGTGCTCGACCACCTGCTCAAGCCGACGGCCGATGGCGCCGCCATCATCCCCTCGCTCGTCGATGTCCGGGGCAACCTGCCGGCCAATGAGCGAGCGACCGGTCCTAACGGCAGCGTGACCACGGGGAAGCCATTCAGCCTCTACCAGGCCATCGCCTACTCCCTGACCGGGGTGGACGGCACCTTCCGCTACGCCGACAACGTGGGCCACTTCGTGCCGGTGGAGCTGGGCTTCAACGCCTACACCACCGTCCCCAGTCCGTTGCACGAGCCCAACACCGATACCTGTGCGGGTTTGGCCTGCCCCGGTGACGCGACCGGCAACGGCGTCACCGGCACGACAGCCAACACCAGGAGCGTCACGCCTCCGGGGGTGAAACCATGACCGCCGCCGCCGAAGCTCCCAAGCGCCGCAACGGCCTGGTCAGGCTGCGGGACTTCATCACCCGCCGCCCGGGGTTGCTCCGCAACATCCTGGTCCTGCTGTTCACCATCGTGCTCGGCCTGACCATCTTCGCCGTGTTCGTCTCCCAGGAGGACATCATCTTCCCCTGGCAGCACAAGACGACGTATTACGCCATGTTCAACGACGCCTCGGCGGTGGCACCCGGCCAGCACCAGGAGATCCGCGTGGCCGGCGTGCACGTCGGAGACATCGGCACCGCCACCCTGGGGACGGGTGGCAAGGCCAAGCTGCAGTTCCTGATCACCGACAAGACCATCAAGCTGTACAAGAACGCCACCGCCGTCCTCCAAGCCAAGACTCCGCTCAACGAGATGTATGTCGAGGTGAACCCGGGCACGCCGGGCAGCGGTGCCCTGCCCGGCTTGACGATCCCCCTGGCCCAGACCACATCGCCGATCGAGGTGGACCAGATCCTCCAGCACCTCGGACCCCAGCAACAGGCCGCCATCAAGACGCTCCTCTCGGAGACCGACACCGGTTTGACCAACGCCTCGGACTACCTGCCCGCCGACCTGTCGTCGGCCAACTCGACGGTCAGCGCCCTCCAGCCTGTCGCCGCCGCCCTGGCCACCCGGCAGGCCAACATCCGCACCCTGGTGTCGGACCTCAACCAGCTGGCCTCCGTGGCCGGCGGCAACCAGAGCCGCCTGGGGTCCATCCTGGCCACGGCGGACACCACCCTCAAGACGCTGGCCGCCAACGACGGCTCCCTCAGCCAGACCCTCCAGGACCTGCCTCAGACCACCCAGGCCCTGGGCCAGGCCCTCCCCAAGGTCCAGGCCTTGGCCGGGCAGCTGAACCCTCTCCTCGACCACGTGCGGGGGGCAGCGACCATCCTGCCCAACGCCTTGGATCAGCTCAACAGCACCCTCAAGGTCCTCCATCCGGTCATCAACCAGCTCGGTCCCGTCATCACCGACGCCAACCCGCTGGTCAGCGATCTGCGCAGCTATCTGGTCACGGCCAACCCCAGCCTCGGCGTCCTCAACACCATCGTCCCCGACCTCAAGCCCCTCACCGCCTACGTCGCCTACGACATGCCGTGGCTGCAGGGCTTCTTCTACAACACCAACAGCCTGACGTCGCTGCAGCAGGGCCAGAACCCGATCTTCCGGTCGCTCATCGTCACCGAAACCAGCAAGTTGGCCTGTTTCATCGTGCCCAAACTGCCTGCGGTGCCCCCCCTGGCGGAAGGCTGCTGACATGCGTTACTCGGCAGCGTCCCTGAGCCGCCTCCGGACCCTGGCGGTCGCGGCCTTCGTGATCGTCGGCCTCCTCCTCTTCGGCCTCCTGTGGGCCAAGTCCGGCGGCAACATCCCCCTCATCACCGGGCACGGCTACAGCTTCAACGCCCAGTTCTCCAACATCGAGAACCTGGCCCACGCCAGCGATGTCGACATGGCCGGCGTGCCCATCGGCACGGTCGAAGGCCTCAACGTCGCCAAGGGCGACGTGAAGGTGCACATGGTGCTCCATCGCAACGGACCGCTCCACCAGGGCGCCCAGGTCCAGATCCAGGACAAGACCCTGATCAACGAGACCTTCGTGGAGATCACCGACGGCAACGGACCGAAGCTGCCGACCGGCTCCACCCTCCCCCTGTCGGCGGCCAAGAACTTCACGTCGATCAACACCGTCTTCAACGCCTTCCCGCCGCCGACCCAGGACGCGGCCCGGCAGCTTCTGACCTCCTTCAACTCGGCCACCTACGGGCGGGCCGGAGACCTCAACAACCTCCTCGGTGACCTGGCCAACGTCGGAGCACAAGGGCAGACCGTCTTCGACGTTCTCGCCGCCCAGACCAGCGACCTGCAAGCCCTGGTCCGCCAGACCGGGACCCTGATGGCCGTCCTCGACGAGGGCCAGGGCCAGATCGGCGATCTGGCCACCTCCGCCGACCAGGTCAGCAAGGCCACGGCGAGCAGCCAGGCGACGCTGGCCCAGACCGTCCAGCAGCTCCCGGCGGTCCTCACCTCGGCCCACAACGCGTCGGGCAGCATCGAGACGCTGTCGGCGGCGCTGTCGCCGATCGCCATCAACCTGCAGCGGGCGGCCCCCACCCTCAACCAGGCTCTCATCACCCTGCCGGGGACGACCCGGGCCCTGCGGACGATCCTGCCGTCCCTCAACTCCACCCTGGTCGACGCCCCGGCGACGCTCTGGCCCCTGCCGACGACGGCTCAGGACCTGACCAACCTGTTGCCCTCGGGCGCCAACGTCCTCTCCAACTTCAATCCGGTGGTCCACTTCCTCGAGCCGTACAACAGGGACATCGGGGGCTTCTTCGCCAACTTCGATGCCGCCGGCCACGCCCATCGCGACGCCACCTCTTATTTCGCCGATGTCGAGGCCATCACCCAGTCGGGCACGGCCATCCCCGGGCTCGGCGCCCTGCAGAACGGCGTTGGCTCGATCCCCCCAGGCAACGCCTATCCGGGTCCCGGCCAGTCGGGGAGCCCCAAGCCGGTCCTCGGCGGGACCTACCCGAGTGTCCCCCAGGAAAAGGGCTGAGCTGACCACAGCGCCGGAGGGCGGGTCGGCGCGCCGGGCCGGTCGTCGTTGGTCGCGGCGGATGCTGGTCGTGGTGGGTGTCGCCGTCATCGTGGCGGCGATGGTCGGTGGCCTCTCCCGCCTCCGCCTGGACACGACCGTCACGTCAGTGTCCGCCCAGGACGGTTCCGTGCGGACCTGGACCCACGAACAGCAATCCTTCGGCGGCGACCCGATCGCGGTGCTGCTGACCGCCAAGATGCCGGCCCAGTTGCTGAGCGGGCAGCCGGTGTACAGCCTGCTGGCCCTGGAAGGACGGCTGTCCCAGCTCGCCAACGTGTCGGTGGTCTACGGGCCGGCCACGACGCTCAACGAAATCGTGATCAGTGTCAAGCACCTGGTCCAGGAGATCACCAGCGCCAGCCAGACGGTGGTGAGCCAGGCCGAAAACCAGGCGGCCGCGGCGGGGGCGTCCCCGGCGGCCCAGCAGACGGCCGGCGACGCCGCCCAGCAGGCCTTCGATGTCCGTTACGGGTCGCTGCTGACCCAGGGCCTCAAGGTCGGTCTGCCGTCGCTGTCCAATGCCAGTTACGGCCCGACGGTGTTCCTGCCCGGCGGCAAGGCCCGGCCCGCCTTCCACTGGCTGGTCCCGGACCCGACCCACGTCGCCATCCTGATCCGCCCGTCGCCGAACCTGAGCCAGAGCGGTACAGGGACCCTGGTCCGTCAGGTGCGGGCCGCCGTCAAGGGCGCCGGTCTGCCCCTGGCCTCCTCGGAGGTGACCGGTCAGCCCGTCATCGCCGCCGCCTTGGGCACCGAGGTCGTCAACGAGCTGCCGTTGCTCGCTCCCATCGTCATCGCCGTCGTCGCCATCTGCTTCTTCGTGACCCGGCGGCGGGTGCGGTGGTGGGAGCGGTTGCTGCCCCTGGCGGTGGGGTTGGTGGCCACCGGCGCCACCATGGCCATCTTCGGCTGGTTCGGGGTGCCGCTGTCCATCGGGCTCCTCGCCTTCCTGCCCATCATCCTGGGGGTAGGAACGGACTACCCGATCTACGCTCTGCGCAACGGTCGGCCCCGCCAGATCCTGGCTGCGGTGGTGGCCAGTGGCGCCAGCCTGGCCCTGCTGGCCAGCTCGCCCCTGCCCTTCGTGCGCGACCTGGGCCTGGCCCTCGTCGTCGGCCTGGTCCTCTCCGCCGTGCTCGGTCTGGCGGTGGCCCGGGTGCTGGGCCTCGGTGGGGGTCGACCGCCCCCCGAGCCGAGATCTGCCCCCGAGAACGCTGAGGCAACCGGTGGGAGCAGGCCGGAGCGCTCCCGTCGCCGCTGGCTGGCCGGCGCCGCCCTGGGCCTGGCCGCGGGGGTGGCGGGATGGAGCTTCCTGGCCTCGCTGCCGCTGGACAGCGATCCTCAGAGCCTGGCCGCGGGGCTCCCCGCGCTCCGTCAGGGAGTCGAGGCCCAGTCCATCCTGGGCGCGTCCGGCGAGCTCGACGTCTATGTCCGGGGCGCCAACGTGCTCAGCCCCGCCTACCTGTCGTGGTACGACCGGGGTCAGGCCACCCTGGTCGCCCACCACGGCAGCGAGCTCGACCCGATCGTGTCTCCTGCGAGCCTGCTGTCGTGGCTGGGGCCCAACCCGTCCACCGCAGAGATCGACTCCGCCCTCCAGCTGCTCCCGTCGTATCTGACGACGGTGACCGTCCGTGACGACCAGGCCCAGTCCGTGATGGCCTTCGGGGTGAAGTTGGGCAGTCTGGAGGACGAGTCCAAGCTCATCGCGTCGGTCCGCAAGGAGCTCCCGCCCCTTCCCGCAGGGGCCACCGTGTCGATCACGGGGCTGCCGGCGGTCGCCGCCCACAGCAACGATCTGCTCTCCGGGGACCGGATCCTGCCCAACGTGGCCGGCATCGCCGCCTTCGGTCTGGTCCTGGCGGTGGCCCTGCGACGCCGCCGGGACGCCCTGCTGGCCGTTCTGTCGGCGGCCCTGGCCACCGGCTGGGGCCTTGCCGTCCTCAAGATCACCGGAACGCCGCTCACCCCCCTGACCGTATCCCTCGGTTCGCTGACGTCAGCCGTGGGAGGCGAGTTCGCGGTCATGGCCCTCGGCGGGTACGCCGCCGGCCAGCGCCGGCCCTGGTCCGCCGTCGGGGTGGCGGCGACCACGTCGGTTGTCGGCTTCGCCGTCCTGGCTTTCTCACGGCTGAACCTCCTCCGTCAGTTCGGACTGGTCCTGGCCGTCTCGGTACTCCTGGCCCTGCTCGCGGCCTGGTTGGTGGTGTCAGTCAGTCGAGTCGATTGGCGTGCCGGTCAAGGGCGGCGGACCGTATCGTGGCCAGGTGGAGTGCCGGCTCGAGGGCCGGCACCCGTCCGGGTGGCACCGACCGCCTCCCAACGACCGACCGTCTTCCAAGGACCGACCGTCTCCCCAGGACCGACCGTCTCCCCAGGACCGACCGTCTCCCAGGACCGACCGTCTCCCAAGGAGAACACTGATGAGCATGCTGGCCATCACCGCCGCCGCCTTCAAGGGTCACCTCGATTCTCCTCCCACCGCGGTGTGGGCCGGGCTACTCGTCGTGTTCGGTCTGAGCTCAGCGGCCCTCGGATGGTTCGGGTGGCATCACGTGGAACGGGTGGTGCCCTCCTCGTTGCCCGAGACGTTGCACCGGCAGCGGTCGACGGTCATCCGTCGGGGCTCGGCGTTCTTCTTCGTGGTGGGCTTGCTCCTGGTGGCGATGGGTATCTACACGGCCGTAGGGGGCTGACGGTCCGAATGAGTGGAGATGGGCGTGGTTTTCGGTAGGCGGCACGGCGGCTCCGAGACGGAGGTGCTGCTGTCGGTGCACGACCGTGAACGGGGCACGCTGGAGGTCGGCCAGGATCAGACCATCGTGCTCCTCGGTGCGTCGGGCTCGGGGAAGACCACCTGGCTGCGGTCGCTGGTGGGCATCGGGACGGGCTTCGACGAGACCCTGCTGTTCGGAAAGCCGCTGACCAAGGCCACCGTGGCCGCCAGCATCGGTTGGGTCCCCCAGACCGACGGCGTGTTCCTCTCCGAGTCGGTCTGGTCGAATGTGCACGCGCCCCGGTATGTCGAGCCCTGTCAGCCGGAACGGGCCATGGATGCCCTCGACTGGGTTGGTCTGGCCGACCGGGCCATGGAACCGGTCGCCAACCTGGGATCCGGTGCCAAGCGCCGGGTGGCCCTGGCCCGGGCCGTGGCCCGCCGCCGACCGCTGCTCATCATCGACGGGGAGCTGGACCGGAGCCTGTGGCCCATGTTCCCCTCCCTGTGCCAGCAGTTCTCCTGGTTGCGAGGGGTGGTGGTGGCCACCGCCACCATCGAGGACCTGGCCTGGCACGCGGACCACGTGGCGCCCGTCGAGGAGGGCAAAGTGCTGGACCAGGCTCCGCTGGCGACCCTGATGGACAGCACCAACCCCAGTGTCAAGTCCGTCCTGGCCTGGACGACCCCCTGAAGCGAAGGCACAGGCGGTCTTGGCTAACGTCACAACCTCGTCGCCGAGACGGAATGTCATGGAGCCGGATCAGCAGGTCATGGAGCCGGATCAGCCACGAGACGAGAGCCAAGAGGTGGTGCAGTGACGGGTGACGAAGGTCAGACGGCATGGGGGAAGGTGGCGTCGTCCCTCGGGCGCGACGTCGCCGCCGGCCAGGCCGCCTCGACGTCAGGCGACCCGGAACCGGCTCCGGGCGTTCCCACCGGCTGGGAGGGTGTGGCCCGGGCGGTCGGCAAGGAACCGCGGGCTCGGTCGGTTGACGCCGCCGTCCCGGCGACTGGTCAGGGGCGACCGGCGCCCCCGGAGGGCTGGGACGGGGTGGCCGGCGCTTTGTCGGGTCCGCCATCCAACAGCGGGGCCGGCGGAGTGGCCGGGGCGAGTGGAGTGGCCGGGGCGAGTGGAGTGGCCGGGGCGAATGGGGTGGCCGGCGACGAAGACCTCGATGATGACGGGGGGGCTGACGACAGGGACGCCCCGAGGGCGGGGGGTGGTCATCCCCGATACGGCGCCGTGCTTCGCAGCCCTCGCGTGGGCATCGCGGCTGCAGCCGCGGCGGCGGTCATCGTCGTCGGCGTGATCCTGGCGTTCGTCCTGCCCGGCGGCGGGCTGCCGGCCAACGCCGCCTTCTCCTACAATGGCAAGGTCACCACCGTCGGCCAGTTCAACGCCCAGGTCCAGGTGCTCAACAAGCTCAACGGGGTGACCCCGCCGGCCGTCGCCGACAAAGCGGCCTACTCCCAGTTCCTACGCTCGACGGCCAAAGCCGTGGCGGTCACCCAGATGGTTGGGAACCTGGCCAAGAAGCAGGGGATCTCCGTCTCCCAGAAGACGACGCGAGACAGCCTCGATCAGGAGGTGCAGAGTGCTTACGGGGGCGATCAGTCCAAGTTCAACCAGGCCCTCTCGGCAGCCGGGATCACCGAGGATCAGGTGCTGGCCGCGTTGAACGCGCAAGCGGTGGAGAACCAGCTGTTCACCAAGGTGACCAAGAAGGCGACGGTCAGCGATGCCCAGGTCACTGCGGCGTTCAATGCCAGCCAGTCCACTCTCAGCGTGCCCGAGCAGCGGGCCATCTCCCACATCGTCGTGGCCAGCCAGGATGCGGCCAACTCGATCATCGCCCAGTTGCAGGGGGGTGCCTCGTTCTCGACGCTGGCCCAGCAGATGTCCCTGGACACGTCCACAAAAGCCCAGGGTGGGGCCCTGGGTACGGTGGCCTCCAGCCAGCTGTCCTCGCCGTTCGGTCCGGCTGCGTTCGGGGCCCAGCTCAACGTGCCGTTCGGTCCCATCCAGGAGCAGGGGGGAGCATGGGACGTCGGCCTGATCACGGCCGTGACGCCGGCGGTCACCTACGCCAACGACGCCCAGACCCAGGCGGGGATCCGCAACTACCTGATCGATCAGCAGCTGCTCAACCAGTGGGACGGCTACCTCTCCGCCCAGCTGAAGAAGGCGAGGATCCAGTACGCGTCCACGTACAAGCCGACCCAGCCCTATGCGCCGCCGGCGGCGTCGCTGCCTGCGGTGGTGGCGTTCGTGGCCAACGCCCACTCGTCCACTCCTTCCTCGCCGACCCCGAGCGGTCTGCCGGGAAGCACCCCGACGAAACCTTGATGCGTCCGATGACGCCGGATCCGACCGTGGCGACCACCGAGCCTCAGGTGGCCGCTGATTATGCTTGACCGGATGCCGACCCCGGAGCAGGTCCGTACCGCCGTTGCGTCCTACGTGGAGCTCCTCGGCGCGGGGGAGCGGGAGAAGTGGCTGGATCTCTTCGCCGAGGATGCCACCCTGACCGACCCGGTTCCCTCCCAGGCCCACGTCGGCCGCAGCGCCATCGAGTCGTTCTGGACGGGGATGACCGGCGTGGCTGACCGCTTGGTGATACGCCGCCACGAGCTGCACGTGTGCGGCAACGAGGCCGCCCTGGTGTACACGATGACCCTCGAGACGGAAGAGGGAGCGGGCACGGCGTTCGACGGCGTTGAGATCTTCACCGTGGACGACGAGGGCCTGATCGCCTCGGCCCGCGCCTACTGGGACCCCTCGGAGCTCCGTCGGATCGAGCCTTCGGACGCTGGGCCGTAACCGGCGTCCTGTCTCTGGGGCCCCGCTGCTTCAGAGGCCAGGATGGCTGAGGGCCGCTGCTTCCCTCCGCTGCGTCCCCGGGCCGCTGCGTCCCCGGGCCGCTGTCTCCCCGGGCCGCTGCCGGACTGACCCGTGCGTCGCGGGCCACGCGCCGCCCGGGGAGCGCCGGTGGCCACTGAGATCGTGACGTTCTGAACCCTTTGTACCGGTCTGCGGCTGGTCGTGAACCGGATGTGCCGTCTGTGGCGCAACATTCGGTTCGCAAGCCGGAGGAAACCGACACTTCCGGTTCACGTCAATGGCGCAGGGGGGGCACCGCCCCTCCGCGCTCCCCCGCGCTCCCGCGCCGGCTCGGGTGGTTCACCGGCCCGGGGTGATGCACGGGCCGGTGGTTCAGATCCGGGTGGTCGGGCCCGGCTGGTTCAGAGGCGGCGGAGAACAGTCACGACCCGCCCGAAGATCGAGACATCGCCGGGATCGAAGGTCATCGGCGTCATCGCCGAGTTTGCCGGGACCAGCACCACCTTGTCGCCGTCGCGTTGCCACGTCTTGACCGTCGCCTCCCCACCGGGGATGCCGACCACCACGATGTCACCCGCGTTGACCTCATCCTGCTGGCGTACCGTCACCAGATCACCGTCGAGGATGCCCGCCTCGATCATCGATTCTCCCCGGACCCGCAACATGAACAGCTGGCCGTCCCCGCAGTAATCCTCGGGGAGAGGCAGCAGCTCTTCCACGTTCTCCTGGGCCAGGACATCGGTGCCGGCGGCTACATCGCCGAGAAGGGGTACGTGGCGGGCCGGGCGCCGCTCGACGTCGGCCCCGGACGTGGCGTGGTAGCGGACCTCGATGGCCCGGGGCTTGGTTGGGTCCCGACGGAGGTAGCCCTGACGCTGCAGGGTGGTCAGGTGGGTGTGGACCGTCGACGACGAGGTCAGGCCCACGGCCTCCCCGATCTCACGGACGGTGGGGGGATAGCCCCGCTCCTGGATCTGACGGGCGATGAACTCCAGGATCTCCCGGCGCTTGCCGGTGAGTTCCCGATTGCTCGGCATCACCTGGTCGGTGTCGGGAGATGCCCCCAGCGTGGGATCCGCCGCAGCGGACTCCTTGACCGATCCCGGTATGCCCTTCTTACCTGTCATGCCATCCAATGCTAGCTGGAGGCCGCCTCCGGGGCAAACATTTGTTCGATCCGCCTTGACAGGCGAACAGGCGTTCTGGTTGGCTGCGAACAGACGTTCGCTCAGGAGGTCCCCGTGGTCGCCGCACTCGCCCCATCCCACCATCGATACCCCGACGAGCTCCGAACGGCGCGTCCCCGCCTCGCCGTGGTCGGTTCGAAGCCGGTCGGTTCAAGGCCGGTCGGGTCGAAGCCGGTCGGTTCGAAGTCAGCCCGACGTCCTGTGGTATCCCGTCGCGTTGCTGCCAACCGACGGCGGGCAGTGGTCCTGGCCGTGCTTGTCGCCGCTCTCGTCTCGGTGTTGCTCGCCCTGCAGGCGGCCCTCGGAGGCGGTGCCGGTGGTCCCCTCACCACTGGCGCCGCCTCCGCAGGAGCTCCCCGGCCTGCCGCGGCCCATGCCTGGATGGTCCGCCCTGGCGACACCCTGTGGGGCATCGCCGTCGCTGTCCAACCGCACGGCGACGTCCGGCCTCTCGTCGATCGTCTGTCGGCACAGGTGGGGGGCCGGCCCCTCGTGGTCGGCCAGCGCCTGACGCTGCCGTAGCGCCTCCCTGGCCGTCCCGCCGGCGTCTCTCCGCTCCCTTGCCAGGGCTATTTTGGTAACTGGTAGCGTCCGGAAACCGCCAGGGGAGAGGCTGATGATGACAGACGGGATTCGCTGAATGAGCGTGGAGCTGCCCCGGGTCGTCGTGCCCGACAGCGACGCTTGGCCGCCGACCGCCGACCGTCAGACGGTCATCTTGGCCCTGGCGTCGACGCCGGTCGAGAAGCGCCTGGTGGAGGCCTTCGTCGATCAGGTCCGGGCTGCGGCACCCGACGCCGGGGTGGAGTTGGCCCACGAGCCCGCCGCAGCCGTCGCCCTGGCTCGAGAGGACGACGCCGTCATCGCCCCGGTCAAGGTCGCCTGGCTCCCACCGGATCGGGGCGGACGGCGCCGTTTCCTCCTGCGGGACCTGGTGAGCCTCGGCGACCCCTCCCGGCCCGGCCGTCGCCTCCAGGAGCGGATCCTGCGGAGCTCTCCCGACCGATGCTCGCTCGTCGTCGGCGAACCGGCCCGCTACCGGGACCTGGTCGGGCGCTGGTCCCGCCACACCGGACGGACCGGCGAAGACACCGAGCTCGGCAGCTTCGTCGCCCGCCAAGCCCGGCGGGCCGTGGACCGCTCGGAGCGGACCATGTCCGGCTCGGGCTACAAGACGGCCGAGGATGTTGCCGACGACCTGGTGGCCAGCCAGCGGTTCGGCGACGCCGCCCGCCACTTGGCCGAGACCCTCGGTCGGGACCCGGACGAGGTCATGGCCGACGCCCGGCGCTGCTTCGGCGAGATGGCCACCGTGCAGAACCGCTTCGCCCGTGACGTGTGGGCCCAGCTGGCCCGGTTCATGTGGGGGCGGGCCTACCAGTTGGAGGTCGACGAATCCGAAATGGAGAAGATCAGGGAGCTCGGTCGCCGCCAGGCCCTGGTCTTCCTGCCGTCTCACAAGTCCAACCTGGACAGCTTCGTCATGACATCGTCGCTCTACGAGAGCGGGTTCCCGCCCAACCATGTGATGGGCGGCAACAACATGTCCTTCTGGCCCATGGGGGCGCTGGGGCGCCGGGTAGGCGTCGTGTTCATCCGGCGCAGCTTCGGGGGCGACGACGTCTACAAGCTGGCCCTGCGTCATTACCTGGCCTACCTGGCGTCCAAGCGCCTCAACCTGGAGTGGTACATCGAGGGTGGCCGGTCCCGCACGGGCAAGCTCCTACCCCCCAGGATGGGCCTGCTCAACTACCTGGCTCGGGGCGTCGAGGAGGTGGACGTCCCCGAGGTGTACCTGGTCCCGGTCTCGATCGTCTACGAGCGTCTCAACGAGGTCGTGGAGATGACCGAGGAGTCCCGGGGGGCCAAGAAGCAACCCGAGGGGCTCAAGTGGATGCTCGGCTACATCCATTCACAGCGGGGCCGGCTGGGGCGGATCCAGGTCCATTTCGCCGAGCCGGTGCCCCTCCGTCGCGCCCTGGCGACGGCGGGGGAGGACGATCCGTCCCTGGCCCTCAGCAAGGTGGCGTTCGAGGTCTGCACCCGGATCAACCGCGCCACGCCGGTGACCTCGACGTCCCTCGTCACCCTCGCCCTGCTCGGAGCGGACGGCTGGGCCGTGACGCTCGGACAGGCCACCGCCCTCGTCCAGCCGCTCAAGGACTACGTCACCAAGCGGAGGCTTCCCGGCGTGGAGTCCATCGCAGACATGGCGACGCCGGAGGGCATGGGCCGGGTCCTGCGGTCCCTGACCGACAGCGGGGTGGTCGACGAGTTCGCCGACGGGGCCGAACCGGTGTACCGCATCAGCCCGGAGCGGGAACTGGTCGCGGCCTTCTACCGGAACATCATCATCCACTGGTTCGTCAACCGGGCCATCGTGGAGCTGGCTCTGGTGGCGGCAGCCGAGATGCCCGGCACCGACCCCATGGGGGTCGCTCTCGACGACGCTCAGCGGCTCCGGGACCTGCTCAAGTTCGAGTTCTTCTTCGCCGACAAGGCGGCATTCCAGCAGGAGTTGCGTGAGGAGGTGGACCTCATCGCCCCCCAATGGCGCTCCGACGACGGTGCCATCGTGTCCGTCCTCGGGGAGTCGATCGCCGCTTCGGGGGGCCTGGTGGCCGACCGGGTCCTGCGTTCCTTCCTCGAGGCCTACTGGGTGGTCGCCGATCGCCTGGCCGCTGCCGGGGACGGCATCGTGGAGACGGACCGCTTCGTGGCATCGTGCCTGAAGGTGGGCCGCCAGTACCAGCTCCAGCGCCGGATCGTCAGTGGCGAGGCCATCTCGGTGGAGTTGTTCAAGACGGGCCTCAAGCTGGCGACCAACCGCGGCCTGTGCGACCCGGACAACCCGAAGCGGACCGAAGGGCGGGTAGCTCTGGTCGCCGAGTTGCACGACGTGTTGCGCCGCCTCGAGCTGCTGACCCGCTGGGAGCGGGGGCACCGGCTGCGCCGGCAGGGTGACCGGGCGTCCGACCCGGGCGTCGTCGCTCCTGAAAACCGGGCGGTCCACGCCCGGTCCGTAACGGCCGTCCAGACCACCGACGGCCGCTAGCGTTCGGGCGTGCGATGTCCGCAGTGCACCAGCACCGACGATCGGGTGGTCGACTCGCGGACCGTGGAGGACGGGACGTCGATCCGTCGCCGGCGTGAGTGTCTGGGTTGCGCCCGACGGTTCACGACCTATGAGCGGCTCGAGGAGGCTCCCCTCACGGTGGTCAAGCGCTCCGGGCGCAAGGAGCTGTTCGACCGGGCCAAGGTGGTGGCCGGCATACGGGCGGCGGCCAAGAACCGCCCCGTGTCGGCTGCGGCCATGGAATCGCTGGCCGGGGAGGTCGATGAGGCCCTGCGGCTCGAGGGCAGTGAGGTGACCAGCTATCAGGTCGGCTTCGCCGTGCTCGGGCGGCTACGAGCCCTCGACGAGGTCGCCTATGTTCGCTTCGCCAGTGTTTACAAGGACTTTTCCGGTTTGGACGATTTCCGTCGGGAGGTCGGTCAGCACCCTGGGTAGGGTGCGAGGGACCTCCGGCAGGTGCCGGCGGGAAAGGGAGACCGACGATGCACGTTGGGGTGCTCACCGGGGGCGGCGACTGCCCGGGACTGAACGCGGTGATCCGGGCGGTGGTGCGCAAGGGCGAGGATCACCACGGTGACTCGTTCGTCGGGTTCGTGGACGGCTGGCGGGGGGTGATCGAGGATCGGGTGACCCGGCTCGACATCGAACGCTGCCGGGGCATCCTGCCCCTGGGCGGGACCATCCTGGGGACGTCGCGCACCAACCCGTTCAACGTCGACGGGGGCCTCGACGCGGCCCTGACCACGTTGCGGAACCAGGGAGTCGACGCCCTCGTGGCCATCGGCGGCGAGGACACCCTCGGTGTGGCCCACCGCCTGGCCGGCGAAGGTGTCTCGGTCGTGGGTGTGCCCAAGACGATCGACAACGACCTGTCGGCGACCGAGGTCACGTTCGGGTTCCACACCGCGGTGCAGATCGCCAGTGACGCCATCGACCGGCTCCACACCACCCCCGAGTCCCACGACTGGTTCATCGTCTGCGAGGCCAGGGGACGCCACGCGGGGTGGATCGCCACCTACGCCGGCATCGCCGGAGGGGCCGCGGAGGTGCTGGTCCCCGAAGAGCCCTTCGACATCGAGGTGGTGTGCGAGGCCCTCAAGGCCCGCCACGCCAAGGGCCGCTACGCGTCGATCGTGGTGGTGGCCGAGGGGGCGACGCCCGCCGAGGGCACCTTGGAGGTGGCGTCGGCCGAGGTCGACCAGTTCGGTCATCCCCGGCTCGGGGGCATCGCCAACGTCATCGCCCCCGAGATCGAGAAGCGGACCGGCTTCGAGACGCGCGTGACCGTGCTGGGCCACATCCAGCGGGGAGGGACGCCGACCGCTTTCGACCGGGTGCTGGCCACCAGGTTCGGCGTGGCCGCCACCGACGCCGTCCACGACGGGGCGTTCGATCAGATGGTGGCGTTGCAGGCCGACCGCATCGTGCGGGTGCCGCTGGCCGAGGCGGTGACCGAGTTGAAGACCGTCGACACCGCCCTGTTCCACAACGTCGCGGGTATCTTCTTCGACTAGGTGCCCCCGCCCTCCCAGTGGCGCTCCTCGGGGCCGGGCTCGACGTCGGCTGCGCCGGCCCTGATGAGGAGGTCGGCGAGCGGCTCGTACAGGGCCGGCACCGACGCGACGATCGTGTGGCCTGGGAGGATCCCGGTGCGAGCTCCGGCCTCGTCGCAGATCAGGCGCCCGGCGGCGAGGTCCCACGGGTTGAGGCCCCACTCGTAGTACGCGTCGACCCGGCCCCCGGCCACCCAGCACAGGTCGAGGGCGGCGGAGCCGAATCGGCGGATGTCGCGCACGGCCGGCAGCACGGTGGCGGCGACCCGAGCCTGATGGGCGCGCCGTTCCGCCCGGTAGCCGAAGCCGGTTGCGACCAGCGCCGTCGCCAGCTCCGAGCGGCCCACGGCCACGCTGGTGGCGGTGCCGTTGAGGCGGGCCCCGCGACCGGAGACGGCGGCCCACGTCTCACCCCGGCTGGGGTCGATCACGACTCCGACGACGGCCGCGCCGTCGATCTCGGCGGCTATGGACACCGAGTAGGCCGGGACCCCGAAGAGGTAGTTGGTGGTGCCGTCGAGCGGATCGACGACCCACCGCACCCCGGTCGACCCCGCACGCGACGTGCCCTCCTCGCCGAGGATGGCATCGTCGGGGCGACGCCCGGTGATGATGCGGACCACCGCAGTCTCCGCTTGACGATCGACCTCTGAAACCATGTCGGTGGCCGACGACTTCGTGTCCACCCGGTTGCGCACCCCGCCGAAGCCGGCGACGTGGATGGCCGCCGCCTCCCGGGCCGCATCGAGGGCCACCGCGGCCAGCTCGTCGCCGAGGGGGTCGGGGGAGGGGGACGAGCCGAACACGTCGGTCACCGACCGGGCGGGGAGCGGAGGTGGGGTCGAGGCAGGTCGGTCGGTCACCGCCCCATCATGGCGGCGGACCTGCTCCGGCGTCGTCCTTGGGCGAGAAGACCGACGTGGGCCGGCTCCGGCCCCGCAGGACCCGGGTGTCGACGACGCTCCACCTCCGCCCTTCCGCTCCCGCGGCGGAGACGGTGGCGCCACTGGCGAGAACCCGGCTCGGATGGGTCTTGGCCATCTCGGTCAGACGGGAAGCCTCGTTGACCGGATCGCCGATCACCGTGTACTCGAAGCGCTGCCGGGACCCGATGTTGCCGGCGACGACCGGACCCGACGACACCCCCACGGCAGCGGCCAGATCGACGTTCTCGGTTGTCGCCGCGTCAACGGCGCCGCGGATGGCGATGGCGGCTCGCAGGGCCCGGCAGGCATGGTCGGTCGTCCCCGTGGGGGGCCCGAAGATGCACAGCGCACCGTCGCCCTCGAACTTGTTGACCCAGCCGTCCTCGGAGCTCACCGCGGCGATGACGGCGGCGAAATAGACGTTCAGGGCTCGGACCACCTGCTCGGGCGGGAGGGCCTCGGCGAGGGCGGTGGAGCCGATGAGGTCGACGAACAGCGCGGTCGCATCCACCTTCTCCCCGGAGAGCTCCAGTCCCCGCTCGATGGCTCCGCTCGCCACCTGTCGACCCACATAGCGGCCGAAGAGATCCTCGAGGTCCCGGCGTTGGCGCAAACCGGCGACCATCCGGTTGACGCCCGCTTGGAGCTGGCCGACCTCGGAGGCGTCGTTGACGGCGACAGCGACGTCGAGGTCCCCGGCCTCGACGCGGGCCAGGGCCCGGCGGATGTCGTCGAGAGGTTCGGCGATCGTCCTGGCCGCGCCGGCGATGATGGTGAAACCGGACAGCAGGCCTGCGCCGCACAGCAGAGCCAAAGGCTCAGCGAAGCTGGCCAGGGAGCGCTTCCCGGCCAGGACGGGCGTGAGGAGCAGACCAAGGAGGGGAACGCCCGAGCCGAACGCCCAGCTGAGCAGGATCCGGGGGGCCACGCCGATGCCGTAGGGACGCGAGGGGAGATCGCCGCCCAGGGCTTCAGCGATCAGGGGCCGGAACAGCCGTTCGACGAGCAGCACGCTGAGCGAGCAGCTGGCGATACCGGCCAGGATGATGCCGATCACCACGGCCGCCACCCGTTGGGAGCTGTAGCCCAGGGCCGACTCCAGGGAGCCGAAGAGGACGGCGGCGACGGCCCAGAACGCCAGGGCGATGAGAGCCTGGCGGAGAGGTTGACGCAACACGACGAGCTGCTCCTCGGGCGTCGCCGGTCGCTCCTGGCTCAACCACCGCGCCACCGGGACGAGGCTCTTGGCGGTGAGCACGGCGCCGACAGGGACGGTGCAGAGGAGGAAGGCGATCAGAGCGAGGAGGACCTTGCCGTTGGTACGGACCGGGTTGGGGACCACCCCCGAATCGGACCCCGGACCGAGGAATTGCAGGTAGAAGAACAGGGCGATGCCGGGCACGAGGTTGGCCAGCAGGGCGAGGGCGCCGAGCGCCAGGCGAGGGCGGCCGACGATCCGGGCGCCCCGGGTCACGCCGGCCAGGCGCCCGCCGGCCGGGTGGCCGCCAACCAGGGTTGCGCCCTTAGGGGCGCCCAGGTGGGTTCGGAGCGGGCCGGTAGGAGGGCGCCCGCTCCCCGGGGTCGACAGCGGGGCCCGGCTGGCGGAATGTCGGTGACGACGGTCAGGGCCCACGGTCGACGACCGTAGTCTCGGCCTCTTCGTCGGCGGGGATCGACGCCAGCTCGACCGCCCCCCGGCGCCGGCGAGCGCTGGCCGACGCGCCGGCGCATCCCCGGTAGGCTCGCCAGGTGGCGGAGATCGTGCCAACGGTGCCTGCTTCGGTACTGGCTGTCTACGCTCACCCCGACGACCCGGACGTGGCAGCCGGTGGCACCCTCGCCGCCTGGGCCCGGGCCGGTGCGGTCATCGACGTGTGCATCGCCGCCGAGGGGGACAAGGGTTCGGTGGATCCCGCCGACGACCCTGTGCTGCTGACCGAGCGGCGCCGGAGAGAGGTCGAAGCGGCCGGCGCCGTCCTCGGCGTGCGGGCCCACCACTGGCTCGGCTACCCCGACGGCGACCTCGATGACGGGGGCGACCTGCGTCGGCGCCTGGTCGAGGTGATCCGCCGGGTGCGTCCCGAGGTCGTCGTCGGATCGGACCCGACGGCGGTGTTCTTCGGCCAGCACTACGTGAACCACCGGGACCACCGCATCGTCGGGTGGGCCACCATCGACGCCGTGGCGCCGGCGGCCGGCAACCCTCACTATTTCCCCGGCGCCGGCGCCGCCCATGCCGTCCGCTCGCTGTACCTCTCCGGCACCCTCGAACCCGACGTGTGGGTCGACATCAGCGACACGATCGACGTCAAGGCCGAGGCCCTGTCGTGTCACACCAGCCAGGTCGGCGATCCCGGTGAGTGGTTGCGCGGCGTGGTCCGCCAGCGGGCCGAGGATGCCGGTCGGCGGGCGGGCGTGCCCTTCGCCGAGGGCTTCCGCCGGGTCCAGCTCGAGTCGTGACCCCCGCCCGTCACGTGCTCCATGTGGACATGGACGCCTTCTACGCGGCCGTAGAGGCCCTCGACGATCCGTCACTGGCAGGTCGGCCCTTGATCGTGGGGGGGACCGGGGCCCGGGGAGTGGTCGCCTCGTGCAGCTACGAAGCCCGAGCCTTCGGCGTCCGCTCGGCCATGCCGTCCGGCCGTGCCCGTCGCCTGTGCCCGGCGGCTACCTTCGTGGCCGGCCGTTTCGATCGTTACCGCCAGATCAGCGCCCAGCTCCACGCCATCTTCGAGCACTACACGCCGCTGGTGGAGGGTATCTCCCTCGATGAGGCCTTCCTCGATGTCACCGGGGCCACCCGCCTGTTCGGTCCCGCCTCCGCCCTGGCCTGGACGATCAAGGAGAGGGTGGCCTCCGAGCTGGGGCTGGCGTGCTCGGTCGGCGTCGCTCCGTCGAAGTTCCTGGCCAAGCTGGCCTCCCAGGCGGCCAAGCCCCGCACGTCGCCCGACCCGTCGCGCCCCGGGCCCCGTCCCGGCCCGGGTGTCTTCGAGGTGGTCGCCGGGGGGGAGCTGGCGTTTCTCCACCCCATGGCCGTGGAGGCCCTCTGGGGCGTCGGCCCTGCGACGCTGGCCCGTTTGTCCCGCCTGGGAGTGATCAGCATCGCTGACCTGGCCACGATCCCGCTCGCCACCCTGGAGGCCAGCGTGGGTCGGGCCCACGGCCGCCACCTCCATGAGTTGGCCCACGCTCGCGACGACCGGCCGGTGGTGGCCGACCGACCGACCAAGTCCATCGGCCACGAGGAGACCTATGCCCACGACCGCTACGAGCGATCGGAGCTGGAGGCGGAGGTGGTACGGATGGCCGACGCCGTCGCAGCCCGGTTGCGGGCCAACGGGATGGCCGGGCGGACCATCACCGTCAAGGTCCGCTACGGGTCCTTTCAGACCATCACCAGGAGTCGCACCGTGCCTCGTCCCACCGACATCGGGCCGGTCATCGCCAAGGTGGCTGGGCGGATCCTCGCGGCTATCGACCTCACGCCGGGCGTCAGGCTCTTCGGCGTCACCGCCTCCAACCTGACCGAGCCCGGCGACCATCCCGGTGAGCAGATGCAACTGACCCTCGACGGCAGCGGGGCCGGGGAAGCCCATCGCCGTCCCGACCGCGAGGGCGGCGCCCGGGCATGGGATGCCGCGGGGGCGGCGCTGAGCGAGGTTCGTCAACGCTACGGTGAAACGGCGGTCGGGCCCGCGGCCCTGCTCGGCCGGGGGGGCCTGCACCTCAAACTGCTGGGGGACACCCAGTGGGGCCCGGCCGCTCCCGAGGCGGGGCCAGCGGCGGGCGACGAGCGGTGAGGAAGGGGATGGCGCGGCCCAGTGAGCGAAGCGCGTTGCAGTAGCGTCAGGACCGGGCAAAGATGGTGGTGCGCCTTGAGCAGGCGCACGAGAGACATAGGCCCCGGGATTTGCTCGAGGTTACGCAGGACGACGGAGGCCAGGACAGTGCCGCTTTCCGAAGATGAGGAGCGCATCCTCAACCAGATCGAGCAACGCTTCTACACGACCGACCCGCAATCGGCTCGGCGAATCGGTGAGACGACGTTGCCCCGCTACCTGGCCCGCAACTGCAAGTGGGCGATGCTCGCCTTCGTGCTGGGCCTGGCGGTCCTGCTGGCGTCATTCGCATCGAGCTGGATCCTCGGCGTGGTCGGGTTCGTGATCATGGTGGTCTCCGCCATAGTGTTCACCCAGAACCTGCGCAAGATGGGCGCCCACGGCCTGGCCCAATTGAACAAGACGGTCAAGGAGCACAAGGTCAACGACGTGCTCAGCGACACCGGCCGGCGTCTCCGGCGCCGCTTCGGCAACGAGCGCTGAGGGCCCTTCCAGGCGGAGGCCGTTCAGCGCCGGCGAGCCCCCCGCCACGCCAGGCGAGGGTCGCCGTGCCAGCGCAACCAGAGCCGGGCCGGCGCGGCCCGGCGTAGGGAGACAACCAGCCTGCCCTGGGCCGAACGGGCCTGGTTGACGACGTTGGGTCTCAGGGCCCCCTCGGCGTAGTCCGCCTCGCTGGCCCAGCCGGCCAGGGCCTCCAGCTCCGTCCAGGGTGGGGGACCGCCGCGGGAGGTGGCCCGCTTGGCCACCTCGGCGAACGTCTCGGAGACCCGGCGACGGATGCCCCACCAGTCCAGCAGCTCCTCCGTCTCGGCCCAGATGACCATGACCTCCGCCGCTCCCCCATGGCTGTGGAGCGAAGCCCTTCGCCGCCGTCTCCTCCACCGCAGGGCCCGTCCTCCGCTGATGAGCGCCACCCAGACGAGGGCGGCGCCGGCGACGACCAGCGCGGCGATGATCCCGGGCCCGAGGGCAGGCGAACGCGATGGTGACGGGGCTGGGGCGACGGACACGGGCCCCCCGTCCACGGGGGGTGCGGTGGTCGCCACGTGAGCGGCCGGAGGGGCCGGCGCCTGGAGGACCGGCGTCGGGGCGGGGGAGCTCGCCGTGCCGGTCGCGGTCTGGCCGGTGTATCCGGTGGCCCCCGGGACCTCGAACCCCCCCTTCGTGGGTTCGAACGGCAGCCACCCGTAGCCGGTGAAGTACACCTCCGGCCAGGTGTGGGCGTCGGCGTCGGTCACCTGGTAGCTCCCGGCGCCGGTCCGGGCCCCGGCCGTGAATCCCACCGCCAGGCGGGTGGGCAGGCCGATGGAGCGGGCCATGACGGCGTAGGCCCCGGCGAACTGCTGGCAGTAGCCGATGCGGGTGTCGAACAGGAAGTTGGCCAGGGCTTCGGTGCCGTACCCGTCGCTGGGGGGGCTGAGGCTGTAGCTGAACATCGGACCCAGGAAGAACGCCTGCAGGGCCAGAGCCTTGTCGTACTCGGTCGTCTTGCCTGCGGTGATGCGGACGGCCAGCTGGTGGATCTGGGCCGGCAGGCGGGGCAGGGCCAGGTCATGGGCGAGGGTCCCGTCCGACGGCGGCGGTGCGGCCTTCTCCAGCGCACGGGTGTCGAGGCTGGCGAGGTACTGCAGCGACGTCACGTTGTAGCTCAGACCGTCGGCGGTCGCCCGGTTGGTCAGCAGGCTGCCCGAGACAGGGTCGTAGGTGACGTGACCTCCGCCGGTGACCGCTTCGGGGGAGAAGGCAGCGGGAAGCCAGATGGAATCAAGGGTCTGCAGGTGGAACTTCTCCAGGACCTGGCGGGTGCCGGGAGGGGGCGCCCCGATCCCGGGAAGCCGGCGGCCGATGCTCAGGTAGGAGTTGGTCGACTGCCACTGGATGCCGGTGAAGGTGTCGAGTGACGTGAGCCGCCAGTACGACGGGACCGGGCTGGCAACGGTCATCACGGGCACGCCAGCGTCGGCGACCAGCCGGGTGCGCAGATCGACGATGGGGCTGATCACCGAGCGGGACCCCCCGGCACCGGCCGGTCCGTGCTTCCAGCCGAGGAGACCTCGCCCCTCGGAAGGGGCAACGGTGGGAACGACGATCGTGGCGGCAGCCAAGGCCAGGAGGGCGGCCCCGATGCCCACCCCCCAAGCCACCGATCCGTGGTCGCGGTTGGCGAACCACGCGATGCCGGCTCGGCCGACGGTGTTGTGGTGGACCAGCACGAACGCCGTCATCGACGCCACCATGGCGGCCACCGCCCAGGCCCGACCGGAGGTCGTACCCAACACGCAGCACACCACGAAGAGGGCGAACCCGGGCGCCAGGGACTGGAGGGTGGAACGAAGGCGGAAGGCGGCCCAGTCCCCGAGCAGAGCGACGAGCCCCACGCCCCACGCGGCGAGGAGGCGGAACCCCACCAGGTCCGGAACGGGGGCGACGACGGTTGGCGTCACCCGCTGGGCGTTGTCCAGAGCAGCATGGATCGTGCGCCAGGTGTCGCCCAGCGGCAGGCCGTGGACCGTGGTGCCGCCCACCACGGTCCAAACGCCGATCATCACGGCGGCGACCACGGCGATGAGCGGGCCCCACCAGGGAGCCAGCTGCAGCCGGCGGGCCCCCCACGACACCACATGGACGGCGATGGCGACGCTGAGGACCGGCACCACCCAGCGGCTGTCGGCGAAGACCCGGGCGTATCCGGCGGTGGCCGAGAGGGTGACAACGACCAGCAGGACCGTGGCCGCAAGGTGGGCGTGACCGCCCGGCCGCCCGGGCCGGTGCTGGTTGTCTGCCGGCTGATGATGGTCGTCGACGTCGACCCTGACGTCAGCCGGGCGCTCCCGGGTGAGCAGGGTCACCCCGCCGTCACCGGCCGGCCCGCGGCGTGGCTTCGGTGCCACGCCTCGGCCAGGCTGTCGATGCCGCCGTTGACCATGACGATCCGGGTGCCACTGACCGGCTGGGCCTCGAGGCTCGAGGGTCGCCCCTTTTCGGGGGCGACCATGACGGCGGTGAGCATGGGGCGCGGCGTGTGGACGAAACCGGCCACCGTCCCTCGGCCGGCATCGCCATTTGAGGTCACGACGACGACCGCCTCGCCCGGTTTGGCGTCGACCAGGCGGCCCAGCGCGATGGTGCCGCGCCCGGGCGGGCTCACCTTGGCGTCGGCCAGAGCGTCGAGGATGATCGCCCGCTGCGCCCCCGAGCCCCCGAAGGGCATGGTGATCCCGGCCGTGGTGATGAGCCGGACGAGGAGACCATCGGCCAGGGCGATGTCGGCCACGCTGGCTGCGGCTGACAGGGCCGTTTCCAGGCCCCCGCCTGCCCAGGTGACCGGGTGGAGATCGACCGCCACCGTGAGGCGACCCTGGGATGGTGTCTCCTCCTGACGGATCATGAGCTCGTCGAGCCGGGCGGTCGAGGACCAATGCACCCGGCGCAGGTCGTCGCCTGTCCGGTATTCGCGGACGGCATAGAAGTCGCTTCCGTGCTGGCTGATCACCGAGGCGGCGTCGAGAGGGTGCTGGTCCGCCCCGCCGGTTCTGCGGGGGGACCGCAGCGAAACGATGCGGGGGTGAATGGTGAGGGTGGACGGTGCCGCCCCGCCGCGGGTGGCGCACACCAGCCCGAAGGGGTCGCTGATCTCCAGCTGCAGCGGCCCGATGTCGAACACCCCCCGGGCCGTCGTCGGGACTCGGTACGTGGCCCGCACGACCTCACCCGGCTCGAGAGGGGCCACCGCGAACGCGGCCCAGTGACGCCCGCCATCAAAGGGATCGCGGGCCCAGACCACGGGGGAGCGGCGGCCGCCACGGTTGCGGATGCCGATCTCGACGCGAGCGTCACGCCCGGCCGCCACCCGCCCGGGCGTCACCGCTCGGGCGCTGCGCAGAGCGCAGGGCCGCCACCGCACCCACACGACGCAGAAGACGAGGAGAACCAGGCCGCCGGCCGCTATGGCGAAGAGCTCCTCGATGCCGAACAACACCCCAGTTACGACCAGCACCACGGTGCTCGCCCCGAGCGCCCGGCCCCGGCCGGTGAAGATCAAGCCGGTCCTCATGCCGTCGGGGAGCCCCGCGGTCGCGCCCCGGGCGACCGCGTGGGGCGGCCCGGTCACCGGCTGCTGCCCCGACCGGTGGGGACCGGGACGGAGTGGATGGCGTCGTCGAGGAGCTCGGCGATGCCCCGGCCGCCGAGCGCAGCGTCGGGGCTGGCCACCACCCGGTGCTCGAGAACCGGCCCGATCAGGGCCTTGACATCGTCGGGCACCACGTAACCCCGCCCGATCGAGCCGGCCAGAGCCCGGGCCGCCCGCTGCAGGGCCAGGACGGCGCGGGGTGACATCCCGAGCGAGAGGCCCGGATGACGGCGGGTGGCGGTGGCCAGGTCGACGATGTAGCCCTTGAGGGCGGGAGCGACATGGATGTTCGAGGCGGCCGTGATCATGGAGGTCACCGCGTCGGGACCGGCCACCGCCTCGAGGTCCTCGACGGAGCGGTGGTCGGCGGTGTCGAGCATGGCCAACTCGGCATCGCGGGCCGGATAGCCCATCCGCAGGCGGAGCAGGAAGCGGTCGAGCTGGCTCTCGGGGAGGGGGTAGGTGCCCTGGTGCTCGGTCGGGTTCTGGGTGGCGATCACCAGGAACGGTGACGGCAGCGGTCGGGTCACCCCGTCCACGGTCACCTGGCGCTCCTGCATGGATTCGAGAAGGGCAGCCTGGGTCCGTGGGGACGCCCGGTTGATCTCGTCGGCCAGCACCACGTTGGCGAAGACCCCTCCGGGCCGGAAGGTGAAGGTGCGGTCGGCACGGTCGTAGACGCTCACCCCGGTCACGTCGGAAGGCAGGAGATCGGGGGTGAACTGGATGCGGCTCCAGCTCAGATCGAAGGAGCGGGCCAACGCCTTGGCCAGACTCGTCTTGCCCACGCCGGGGACATCCTCCACCAGGATGTGGCCCTCGGCGGCGATGCCGACGAGAGCCATCCGGATGGCCTGCTCCTTGCCCTGGATGACCTGGGAGACGTTGGAGACCACGGCCTCGAAGATCTCGGCCAGGGTCTCCGCCGTAGGCGCCGTTGCCGTCGGTTGTCTGGCCACGTGCCTCCCTGCAGGCTGGGCGCCGACGCGACGCTCTGTCGACTCGGGGCGTAGCGTACCGCCCCCCCGGAAATGGGGGCGGCGGCCCCCGACCTTGCCACGCCCTGGGGCCTACGGTGACCGGCATGACCGCCTCCGACCCGCCTGAGGACCTGATGCTGGCCGTCGACGTCGGTGGCACCAAGATGGCCGTGGCGGTGGTCGACGGGGCGGGGGGCCTGGTGTGGTCGACCAGGGGGCCGACGCCGAGCGACGGCACGGACCCCCTTCCGCACCTCGAGCGTCTGGTGGCCGAGGCCCCCCGTGAGCTCTCGCCTGCGGCCTGCGGCATCGGGATCGGGGGTCCCATGACCGGCGGGGGCACGTTGGTGTCACCGCTGAACATCCCCGCCTGGAGGGACTTCCCCCTCGGCGAGCGCCTGGCCTCCCGCACCGGTCTGGAGACCTGGGTCGACAACGACGCCAAGGCTCTGGCCCTCGGCGAGGCCTGGGTCGGCGCTGCCGTCGGTTGTCGCGGGTTCCTGGCCATGGTCGTGTCCACCGGGGTGGGCGGGGGGATCGTCCTCGACGGCCGCCTCCTCGACGGCGACGACGGCAATGCCGGCCACATCGGCCATGTGGTCGTCGAGCCGGACGGCCGCCGCTGCGAATGCGGGGGCTACGGATGCCTGGAGGCAGAGGCGTCGGGGCTGTCGATCGCAGCCAGCACCGGCCGGCCTCCGACCGAGGCCGACCTGGGCGTGCGGGAGCGCACCGGCCGGCTGGTCGGCCGGGGGGTCGCATCGGTTTGCAACCTGCTCGACCTGGGCCTGGTCACCGTGGCCGGATCCGTGGCCCTCGGCTTCGGTGCCCCCTTCTTCGCCGCCGCTCAGGCGGAGATGGACCTCCGCTGCCGTCTCAGCTTCTCGCGGGGTGCGGTCATCGTGCCGAGCGGGCTCGGGGCCGATGGTCCCCTGATCGGGGCCGCAGCCGTCGCCCGAAGGGGTCTGGGGCGCCTCCCCGGGTTCGCCGGCGCCGAGGTCTCCCGATGAGCGGGCCCCCCGACGGCGACGCCCGGCGTCCCCTGCGGGCCGCCCTGGGCGAGCTGCGCCTGGACCGGCCCCTCCGAACGGCCGCCGCTGTGGCCGCCCGTCCCGGCCTGTGGGGGACCGCGGTCCGCATGGCGGGGCGCTCGGCGGCTTCGGGCTGGTGGCGCTGCTGGCCATCGACGCCTGCGCCGCCGCTCGAGTACGTGGCGTTCCGCAGCGAGACCATGCTCGGCGGGGCCGGTGCCGGGCGCCTGGCCCCGACGGAGGTGATCGCCTATCTCCAATGGTGCAAGCGCATGAGCGCCATTGGAGGCTGACGGAGCAGCCGGGCCAAAGTCGAGCGCAGTGGTCAACGGCCGAGTACATTTTTGACGTGCACCCTGGACTACCAATGACGGCGACGGCCGGGCAGGCGTCGGTCCGGCAGGACGGCAGGCGGTAGGAACGCAGCGACATGGCCCAGGCCCTCGTCCTCAATGCCTCCTTCGAGCCGCTGTGCATCGTGTCCACCCGTCGGGCCCTGCTGCTGAGCCTGGAGCACAAGGCCGAGGTCCTCCACGACACCGGTGGGGTGTTTCGCTCCGAGCGCATCACCCTGGCCGAACCGTCGGTCGTCCGCCTCAGCTACTACGTGCGGGTTCCCTACCAGGCTCGCATCGCCCTCAACCGTCGGGCGGTCTTTGCCCGCGACGGTCATCGTTGCCAGTACTGCGGGGCGTCGGCCGAGAACATCGACCACGTCATCCCGCGGAGCAAGGGCGGCCCTCACGCCTGGGACAATGTGGTGGCGGCGTGCCGTCCGTGCAACACGGCCAAGCGTGACCGGTTGCTCGAGGACAGCGGCATGAAGTTGCGGCGCCGGCCCGCGCCACCACGCGAACGGGCATGGATCCTCGTGGCGAGTGGCTCGGTGCGACCCGACTGGGAGCCGTACCTGGGGATGTCGCCAACGGCCACCCTCTCGGCGTGAACCGTCGCCCTTGGGCGATCGACGTTGCGGCCGGGCCGCCATCGGCTCTCCACACATCGTCGGCTGATCTGGTGTCGACCAGCCCGCCGGCGCCGAGATCGCCGGGGAGGACGATCCGTATCCTCCAAGCCGACCAACGGGCGGTCGTCCTCGGCAGCGGCGAGCCCGACGATCACGTCGACCGGGCCCGGGCGGAGGCCCGGGGGGTCACCGTCGTCCGTCGGCGAAGCGGCGGTTCCGCCGTGCTCGTCGGGCCCGGCCAGGTCCTGTGGGTGGACGTGGTCGTCCCGGTCGACGACCCCCTGTGGCTGGCCGATGTGGCCCGGGCCGGGTGGTGGCTCGGCGGCTGCTGGGCTGGCGCCCTGGCCGACGTGGGCATCCCCGGAGCTCGGGTCTGGCGGGGGCCGATGGTTCGCTCGGCGTGGACCCCGAGGGTCTGCTTCGCCGGCCTCGGTCCCGGCGAGGTGACCGTCGGCGAGGCCGGGCCCAAGGTGGTGGGGATCTCCCAGCGCCGGACCCGGATGGGTGCCCTGTTCCAGTGCGCCGTCCCGCTGCTCGGGCTGGGCGCCGGACCCCTCGGCCCCTGGGATCCAGCCGGCCTCCTCGACGTGCTCCGCCTCAGCGAGCTGCAGCGGGGTCGGGCGATCACGGACCTGGCGGGGGTCGCCGTCGCCGTGGCCGACGGCAGAGCACTGACCGACGCCCTCATCGAGCGCTGCCGGAGCGGGACGGCTCAGGGGTGAGCCCGGACCGCACCCCCGGAGGGGACATGGCCGCGCCCAGGTGCCATGATCGTTGCCGGCCCGGGACGGCACCGAGGCCAGAAAAGCGAGAGATGGATGGGTCAGCTGGACGGACGGGTAGCGATCATCACCGGGGCAGCCCGCGGCCTCGGCCGGGAGCACGCCCTGCTCTTCGCCGCCGAGGGGGCGAGTGTCGTCGTCAACGACGTCGGCTCCGGCGCTGACGGGCGGGGCCGGGACGAGGAGGCCGCTCAGGGCGTCGTCGACGAGATCACCGCCGCCGGCGGGCAGGCCATCGCCAACACCGACGACGTGACCGACTGGCAGGGCGGCCAGCGTCTGGTCAAGGCCGCCGTCGACGCCTTCGGCGACCTCCACGTCCTGGTCAACAACGCCGGCACCCTCCGCGACCGGATGCTGGTCAACATGAACGAGGAGGAGTGGGACTCGGTTATCTCGGTCCATCTCAAGGGCCATTTCGTCCCTACTCGTCACGCCGCCGGATACTGGAGGGCGCAGACCAAGGCCGGCCACCCCGTCGAGGCCGCCGTCATCAACACCTCGTCGACGTCGGGACTGCACGGCAACCCCGGGCAGGTCAACTACGGGGCGGCCAAGGCCGGCATCGCGGCCATGACCGTCATCGCCGCCCAGGAGCTGAGCCGCTACGGCATCCGGGTCAACGCCGTCGCCCCCGCAGCACGTACCAGGTTGACCGAATCGTCACCCGGGCTGGGTGAGATGGTGGCCGCCCCGGCCGATGACGCCCGATTCGACGAGTGGGACCCGGCCAACGTCTCGCCGTTGGTCGCCTGGCTGGCCACGGCCTCCTGCACGGTCACCGGCCGGGTGTTCTACGCCTTCGGCGGGACCATCCAACCCATGACCGGTTGGGTTCGCGATCCGGGCATCACCCGGGCCGGGCCCTGGAGCATGGAGGCCATCGCCGAGGAACTGCCCCCGATCCTCAACTGAGTGTCGCTGAGGGACGCTATGCGGCCCTCAGCGTCACCGCGTCGCTGAGCGCCGCGTCCTTTCCCCCCACCCGCCCCCACCGGGCCCCCGCCCCGGGCGAGCGGGGCGCACCCGTGCGGCCCTTGGGCGCCCCACGTGCGGCCGAGACGCGAGCCAAGGCGCGGGCCAAGACGCGAGCCAAGGCGCGGGCTCAACCATCGAACACAGGTTCGATGACCTGGGGTTTTCTCAGAACAGTGGTTGACGGTGGGGGTGCTGACCCATATTGTGGGGCCAAGTGGTGGAAAGGGGAGGGGCCCCTACGCCGCAGGAGATGGAGTGGAGTGAACCGTGGCGTTGGGATTCTTTGGGAGGTACGAGCACTCCCTGGACCTCAAAGGGCGGATCATCCTGCCCGCCCGCTTCCGCGCCCAATTCGACACCAGCGCCTACATCACCCGGCACCTGGAAGGATGCCTGGCCCTTTGGACCCCAGCCGAGTTCGAGAAGCAGACCGCCGAGATGCTGGCCCGGCAGGAGCGCAGCGCCGAGGACCGCAACAACGTCCGGATCTGGGCGGGCACCTCGGCGGCGGTGGAGATCGACCGTCAGGGCCGGGTCGCCGTGCCCAAGCCCCTGCAGGACTTCGCCGGCCTGGACCGGGCGGCGCTGGTGATGGGTGCCCTCGACCGCATCGAGTTGTGGAACCCCTCCCTCTGGGACGTCGAGGTCAAACCGGCCGAGAGGAGCTTCATGGGCGGATCCAGCCAGTCACCGCCCGAGGCCTAGGCCTCAGATCCGAACGTGACCGAACCACCCGCAACGACAACGGCAACGCCAAGGAGACCACCCCCATCGACCGCACCACCAACATCACCACAGGCAACATCACCACAGGCAACATCACCACAAGCACCAGGTACGGCCCTCACCGGGTTCGGCCCATGCGCAGCCTTCCGACTGGCGGGGTGGGAGTCCCCTTCTCCGCCCGCTTCCACTCTGCCCGATCGGGGAGACATCCCGACGGGGTGCTGGTCGGAGGGCTGCGGATGAGCCGGGCGAGCGACGAGTTCGCTCACCAACCGGTGATGGGCCAGGAGATCGTCGACCTCCTGGCTCCTGTTCCCGCCGGCGTGGTGCTCGACGCCACCGTCGGCGGCGGAGGTCATGCGGCCGCCGTCCTCGAGGCCCACCCCCACCTGAGCGTGGTGGGCCTCGACCAGGATCCCACGGCCGTGGCCGCCGCCCGAGCCCGCCTGGCCCCGTTCGGGTCGCGGGCGCGCCTGGTGCGGGACCGCTTCGACCGCCTCGATGCGGTCCTGGCCGACCTCGGTGTCCGTGCCCTGTCGGGGGCGCTGTTCGATCTCGGCGTGAGCTCCCCACAGCTCGACCGGCCCGGGCGTGGCTTCAGCTACCGGGCGGAGGGACCCCTGGACATGCGCATGGACCCCGACACCGCCCGTAGCGCCGCCGACGTGGTCAACGCCAGCACCGAGCAGGAGCTGGTTGCGTTGTTCGTGGCCAACGGGGAGGGCCGCTTCGCCCGCCGCATCGCCCGCGCCGTCATCGCCGCCCGCCCCGTCACCACCACGACGCAGTTGGCCGCTGTCGTCCGCGACGCCATCCCGGCGGCCACCCGCCGCCATGGAGGGCACCCGGCCAAGCGGGTGTTCCAGGCCGTGCGCATCGCCGTCAACGACGAGCTGGCTGTCCTCCCCGGTGCCCTGGAGGCGGCCCTCGACCTTCTGGTGCCTGGTGGGCGGGCCCTGGTGCTGGCCTACCACTCCGGTGAGGACCGCATCGTCAAGGCCACCTTCCGCCACGCCGAGACCGGAGGCTGCGTCTGTCCCCCCGGTCTGCCCTGCGTGTGCGGCGCGCAGCCGACCGTCCGCCTGGTGCGGCGGGGCGCGCTCAAGCCCAGCGCCGAGGAGCTGGCGACCAACCGCAGGGCGGAGAGTGCCCGCCTCCGCATCGTAGAACGCCTGGCCGTGGTGGGGCGATGAATCAGCCTCTCCACAGCCGTCGACCGGCCGAGCAGCGGGCGGAGCCCGCCCGCCGGGGAGGGGATCGGTCCCCCCGGCACCTGGCGGTCGTCGAGGACCCAATCTCGCGCCTGCGGTCCCGGTCGGTCCGGGCCCGGCTCCTGCTCTGCGGTGCCGCGGTCCTGTCCGTGGTGATCGCCTTCTCCCTGGTGTACCTGCACGTGGTGATGGCCCAGAGGCAGTTCCGCCTCGACAGCCTGTCGACCCAGGTGGCCCAGCAGCAGGCCAGCTACTCCCAGTTGCGTCTCCAGGTGGCCCAGCTCGAGTCGCCCCAGCAGATCATCGCCACCGCCGAGGGCAAGCTCGGCATGCGCCAGCCGCCAAACGTGACCTACCTGTCGCCCAGCACCCCGCTTCCGGCGGGCGGGGCGGCGACGGGGTCGACGGGACCCAGCGCCGCTCCCGGGGCCAGGGGGACCGTCGCCGCACCGGCCGGTGACGCGGACTGGCCCCAGATCAAGTCGCAGCTGGCGGGCAGCCCGTGACCCCCAGGCCCCCACGAAACAGTCGGGGCCGGTCAGACAGAGTGGGTCGGGCCCCTTCCCCGGGCCGCCGCCCTGCGACCGCCGCCGCCCGGCGCCGCCCTGCCCACCGGGGCCCCAAGCGGGGCCTGTCACCGCAGAGCCGGGTGCGGGCCTTCGGCCTGCTGGTGGTCATGGGGGTGGCGTTCGTCGCCATCGTGGCCCGGCTCACGTGGCTGCAGGGCATCGGACCCAATCAGTACCTGGCCGTCGGTTCCTCGGAGTGGACCCACACCGTCACTCTGGCGGCTGAACGGGGCAGCATCGTGGACCGCGCTGGCAACGAGCTGGCCATCTCCATTCCCCAAACCACCCTCTACGCCGACCCACCTCTCGTGACCAACCCGGGCGGAGAGGCGGCCCGCCTGTCACCCGCCCTGGGCCAGACCCCGGCCCAGCTCCAGAACAAGCTGACCGAGCACAATCGCTTCACCTACCTGGCCCGCACCGTCGACGACGCTACCGCGGCCAAGGTCAAGGCCATGAACCTGCCCGGGATCTACAGCCTCTCCGAACCGAAGCGCTTCTACCCCGCCGGCCAGTTGGCCCGGCCCCTCGTCGGTCTGACCGGGACGGATGGGACCGGCCTCGGCGGCCTCGAAGCGAAATACCAACCCGTCCTGGAGGGCCAGCCCGGCAAGCTGGTCGAGCAGACCGATCCGTCCGGTCGCCAGATCGCCGGGGGCCTGCAAGAGTTCCAGGCGCCGGTAGCAGGCCAGGATCTTGTCCTCACCCTGGACGACTCGCTGCAGTACGACGCCGAGCAGGCCCTGGCCCAGGCCGTCGTGGCGGCCAACGCCAAGAGCGGCATCGCCGTGCTGATGGACCGCAAGACCGGCGACATCCTGGCCGACGCCCAGCTGAGCATGCCCGCCCCCGGTACCTCGACGACCCCGGCGGTCCCGGTGGACATCCCACCTCCGGCGGGGACTCCGCCGGCGGCGACGGGCACCCAACCGGTCGAGGCACCATCGGCCAGCTCGTTCACCCAGGTCTACGAGCCGGGCTCGGTCAACAAGCTCGTCACCATCTCCGGGGCGCTGCAGCAGGGTTCGATCACCCCGTCGAGCACCTTCACCATCCCCAACACCTATGACGTCGCCGGCACCCCCATCCATGATGCGGAGTCCCATGCCATCGAACACTGGAACGTCACCGACATCCTGGCCAACTCGTCCAACATCGGAACCCTCCAGATCGCCCAGAAGCTGGGCAAGACGGGCCTGTTGAAGACCATCGCCGGCTACGGCGAGGGCAAGAAGACCGACATCGGCTTCCCCGGTGAGTCGGCCGGTCTCCTGCCGACCTACTGGTCGGGCACGACGCTCGCCGACGTGTCGTTCGGCCAGGGCATCGGTGTGACCGCCATGCAGGTCCTCGCTGCCTACAACGCCATCGCCAACGACGGCATGTACGTCGCTCCCCGGCTGGTGGCGGGCACCATCGACAAGAACGGGGCCGAGCGCCCGACTCCGGTCGTTCCTGGTCACCGGGTCGTATCGTCAACGGTTGCCAAGCAGATGACGACCATGCTCGACGAGGTCGTCCGGGTCGGCACCGGCCAGGCCGCCAACCTCAATCCGTACACGGTGGCCGGCAAGACCGGTACCGCGAGCGTCCCGTCGGCCAACGGCGGCTACGAAGCCGGTCACTACGTGGCCAGCTTCGCCGGGTTCGTGCCGGCCGAGAACCCGTCGATCACGGCCATGGTCGTGATCAACGACACCCCGGACTTCGGCGCGGCGGCGTCGGGGCCGACGTTCGCCACCCTGGCCCGTGACGCCCTCCAGGAGCTGAAGGTGCCACCGGAGCCCAAGGCGCCCCCGGCCCTCGGTGTCCCCCAGACCAACACGGCCACGGCCACCGCCGCGGGCGAGTCGGCGGGCACGGCGCTGCCCGGCCTCAGCGCCACGCCGTCGGTACCCACCACGTCGCCTCCGCCCGCGACCCCCGCGGTACCCACGAGCCCGCCGGCCTCGCCTGGCGCCCCCGGGGGCGCCACGACGACAACCACTGCATCGCAGCCCTGACCTCCATGCGGCTCGGGACGCTCATCGCCGAGGCGGGGATGGATCAGGGTGACTCCCGTCTCGTGGGCGACGGAGCAACCGACGTGGCCGCCATCAGCCTCAACTCACGGGCCGTGCGGCCGGGGACCCTGTTCGTGTGCGTCGTCGGTGCCGACCACGACGGTCACGATTTCGCCGCCGCCGCGGTGACCGACGGCGCCGTGGCCATCATGGCCGAACGGGTTCTCGACGTGGCTGTCCCTCAGCTGATCGTGGCCTCCACCCGGGCCGCAGTCGGCCCCCTGGCCGACGCCTTCTGGGGCCACCCGTCCCGGTCCGGTCTGCGGGTGATCGGGATCACCGGGACCAACGGAAAGACGACGACGTGCACCCTCCTGGCGGCCATCCTGGAGGCGCATGGATGGCGGACCTCGGCGATAGGTACGCTGACCCAGGCCCGAACCACACCCGAGGCGCCCGAGCTCCAGGCCAAGTTGGCGGAGTGGCGTGACCAGGGTGGCAGCGCCGTGGCCATGGAGGTCTCCTCCCATGCTCTCGACCAGCGTCGCACGGACGCTGTCCACTTCGCCGCCGGCGTGCTGACCAACGTGACCCAGGACCATCTCGACTACCACCGAACCATGGACGCCTACTTCGAGGCCAAGGCCCGGCTCTTCGAGCCCGGCCGGGTCGACGTTGCCGTGGTCAACCGGGCCGATCCGTGGGGCCGGATGCTGATCGAACGCCTCCGCGCCGACGGCCGAGGGGTGGAGACGTTCGCCACCGAGGACGCCGCGGGCCTGGAGCTGGCGCCGGACGGCAGCCGTTTCGGCTGGGACGGTCAGCAGGTGCAGCTCAACCTTGGTGGTCGCTTCAATGTGGAGAACGCCCTCGCCGCCGCCACCACGGCCCGGGCCTTGGGCGTACCCGCCGCGACCATCGCCGCCGGACTCCAATCGGTCGACCGGGTACCCGGTCGTTTCGAGAGCGTCGACGCCGGCCAGCCCTTCACCGTGCTGGTGGACTACGCCCACACCCCCGACGGTCTCGACAAGGCCCTCCGCTCCGCCCGGGAGCTGACGACCGGGCGCCTGATCGTCGTGTTCGGCGCCGGCGGCGACCGCGACCACGCCAAGCGCCCGCTGATGGGCGAGGTCACCGCCCGCCTGGCCGACCTGAGCGTCGTCACCTCCGACAATCCCCGCAGCGAGGACCCAGAGGCGATCATCGCCGCGATCGTGGCGGGAGCGCCCTCCAAGCACCGCCTGGTGGTGGAGGTGGATCGGGCCGCCGCCATCGCCACCGCCATCGCTGCGGCCGGTCCGGGCGACGTGGTGGTGGTGGCCGGCAAAGGTCATGAGAAGGGCCAGGACATCGGCGGGCGCATCCTCCCCTTCGACGACGCAGCAACCGCCCGTACGGCGCTCGAGCGGATCCTCCGCTCCCGCCAGGAGAGCGACCCCATCGACGGTGGCCGGTGACCGCACTCCTCCTGGCGGGGGGCATGGCCCTGCTCGTCTCCATCCTGGCCACGCCGGTGCTGATCAATCGGCTCCGGGCCAGAGGCATCGGTCAGCAGATCCGCGAGGACGGCCCCCAGGGCCACTTCTCCAAGGCCGGGACGCCGACCATGGGCGGACTGGCCATCATCGCCGCCGCCGTCACCGGCTATCTCGTGTCCCACATCACGGGCACGTTCACGACCAGGGGAATCACCTGCCTGCTGCTCATCTGTGCGGCCGCCCTCGTCGGTTTCGCCGACGACTGGATCAAGGTGACCCACCAGCGCAGCCTCGGCCTCAACAAGCGGGCCAAGGCCGGCGCCCAGCTGCTCATCGCCCTGGCCTTCGCCCTCCTGTGCGTGCTGTGGCTGAAGGTCGACACCCACCTGTCGTTCACCCGGTACAACTCGCTCGGCATCGAGCTGTCCAAGGTCGGTTGGGTGATCCTGGCCGTGGTCGTCATCATCGGCACCACCAACGCCGTCAACCTGACCGACGGCCTCGACGGCCTGGCCGCCGGGTCCTCGGCGTTCACCTTCGTCGCCTTCACCGTCATCGGCTTCTACCAGTTGCGCCACTTCGGCATGTACCGCAACCCTGCGGCCCTCGACGAGGCCGCCCTGGCCGCGTCGATGATCGGGGCGTGCGCCGGTTTCCTGTGGTGGAACGCGGCCCCGGCCAAGATCTTCATGGGCGACACCGGGTCACTCGGGATCGGCGCGGCCATCGCCGGCCTGGCCCTGCTCGAGAACGTGGATCTGCTCCTCCCCATCGTCGGCGGCCTGTTCGTGATCGAGGCCCTGTCGGTCATCATCCAGGTGGCCAGCTTCCGCACCGTGCGCCGCCGGGTGTTCCGCATGGCACCGATCCACCACCACTTCGAGTTGCTGGGCTGGCCCGAGACGACCGTCATCATCCGGTTCTGGATCCTCGGGGGATTGTTCACCGCCCTGGCGCTCGGCGCCTTCTACGCCGACTTCATCGCCCGGGGGGGCACCGGATGACCCGACGACCCCGACCCCTGATCGTCGGTTTCGGGGTGACCGGCCGGGCTCTGGCCCGCCACCTGGGCCGCTCCGGCGAGGTCCGTGCCGGTGACCCGCCCGTCGTCGTCGACGACCGCCCGGCCGACGACGCGGCCACGGCGGCCGCCGCTCTCGGCGTCACCTTGGTGGTCGGCCCCGACGCCGCTCGTCTCGCAGCGCTCGTCGGTGAGTCCTCCCTGGTCGTGGTCAGCCCCGGTGTGCCGATCACCCATCCGGTGTTCGCCCTCGCCGCCCAGGCGGGCGTCCCGGTCCGCTCCGAGATCGAGCTGGGTTGGCGGATCCTGGCCGACAGGGTGGCATCGCGCCCCCTCCTGGCCGCGGTGACCGGGACCAACGGCAAGACCACGGTGACGACCGAGGTGGCGGCCATGGTGGCCGACACCGGGAGGCGGGTGGCCACCGCCGGCAACATCGGCACTCCCCTCGTGGACGTGGCCGACGCCGACGTCGACGTCATCGTCGCCGAGGTGTCGTCGTTCCAGCTCACCGGCACCGACGGGTGGCATCCCGACGTGAGCTGCTGGCTCAACTTCAGCCCCGATCACCTGGACTGGCACCGCAACCTCGACGACTATGCCGCGGCCAAGGCCCGCATCTGGGCCAACCAGGGCCCGGGCGACACCGTCGTGATCAACGCCGACGACGAGACCGTCGTCGAACGAGCCGCACGGGTCGACCGGGGGGCCCGGCTGGTCACGTTCTCGGCGACAGGAGCGGCTGACTACCACCTCGACGGCGACGCCCTGGTGGAGTCGCCCGGTCTGGTGCTGGCCCGGCGGGGCGACCTGGTCCGGGACCTGCCCCACGATCTGGCCAATGCCCTCGCCGCCCTCGCCGTGGCCCGGGCCGCCGGGGCCAGCCCGCAAGGATGTGCGGCCGCTCTGCGCGCCACGGCGCCCCTGCCCCACCGGGTAGAGCTGGTGGCCGACGCCGCCGGTGTCCGCTGGTACGACGACTCCAAGGCCACCACCCCCGCTTCCGTCCTCGCCGCCGTCGCCGGCTTCGACTCGGTCGTGCTGATCGCCGGGGGCCGCAACAAGGGCCTGGATCTCGGCGTGCTCAGCGCCGGCGTGCCGCCGGTGCACCACGCGGTGGCCATCGGTGACGCGACCGACGAGGTCGCCGCCGCCCTCGGCCCGGTCGTCGGGGTCACGAGGGCCGCCACCATGGCCGACGCCGTGGTCGCGGCCGGCGCCGCGGCCCGGCCCGGTGACGCCGTCGTGCTCTCACCGGGGTGCGCCAGCTTCGACTGGTACCGGTCCTACGCCCAGCGCGGCGACGACTTCGCCGCCGAGGTCCGAGCCCACATCGCCGCCGCACCCGCGATCCGCGCCCAAAGAGAGGTCCGACCATGCTGACCACACCCAGGCCGGCCCGCCGCCGCTCGCCCCGGACCGCGGCGGACCGTTCCACGGCCACCCGGACGACTCGCGGCGTGCGGCCGACTCGTGCCGTGCGGGCGACTCGTGCGGTGCGGCCGACTCGCGCCGGGAGGCCGACCGGATCGGCGATGACCGGGCTGGCGAAGACCGGATCGGCGAGGACGGGACCGGCGAGGATGGGACCGGCGAAGACCGGATCGGCGAGGACGGGACCGGCGAGGATGGGACCGGCGAAGGCCGGATCGGCGAGGACGGGCGCCCAAGGTGCCCGCCAGGTCCGCACCGGGGCCGGCGGCGTGGCCCGCCCCGGCAGCCTGTACGTCCTGATCGGCATCGTCGTCGTGTTGAACCTGGTCGGCCTGGTCATGGTGCTGTCCGCCTCCTCGATCCTGAGCCTCCGCCAGTACGGGTCCCCCTGGCACTACTTCGAGCGCCAGGTCCTGTGGCTGACGCTCGGATCGGCGGTGTTCGTCGTCGCCTCCAAGATCGACCCGTCCCGATGGAGGCGCTTCGCCCGGCCGGCCATGGTGCTCAGCGTCATCGGGCTCTTCGCTGTGCTCGTACCCGGGATCGGCCGTAGCTCCGGCGGGGCGTCCCGTTGGATCGGTACGACGTCATTGCAGATCCAGCCCTCCGAGATCGCCAAGCTCACCCTCATCCTGTTCGCCGCCGACGTCCTCGACCGCCGAGCCGAGGAGCGGAACTGGCGCTACTCGATGGTGCCGGTCATCTGCGCCTTTCTCATCGCGGCCGGTCTCGTCATCAAGCAACCGGACATGGGTACCACCCTGGTCCTGGCGTGCATCGCCCTGGCCATGCTCGTCACCGCCGGCATCCCGGCCCGACCCCTGGCGGGGATCTTCGGCGCCGGCTTCGGGCTGGCCCTGCTCCTCGCCGTCGCCGCCCCGTACCGGTGGCGGCGCCTGACGTCGTTCTTGCATCCCCTGGCCGACAAGAGCGACTCCGGCTATCAGTCCGTCCAGGGCCTGGCCGGGCTCAGCCACGGGTCGATCCTCGGAACCGGGATCGGCGCCAGCATCGCCACGTGGGGCTACCTCCCCAACGCCCAGACCGACTTCATCTTCGCCGTGATCGGCGAGGAGACCGGCCTGCTCGGGACGTTCGCCGTCACCTCCCTCTTTGCCGCTCTGGCCGTCGTCGGCATCCGGGTGGCGTGCCGGGCCCGGTCCCGCTACGACGCCATGCTGGTCGCCGGCGTCACCGCATGGATCGTCGGCCAGGCGGTCATCAACATCGGCGCCGTCATCGGTCTCCTGCCGGTCACCGGCGTGCCCCTGCCGTTCGTGTCCTTCGGCGGTTCGTCGTTGGTCCTGGCCATGTTCGCCGTGGGCATGGTCGCCAACGTGGCCCGCCGGTCGTGAACCCCGCCCGCTTCCGTCGCCTCCGTCCGGGGGGCGGTCAGGGCCGGGGGCGGGGCACCTTCGCCGTGATCGCCGGTGGCGGCACCGGGGGTCACGTGCTTCCCGCCGTCGCCATCGGCCAGGCCCTCGTCGCCGCCGGCCACCCCTCGGAGACGGTGCGCTTCGTGGGCGCCAAGCGGGGCATGGAGGCCCGCTTGGTGCCGGCCGCCGGGTTCGAGGTCACGCTGTTGCCCGGCCGGGGCGTCGTCCGCCGCCTCAGCCCTCAGAACCTGGGCGCCGTCGCCGGCCTCATCGCCGCCGCCGCCGCCGCCGTGAGGCTCGTCGGTCGCCTTCGTCCGGCCGTGGTGATCTCCGTCGGCGGCTACGCCAGTGTGGCCTGCTCGTTGGCCGCCATCGTCTGGCGGATACCCATCCTCGTCGCCGAGCAGAATGCCGTGCCCGGACTGGCCAACCGCCTGGCCGGGCGGTTCGCCGCGGCCAGCGCCGTGTCCTTCCCGGAGACGCCTCTGCCTCGAGCCGTGGTCACCGGCAACCCGGTCCGAGACGAGATGCGATCCATCGACCGCTCTCCCGCCGGCCGCCGGGCGGCTCGGGAGGCCCTCGGGCTGCCCCTGGGTGGGGCCGTGGTCGCCGTGTCCGGCGGATCACTCGGGGCCCGCCGGATCAATCAGGCGACGCTGTCGATGGCCCGGGACTGGGTCGACCGCCCCGGGATCGCCATCCGCCACGTGGTAGGCGAGCGAGACGCCCAGGCCATGGCCGCCGCCGCCCCGGCGCCAACTCCCGGCGGCCTCGTCTACCAGCAGGTGGTCTTCGAGGAGCACATGGACCTCCTCTACGGCGCCGCCGACCTGGCCGTGCAGCGGTCGGGAGCAGGTACCTGCTTCGAGCTGGCCGCGGCCGGCCTGGCCTCGGTCCTCGTGCCCCTCCCCGGCGCTCCCGGCGACCACCAGGGCTTCAACGCCCGGCGGCTCGAAGCCGAGGGCGCCGCCACCGTCATCGCCGACGCCGATCTCGACGGCACCAGGCTGGCGGCCGTGGTCGGCCCCCTCCTGGCCGACCCGGACCGCCTGGCCGCCATGGGCCAGGCCGCCCACCGCCTGGCCCGACCCGACGCCGCCGCCCGCGTGGCGGCCCTGGCCGAGAAGCACGCCCATGGCTGACGGAGGGCCCCTGGACCTGAGCGGGCGCCGGCGGATCCATGTGGTCGGCGTCGGGGGAGCGGGCATGAGCGCCATCGCCACCGTGCTGGCGGCCACGGGCCATGACGTCACCGGCAGTGACCGCCGCCCCTCGGCCGTGCTCGACCGCCTGGCCGGGCTGGGCATCCCCGTGCACGCCGGCCACGACCCGGCCCAGGGCGCCGGAGCCGACCTGATGGCGGTATCCACCGCCATCCCCGCCGACAACCCCGAGGTTGTCGCCGCCCGCCACGCCGGAGTGGAGGTAGCCAGCCGTGCTCGCATCCTGGCCGCCATCTGCACCATGCGGAGGGTCGTGGCCGTAGCCGGCACCCACGGCAAGACGACCACCTCGGCGATGCTGGCGACGATCCTGGTCACCGCAGGTTGGTCGCCCTCGTGGATCATCGGTGGGGACGTCCCCGCACTGGGCGGCGGGGGCCGGTGGGATCCGGCGGGAGCGTGGATGGTCGTGGAGGCGGACGAGAGCGACGGGACGTTCCTGGCCCTGCCCCGAGAGGCTGGTGTGGTCACCAGCGTCGAGGCGGACCACCTCGACTTCTACGGTGACGAGACGGCCATGAGGGGCGCCTACGAGACGTTCCTGGCCGGCTGCCCCGGGGCCCGGGTGGTCTGTGCCGACGAACCCGGAGCAGCCCACCTGGGACAGCGCGTCGCATCGCTCGGTCTCCCCGCCACGACCTACGGGACGAGCGCAGGCACCACCTTCACCATGGGCGCCGTCATCCACGCCCGGACCACGGTCACCTTCGAGATCGAGGGCCCGGACGGCGAGCGGGGCCATGTCGAGCTGGCCGTGCCTGGCCTCCACAACGCCCGCAACGCCCTCGGGGCCCTGGTGACCGCCGTCGCCGTCGGCGTGCCCTTCGACATCGCGATCGCGGGGCTGGGACGCTTTGCCGGCGTGGCCCGGCGCCTCGAGCTGCGAGGCGAGCGCGCCGGGGTGACCTATATCGACGACTATGCCCACCTTCCCGGTGAGGTCGCCACCGTGGTGGGCACCACCAGCAGAGCCGGCTGGGGCCGGGTCGTCGCGGTCTTCCAACCCCACCGCTACACCCGGACCGCCGCGCTGCACCGGGAGTTCGCCGACGCCTTCCTCGGGGCTGACATGGTGGTGGTCACCGGCATCTACCCGAGTGGTGAGACGCCGATCCCCGGCATCACCGGGCGGCTCGTCGCCGACGCGGTGGCCGCCGCCCACCCGGATCTTCCCCTCCGCTACTGCGAGGACCTCGATGATCTCGTGACCGTGCTGGGTGGGCTGCTGGAGCCCGGTGACCTGTGCCTGACCCTGGGGGCCGGAGACCTGACCGAGATCCCCGGTCGCATGGTGGCCGGCTCGTGAGCGTCGCCCGGCCGGCCGTCCAAGCTGCCCTTGAAGCTCTCGGCCCCCGCGGCCAGGCCGATGTCCCCCTCGGACCTCTCACCACCTACCGCGTCGGTGGCCGGGCGGCGGTGGCCGTGACCGTGGCCGTCCCGGCCGATGTGGCCGCCGCCGCCCGGGCGGTCAACGCCTCGGGGCTCCCCGTGCTCACCCTCGGGCGGGGTTCGAATCTGCTCATCGCCGACGGCGGCTTCCCTGGCATCGCCGTGGTCATGGCGGGTTCGGCCGGCCAGGTGCGCAAGGCCCGGGCCGGCGACGAGACCGGGGGAGGGGAGCGCCCCGAAGCCCCGTTCCTGGCGATCCACATCGCAGGGGTGAGCGAGGATCGGGCGGAGGTTGTGGCCGGGGCCGGGGTGTCGCTGCCCACCCTGGCCCGCAGGAGCGCCGAGGCCGGCCAGCGCGGTCTGGAATGGGCGGTTGGCGTCCCGGGGTCCGTGGGCGGTGGGATCCGGATGAACGCCGGCGGCCACGGTTCGGACATCGCCGCCTCGGTCGTGGCCGTCACCGTGGCCGACCTCACGGCCCCGCCCCAGGAGCCCGATCGGCCCGTGACCGAGCGCCGCACCCTCGAAGAGCTGGCCTACGGGTACCGCCGCTCGTCGATCAGGCCGACCGATCTGGTGCTCGATGCCCGCTTCGCCACCCATCCCGGCGACGCTGAGGACGCCCGGCGCACCATCCGCGAGATCGTGGCCTGGAGGCGCGAACATCAGCCCGGTGGCCAGAACGCCGGGTCGGTGTTCACCAACCCCGTCGGGGACTCGGCGGGCCGGCTCATCGAGGTGGCCGGGCAGAAGGGACGTCGATGGGGGAGCGCCATGGTCTCGACCAAGCACGCCAACTTCATTCAGGCCGACCCGGACGGTTCGGCCGATGATGTGGCCGCCCTGATCGACCTGGTCAGGGGGGCGGTGTTGGCCGAGACCGGAGTGGAGCTGCGCACCGAGGTCCGGATGATCGGTTTTCCTGAGGGCAACGGGGGTTCTCCCACACCCTCAACCTCAACGGGAGGTCGAGGGTGATGGGCCCGTGGTCGGACGCCACCAAGGAGATGGCTCGCCCCCAGTCGGTGCTGGGCTACCCCGAAGCGGAAGACGACCTGCCCCCGCCGGTACCGCCGGCTCGGTCAGCGCCACCGGCGACGCCGGGCCGGGCCCGGCCCGGTCCGGCCTGGCTGGCCCGCAGGACCTCCCGTCGGATTTCTCCGGGGACATCTCGGGGTGCGGACCGGGGGGCGGACCAGGCCAAGAAGGATGGGACGCCGATGGCGGCCAAGGCGGCGGTGTCGGGGGCCAAGGCGGCGCCCCCGGCGGCCAAGCCCAGGGCGGCGGCCAAGGACTCTGCGGCCAAGGACTCTGCGGCCAAGGGTCCTGCGGCCAAGAGGGCCCAGAAGGCACCTGCGGGCCGGACGGGAGAGAAGGGCTCGGCTGATCGGGCGGACGGTCCCCGCGGCGCCCGCCCCCCCATGGACCCCCGGTTCAAGGAGCGGTGGGTCAGAGTCCAGCGGGAGCAGGGCCATCGCCGGCTCCGGGCGGCTGCGGCGGCGGCCGCCGCCGTCATCGTCATCGCCGGTGGCGTGGGCGCCGCCTTCTCGCCCCTGCTCGCGGTTCGTCACGTCCGGGTGGCGGTCACGGCCCACGTCGCCGCCGAGAAGGTCCTTGCCGTCACCGGGTTGGGGGATCACCGGCCCATGGTCGAGGTCAATGCCGCCGCCGCCGTGTCCCGGCTCGACACCCTGCCCTGGGTGGCATCGGCCCGGGTGAGCCGGCAGTGGCCCTCGACGGTCGCCGTCACCATCACCGAGCGCCGTCCGGTCGCCCAGGTGGCCGTCGCAGGTGGCGTGGTTGACGTGGACGCCACCGGCCGAGTCCTGACCCAACCGCAGGCGGCCACGGCCGCACTGCCTGCCCTCATAGGGGCTCCCGGCGCCGGACGGCCAGGGATGTGGCTGGCCGGAACGTCGCGCCTGTCGCGTCCTCAGGGGAGGGTGGGTGCTTCGTTGGCCGTCGCCTCCGCCCTTCCGGCTTCCGTGGCGGCCCGGGTCGCCACCGTGACCGTGGACGGCCACGGGACGGTCACCCTCGCTCTGCGACCCGGATCCACGACCGTCACCCTGGGTGAGGTTGCGGCCCCCGGGGACCCCGCCGGGGCTACGGCGGTCACCGGCTCGAGTGTGCCTGTCACCCTGGCTCGTCAGGTCGCCGCCCTGTCCACCCTGCTCTCCACCGTCGATCTCAGCAAGGTCGCTCAGATCGATCTCACCGTGCCGGACCGTCCGGCCTTGACCCCGACGCAGACGCCCACTACTCTCTCGACCACTTCGCGAGGTTGATACAAGTCAACCTCGAGTTCATATCGAGGGTACGCCGTGGGCACCGGGGGTCCACGGCTTGCTCTCGCCAACGTGTCAGGCTTGCCTTTTCACCGTTTCGCCGCAACCCGACGAGACCGGTGGCCAACCCATCCATCCAGACCGGGCTCCAACCGGCTGGTGCTGCGCCCCGGGAGGAAAATCCACATGGCCGGTGCCCAGAACTACATCGCCGTCATCAAGGTCGTCGGTATCGGTGGCGGAGGGGTCAACGCTGTCAACCGGATGATCGATGCCGGGCTGAAGGGCGTGGAGTTCATCGCTGTCAACACCGACGCCCAGGCCCTGTTGATGAGCGACGCCGATGTCAAGCTCGACATCGGCCGCCAGTTGACGCGGGGCCTTGGTGCCGGAAGCAACCCTGACGTTGGTCGGGAGGCAGCCGAAGAGCACCGAGAGGAGATCGAGGAGGTGCTCAAAGGTGCCGACATGGTCTTCATCACCGCCGGCAAGGGCGGTGGCACCGGTACCGGCGGGGCGCCGGTCATCGCTCAGATCGCCAAGACCCTCGGTGCCCTGACCATCGGAGTCGTCACCCGCCCCTTCGCCTTTGAAGGCCGGCGCCGCTCCACCCAGGCGGAGGCCGGCATCCAGCGGCTGAAGGAAGAGGTCGACACTCTCATCGTCATCCCGAATGATCGGCTGCTCACCGTGTCCAACGACAAGACGTCGATGGTGAACGCCTTCAAGATGGCCGACGAGGTCCTTCTTCAGGGCGTGCAGGGCATTACCGATCTCATCACCACGCCGGGCCTGATCAACACCGACTTCGCCGACGTGAAGATGATCATGCACGATGCCGGCACCGCCATCATGGGGATCGGCACCGCATCGGGGGATGGTCGGGCCGTGACGGCCGCCAAGCTGGCCATCACCTCGCCGTTGCTCGAGGCCTCCATCGAAGGAGCGCGCGGCATCCTGTTGAACATCGCCGGTGGCAGCGACCTGGGCCTGTTCGAGGTCAACGAGGCAGCCGAGATCATCCATGGCGTCGCCCACCCCGAGGCCAACATCATCTTCGGTCAGGTGATCGACGACTCCATGGGCGATGAGGTGCGGGTCACCGTCATCGCCGCCGGGTTCGAACGGTGGGAGAGCCCCGCAGACGAGATCGTCTCGTCGCGCACGGGAGGGCTGGGACTGCTCGAGATCGACGAGGAGATCAAGCGATCCGGTGAAGTCCCCCGCGTGAGCGATGACGACTTCGACGTCCCGGACTTCTTGAAGTAGGCCTGCTCGTGGAAGACGGGACGCCCGTCTCGGCTGCATTCGACGTCGTGACGACGAGCGACGACCGTCGTTGTGCTTCCACGACCCTCCTCCGGGCCGCCAGCGGCCAAGTCCCAACGCAGCACGCCCTGATCGGGGGCGGCCACGTTCGCTGGAGCGACCGCCGCGACGGGGATCTGGCCGGCTCGGGGCCGGCGGTGGAGCGACGCCGCCAGCAGGTCGTGGGACTGCCCTGGACCGTCTTGCATCAGGTTCACGGCCACCAGGTCATGGTGGTGGGCTCACCGGGGGAAGGGTCGGGGGCGCAAGCCGATGGAGCGGTGACGGCCGTGCCGGGAGCGGCAGTGGCCGTCCTCACCGCGGACTGCGCCCCGGTGGCGCTGGCGAGTGACGAGGGAGTCATCGGTGTGGCCCACGCCGGATGGCGCGGCCTCGGCGCCGGCGTCGTCGCCGAGACCGTCGAGGTCATGCGCTCGTTGGGGGCAACCCACATCCAGGCTGTCCTCGGCCCGTGCATCCGCACCGCCTGCTACCCCTTCGGAGCCGATGACCTCGAAGACGTCGTCAGGCGGACCGGTCCCGAGGTGCGGGGGCTGGACCGCGCCGGCCACCCGGCGCTCGATGTCACTGCGGGAGTCATGGCTGCCCTCCGGCGGGCCGGGGTCGACGACGTGGACGACGTCGGGACCTGTACCGGCTGTTCCGATGTGCACTGGTCGTGGCGGCAAGGGCGGGATCAGGGTCGCCAGGCGACGGTGGTGTGGCGGACATGACCGTCGAGGAGATCACCGATCGTCTCGGTGCAGTGCGGGATCGGATCGCCGAGCTCGGCGTCCATCCCGACGATGTAGAGGTGGTCGCCGTCACCAAGGGTTTCGGGGCCGACACGGTGGCGATGGCCCTCGCCGCCGGTCTGGCCCACCTCGGAGAGAACTACGCGTCGGAGCTCGTCGCCAAGGCCGATCAGCACCGGGACGCCTGCTGGCACTTCCTTGGCTCGCTGCAGCGGAACAAGACGGCACGGTTGGCGCCCCTGGTATCGGTATGGGAGGTGGTGGATCGGCCGGCGGCGGCTGACGCCATAGCTGCCCGGGCCCCCGGCGCAGCCGTCTACATCCAGGTCAACGCCACCGGCGAGACCACCAAAGCCGGGTGCACCCCGGGCGACACCGACCGCCTCGTGGACCACAGTGCCGACGCCGGGCTGGACGTGCGGGGCCTGATGACCATCGGTCCCGCAGGCGACCGCGAGGGCGCCAGAGCATGCTTCAAGCTCGTGGCGGGTCTGGCCCGGTCTCTCGGGTTGGGCTCACTGTCGATGGGGATGAGCGAAGATTTCGATCTCGCCGTGGGCGAGGGGTCGACGACGATCCGCCTCGGGCAAGCATTGTTCGGTCCACGGCCGAACAGCGCCCGAGCGCGGCGATAAGGTTTCGGACACCGGGAGGCACAGGAATGGCATCAGGCATGGTCCGAAAGATGATGATCTATCTGGGACTGAGCGACGACGACTATGGCGACTACGACGCCTATGAGGACGCCCCGCCTTTGGCGTCGGCGCCTCCTCGCCGTCCGGTGGCCGAGTCGGCCGACATGATGGGCGCGGGCGCGGTCACGGCCGTGAGGCCGATGCCGCGGGACTTGCCGTCCGACCCCAGCAACGGCGTAACCGTCCGTCCCGTGGTCAGGCCCATCACCCCTCAGCAGAGCTCCAAGGTCCAGGTGGTGGCCCCGACCCATTTCTCCGATGCCCAGGAGATCGGGGACCGCTTCAAGAACGTGCAGCCCGTCATCGTCAACCTGCAAGCCGGTGACCGCGAACTGTCGCGACGGATGATCGACTTCTGCAGCGGCGTGACCTACGCCCTTGGCGGGAGCATGGACAAGGTGGCCGATCAGGTCTTCCTGCTCACCCCGTCCAACGTCGAAGTGTCCCCCGACGAGAAGCGTCGGCTTCAGGAGCGCGGCCTGTACCGCTCCTGAGCGGGCCAGACTTCGTCCGCATGCATTCCCTTGGGCACGTCCTCTATTACCTCGGTCAGCTCTACGTCGTCATCCTGATCATCCGGGCTTTGATGAGCTGGTTCCCCTACTCACCGGACTCGCCGCTCAACCCGGTCCGGCGGATAGCGGTCACCGTCACCGAACCGGTGCTGGCCCCGTTTCGCCGCCTCATCCCTCCCGTCGGCGGCTTCGACCTGTCCTTCCTGGTGGCGTTCATCGTCTGTGAGGTCATCGTCACCCAGATCCTGGCCCGGCTCTGAGCGGCGCCCAAGTGGCGCCATCACGGAGGTCAGGGGCGGTGAGCGAGACTGCTCGCCGGGCGTCCGCGACCAGCGGCGCCCGGCGCCACTAGCATTGGCCCATGGACGTCTCTCCCAAGACGCTTCGAGAGGTCGAGTTCCGCGAGAAGTTGCGCGGCTATCACCCCGAGGATGTCGACCAGTTCCTCGAACAGGTCGCCGTCGGTCTCGAAAGCATGCAGGATCGGCTCCGCCAGGCCGTGGAGCGGGCCCAGCGAGCCGAGTCGGCGGCGGCCGTGGCCGCCCCCTCGTCGGCGCCGCCCGCTCCCTTCGTTGACACGTCCGCGAGCGAAGAGACCTTGCGCAAGACCCTGGTGCTGGCGCAGCGCACCGCCGACCTCGCCGTCCAAGAGGCGCGAGAGCAGGCTGCCCGCATCCTGTCGTCGGCTGAGCAACAGGCCCAGACCCAGCTGAACGATGCCGAGGAGCGGGCCCGGCGTACCCATGAAGACGCTCTGAGCGACGTGCGGGCTGAGCTGACCTCGCTCGAGGTGACACGCCAGCGTTCCCAGCAGGATGTTGACGCCCTGAACCGATGGGTCGAGGACCACCGCACCGAGCTCAGTGCCACCCTGTCGGAGGCGCTCAGCCTGGTCGAGCGGGTCGGAGTCCGCTCCCCGGCCCCTACCAGTCGGCCCATCGACGTGCCGCCGCCGCCTCGCCCGGCCGGCCCCACTGGGGCGCCGCTACCCGGAGGTCCGCCCCCCGTCTCCGGCGGTCCAGGCCCGATGCCCGCAGGCCCTGGGGCCGGCGGTCCAGGCCCCATGCCCGGAGGTCCTGGAGCCCCGCCCCAGGGCCCCGGTCCTGGTCTGGCTCCCCAACCACAGAGTCGACCACCCGGCTCGATGGCCGGCGCCACCTCCCTGCCGTCCCGGCCGCTACCTTCGACATCACGGCCAGCACCACCGCCGCCCCCACCGCCTCCGCCGCCTCCCGTTGCCTCGTCCGGGGATCCTTCCGGCCCACGGCCGGGCACGCCGACGTTCAAGGTGTCGCCACGGGAGGATCCCGACGTCGACGGCCCCCCGACCGTCGCCTGGCACCCGGCCGGCGAGAACGCCCCTCACGACCTGGGCACTGACGAGATCGACCCCACGCCGGGCCAGGGCACCCCGATCGTCGTCGAGGATCACGATCGTGGGGACCCGGATCCCGAGGAGCAGGCCCTCGACGACTTCTTCGAGGACGACGATGCCAGCGGCTATCTCTCCGAGCGGCGCTTCGGTGGGCGGTTGCGCCGGCGGCGCTGACCGTTACCACCTTCCTCACCTCCCACTAGGGTGAGGCGGTCCGCTCGTTGGGAAGGTGTTGGCGTGCTGCTCATCGTTACCGTCGGCTTGGTACTCGCCGGCATTGTTCTGCTGATCATCGGTCTGGTCCTGCCCGGACCGGGCTACATCTACTTGTCGATGGCATGCGCCGTCCTGGCCGCGCTGACGCTGTTCGTCTTCTCCCGACTGGCCCGACGGTCTGCCGGTCGCTCCGGTCGCTCCGAGCGGCCCGAACCGGTCGAGCGTGGAGAGCGCCGCCCCTCCGCTCCCGTCACCGGCAACCTCGCCCCAGAGCCGAAGACTGATGACACCGCCGTCGTCCCCGCAGCGGGCGGCACCACCGAGGCTGGCACAGCCAAGGATTCCACCACCGTTTCGGGGCGGGTGGCTCAGGGCGCAGCAGGCTGGCAGCCGCCGGTGCGGTCCGGAAGCACGGGCGGATCGGCGGTCGACGCAGACGGCGTCGACGACGATGTTGACGTCGACGACGAGGTCGACGACATTCCGGCCGCCGTCGAGGTGGGCGCCCACCAACCGGTTGCGGCTGCCGGTGCCAGGCCGTCCTCCGCCGCCAACGCGGTAACCGACACGGACGGCGACGCCGTTGACGAGGATTGGGACGACGACGACTGGGATGACGAGTTCGTCTTCCCCATCGAGGACTACGACGACCTGCGGGTGGCCGAGATCCTGCCCATCCTGGTCGAGCTCGAGGACGACGAGCTGATCGACGTGCGTGACCGGGAAGCGGCCGGCAAGGCCCGAGGGACCATCTTGCGGCGCATCGAGACCCTCCTCGGTGGAAGGTCCGAGGCAGAGGCTGCTCCGGCCGCCCCCGCCCCGGCCACCCCCGCGGCCCGGGCCGTTCCCACCCCGCCTGCCGCGCCGGCACGCAAGGCGCCGGCCGTCACCCCACCCGCCGCCCCGCCCGTTCCTGCTGCGCCCACGCCCCGCCGGCGGGGCGCGGCGAGGACGAGGGAGCCCATCCCTGGCTACGAGTCGCTGCGGGTCGCTCAGATCCTGCCCATGCTCGGCGAGCTGAGCCATCCCGATCTGGCCACCATCGAGGCGACGGAGCGGGCCGGAGCCAACCGTGCCACCGTGCTCAAGCGCATCGACCGCCTGCGGGCTGGTGCCAAACCCGGCTGAGCCGGCGCCATCCGCATCTCCGTCAGCCCGCCTGGGTTGTGAGAGAACCGGCGGTCAGGCCTGCCGGATGTGGATCGTCACGCCCGAACCGTCGGCCAGGGTGACCGCGTCGGGGTCCGGGTGCACTTGCCCATCACTCTCGGCGATGGAAAACGTGGTGGCGAGGGTCTGGGTGGCGATCCAGGACCGGTGGGTCCCGAGGGCGGCGGCCACAGGCGGGGGGGCAATGGTCGTCAGCTGGATGCGGTCGCTGACCGCCAAGTCGAGCTCGCGTCGGCGCTGCTGCACGAGACGGACCACGTCGCGGGCGACGCCCTCCGCTTCCAGGGCAGCATCAGTGTCGACGTCGAGCACCACCAGACCCCCGAGGCCCGGGAGGGTCCTCGTCGTCTCCTCCGAGACGGCCGTGAGGCGGAGATCAAACTCGTCTGCTTCCAGCACCGCCGGACCGACCCGTGCCCCGCCGTCGTCGAGCAGCTCCCAGTCGCCGGCCTTGGCCGCAGCCGCCACCGCCGGAGTGTCCTTACCCAGGCGGGGCGCGGCGGTCTTGAACACCACGGTCAGGCTGCGGGACGCATAACGGTCGACGTCGGCGCTGAACTGCACCGCCTTGACGTTGACCTCGTCGGCCACGATGGCCGCGAACGGCTCGAGCTCGGCGGCGTCGGGGGCAACGACGGTGAGCGATCTCAGCGGCAGGCGGGCCCGCCGGCCCGCCGCCTTGCGGATGGAGTGGCCGGCGGAGCACACGTCGCGGACCCGGTCCATCCTGGTGACCAGGGCCTCGTCGGCGGGCAACGCGGTCGCCTCCGGCCAGTCGGTGAGGTGTACGCTGGCCACGTCGGGATCGGACACCAGATCCCGCCAGATGGCCTCGGTCTCGAGGGGGAGCAACGGGGCGGCCACCCGGCACAGGACGTCGAGCACCGTGGCCAGGGTGTCGAACGCCGCGGCAGTATCGGCGCGGCCGCCCTCAGAGTCGGTGCCGCCCTCAGAGTCGGTGCCCCAGAACCGGTCCCGGCTCCGGCGGATGTACCAGTTGGTGAGCGCATCAAGGAACGACTCCACGGCGCCGCAGGCGCCCGGGATGTCGTAGGCGTCCATGGCCGCCTTGACGGCGACCACGGCTTGGCCGGCCTTGGCCAGCACGTAACGGTCCAGGATGCCCGGCGCGTCGGTGCGGCCCACCTGGGCCGTGTAGCCGTCGGCGTTGGCGTAGAGAGAGAAGAAGGACCAGGCGTTCCACAGGGGCAGCAGTGCCGCTCGGACGGCATCGGTGATGGCCTTCTCGGTGAAGATGGTGTCGCCGCCCCGCACCACCGGCGACGACAGCAGGGCCCAGCGCATGGCGTCGGCCCCGTGCTTGGCGAACATCTCCTCGGGATCGGGATAGTTGCGCAGCCGCTTGGACATCTTCTGGCCGTCGTCGCCCAGGATGACGCCGTGAGCGAGGCAGGTGGAGAAGGCGGGCCGGTCGAAGAGGGCGCCGGCGAGCACATGGAGGTTGTAGAACCAACCTCGAGTCTGGCCGATGTACTCGACCACGAAGTCACCCGGGAAATGGTCTTCGAACCACTGCTGGTTCTCGAAGGGGTAGTGGACCTGGGCGAAGGGCATCGAGCCCGAGTCGAACCAGCAGTCGAGGACGTCGGTGACCCGGCGCATGGTGGACCTGCCCGTCGGGTCATCGGGGTTGGGCCGGGTCAGGGCGTCGATGCCCGGGCGGTGCAGGTCGCCGGGGCGCACCCCGAAATCCGCTTCGAGCTCGTCGAGGCTGCCGTAGACGTCGAGGCGGGGGTAGGCCGGATCGTCGCTCTTCCACACTGGTATGGGCGTGCCCCAGAACCGGTTCCGGGAGATCGACCAGTCCCTGGCCCCCTCCAACCACCGACCGAAGGAGCCGTCGCGGACGTGGCTGGGCACCCAGGTGATCTCGGCATTGTGAGCCACCAGACGGTCCTTGATGGCGGTGACGGCAACGAACCACGAGGTGACGGCCTTGTAGACGAGCGGGGTGTCCGTCCGCCAGCAGTGGGGGTAGCTGTGCACGTAGGAATCGGCCCGGACCAGGCTGCCCTGAGCCCTCAGGGCCCGGATGACCGGCTGGTTGGCCTCGAAGACCTGCAGGCCGGCAAAGTCGGGGACCTCGCTGGTGAAACGGGTGCGATCGTCGACAGGGCAGACGACAGCGATGCCGGCAGCAGCACAGGTGGTCTGGTCGTCTTCACCGAATCCGGGAGCCATCTGCACCACGCCGGTGCCGTCGTCGGTGGACACCCATGTGGCGGAGAGCACCACGAAGGCGTTGGCGGCATCGGCGAAGTACCCGAACAGGGGGGTGAAGTGGCGGCCGACGAGATCGGCCCCCTTGACCGTGGCGACGGGTACGGTCCCCTCGAGCTGGCCCTCGTAGCCCCCGACGGTGCCGGAACCGATGACGATGCGCCGCCCGTCGCCCTCGAAGACGGTGTAGTCCACGTCCGGACCGACGGCGAGGGCCAGGTTGGAGGGCAGGGTCCAAGGGGTGGTGGTCCACGCCCACAGCTCCACACCGGAGCGGAGCACCTCGGGGCCGCCCACGGTGTCGGTGAGCCGGAACGCCACGGTGATGGCCGGGTCCTGGCGCTCCCGGTAGGCGTCGTCCTGGCGGGTCTCGAAGTTGGACAGGGGTGTCTCGCACTCCCAGCAGTAGGGCAGGACCCGGTAGGCCTCATACAGGAGCCCTTGGTCATAGAGCGACTTGAGGGCCCACAGGACGCTCTCCATGTAGGGCAGGTCCATCGTCTTGTAGTCGTTCTCGAAATCGACCCACCTGGCTTGCCGGGTGACGTAGCCCTCCCACTCGCGGGTGTAGCGCAGCACCGACGTGCGGCAGTAGTCGTTGAAGCGGTCGATGCCGAACTCGGTGATCGGCCCCCGCCCGGACACCCCCAGCCCCTTTTCGGCCTCGGTCTCCGCAGGCAGGCCGTGGCAGTCCCAGCCAAAGCGGCGCTCGACCCGCCGGCCCAGCATCGTCTGGTACCGGGGGATGGCGTCTTTGACATAACCGGTCAGGAGGTGGCCGTAGTGGGGGAGGCCGTTGGCGAAGGGGGGGCCGTCGTAGAACACGTACTCGTTGGCGCCCGCCGGTCGCTGTTCGACCGACGCCTCGAACGTCTTCTCGTCGGCCCAGGTGGCCAGCGTGACCTTCTCCATGGCGGGGAAGCGGGGTGAGGCGGGTACGTCTGGATACGGGCCAGCAGCGTCAGGGCCAGAGGGCATTGTCCCAGGATACGGGGCGGGGGGCCTGCTCCCGTCGCCGGTTTCGGGGTCCCCCACGTACCCGGTGTGAGACCCACGAGAAACGGGAACAACGAGCCGCCCACGGGCGTTGTCCGTGGCGCCGGGCGACCCGTGCCACCTCGGCGTGGCGAAGGACCGCGGCCGAGGGTGCAAGCGAGCATGACAGGAGTCGGCACCGTGGTAGGGTCCCGGCTCCTCCCGAGCGTGGGACGTGATGGTATGACCAAGGCGCAGAAGGTTTCCACCGCCCAAGCGGCGAAGACCACGACGGCGACGGCCAAGAAGGGCACGAGAGCCGCCAAGGCGGCCAAGACGCCTGACCGGCCGGCGACGAGCGGCGGCGCGACCAAGACCGCGACGGCGACGGCGACCGTGACCAAGACCGCGACCAAGTCGGCGGCCAAGTCGGCAACCAAGAACGCGACCAAGAACGCGACCAAGAAGGCCCGCGCCCCCAAGCTGACACCGTTCCTGGGGGCCCAGCGTGAGCGGTTGATCGAGGAGCGCAACACCTATCTGCGTTCCGCCAACGAGCTGAAGGCCCAGGCCGACTCCTTGGCCCTGGAGCACGAGCCGGGGGACGTGCAGTTCGACGAAGAGGGCGGAGAGGGTGGGACCTCCAACGTGGACCGGGAGCTCGACCTGGTCCTCTCGGCCCAGGCTCTGGCGGCGGTGAACGAGATCGACTTCGCCCTGGAGAAGATTCTTTCCGGCACCTACGGGCTCTGCGAGCAGTGCGGCCAATCCATTCCCGAGGCCCGGCTCGAGGCTCTGCCCCACGCCGCCCTGTGCGTGGCGTGCAAGAGCGGCGGCCTCTCGTCGCGTCGCTGACGCCGGTGAGCCGCCGGATCCTCCCGGTGGTGGTCGCTGGTGTCGTCGTGGCCGCTGACCAGGCCACCAAAACCTGGGCCTTGCACCACACCGTGGACCCACGTCATGTCGTCGGTCCGGTGTGGCTGTCCCTGACCTTCAACTCAGGCGCAGCCTTCGGGCTGGGCCGGGGGGTGACGCCGGTCGTCGAGGCCGTCGTCGTGGCCCTCGTCGCGGTCCTGCTCATCCTTGGGCGCCGAGCGGTCCGCCAGGCCTCCGTCCCCATGGCCGTGGGTCTCGGACTCCTCGTCGGGGGGGCGATCGGGAATCTCGTCGACCGGGTCGGGCGCGACCATCACGGCTCGGTCATCGACTTCATCGCCGCCCTGCGCATCGGCAGCCATGACTGGTGGCCGATCTTCAATCTCGCCGATGCCGCCATCGTGGTGGGGGCCGTGGCCCTCGCCGTCGCCTCTTCCACCCGCCGCCCGCCCGGCCCTGGCTCCGAGCGGCGCTCGCTGCGGCGATCCGCACCCGACCGCAGCCCGACATGAGCGAGCTCTCCAGCCCGGAGACGGTCAGCCCGGAGACTGGCAGCCCGGAGACTGGCAGCCCGGAGACCGGCAGCCCGGAGACCGGCAGCCCGGAAACTGGCGGGGGAGAGGCCGGTCCGTCCTGGCAGGTGCCCGCCGCCCTGGACGGAGAACGGGTGGACCGCACCGTCGCCCTGCTGACCGGTCTGACCCGGTCCCTGGCCGCCGACCTGGTCAACGCCGGAAGAGTCCGGGTGGGACGGGGCGCCCCGGTGCGCTCCGGGAGTCGCCGGGTCCACCGGGGCGAGCGTCTGCGCATCGACGGTGCGCTCGTCGGTGCCGGCCCGCTAGCACCTGAGGACCTGGCCGACCCGTCCGTGACCGTCCCGGTGCTCCACGTCGATGACGACGTCATCGTCGTCGACAAGCCCGCCGGACTTGTGGTCCATCCCGGAGCCGGCCACTCCCGGGGCACGCTGGTCCAGGGGCTGGTGGCCGCCTACCCGGACCTGATGAGCCTGGTGTCGGCCGCTCAGGGTGACGACGCTCTCCGGCCGGGCATCGTCCACCGCCTGGACCGGGGCACCTCGGGACTGTTGGTGGTGGCGAGAAGTGAGGCGGCCCGCATCTCCTTGGTGTCCCAATTGGCGACCCGGACGGTCGAACGTCGCTACCGGGCTCGGGGGGGGGGGAAGGGCGCCGCGCAAGAAAGGAGGGGCGGAGACCCCCCCCGGTGGCGAGAAGGAGGAGCCCCCCCGA
>JBPCNZ010000092.1:0-25299 GCA_051000755.1 Acidimicrobiales bacterium | reverse complement strand
CTTCTTCTTCATTGGTGGTCCCTCTCCTGGTCTCGGATGTTCTCGCGGAACGCCCGAACACCTACCAGACGGCAGGCGTCAGGCGAGGGACCGCCACCTCAACTTCCACAAGGGTCGGGACAACCTCGGTTGCGGAGGCCTGGTCGGCTACGTCAGCGTCAACAACTTCGACCGGGGTCATCTGGAGCAGTTCAATAATAAAAAGCGCTCATTGGACAAAAAAATAAGGACTTATATAGCGCACAACTGTAATTGTTCAGAGTTGAGCTCGGATGTCGTTACGGCATACGAAGCATCTTTCCCCGCACCCGGGGGTGGTTCGCGCTAATGGAGGAGTCACGTGAGTTGGTATCGGTATTAACTGAAGCATACTGGTCCAGTTGTAGTGATGCCGATTCGCAACCGGCTCTAGCGCAGCGTCATGGCTTTGCTGCATGGGAAGCAGTTGATGCCCTGTTAAAGATTCCTCGGGCTCGGATCCTAATACTAATTACATTAGCGAGATCAGCTGACACGTGGACCCGTAGAGCATATCTGGCAGCAGGCTCTCTTGAGGATGTGCTTGAGAGCGATCCGACACGAAGCGAGCTGAGCATATTGGAGGCTTGTCTCTCGAAGTCTGAAAATCTAAAAGCAATGCTTTATCTTGCTAACGAGCCTAACGAAACATCAATAGCGCGTTGGCTTCAAGAACAGAAGCATAAATACAAGCGCCCTTGTTAGTTAGCTCGGCGACCCCGCCCAGTCGCGGTCCTTGGTCGACGACCGCCGCCCCGGCGTTCGAGGCCTGGTTGGAGCGCAAGCTTGACGTAGTAAAGAAGGTCTGAAGATCGACCACGCCCCGCCGTGCTGGCGACTCTGGGTGGGATCAGGTGGTCGCACCAGTAGCAGTTCAGGACCGTGCGCTTGGCGGCGCGGGGAGCGGAGCGGACCGCGCCGCCTTTGCCACCTGTCGCTGGATGCCTCTACGAGAACCGTGAAGGCTGTCTGGGAGCATTCGAAGAGACGTGGCTGGGCACGGAGAGCGGGTTCCCGACGTGGCCTGCGCGGATTATCCAGGGCCGTTCAGGGACCGAAATGCCCATGGATGATCGACCTCAGGCGGCGGTCGGTCCCAGCGCCAGGCGCCGCCCAAGAGGAACGCCACGGGGGCGCCCAGCCCGCCGTCCTGCCCCAGCTGCTGCCGCTACGGGTCTACGAGGCGGTCGACGCCCCAGATCGCCAACCACTCCCCCTCCTTCAGTGCGCCGTTGCGTCCATGCGAATCAAGGGCCCGCGCGCCTGACCGAAGTGCACCGGGTCCGGGCGGCCCCTGTAACACAGCACCCTCAAACAGCATCGTTGCCCGAAGATGGGCGCTCCTTCTCGCCGCAATCGGTCACCGTCGCGAGAAATGAACTAGGTCCAGCAGATCCTTGACGACAATCGTCCTCCGAAGGAGGGCGGGCGTCAGCGACAGGAACAACCGCAGAGGGTCCTCAGGTCGCCGCCAAGGCCTCGGCGAGATCCCCTCGGTCGATGACCAGGCGGGCGGGCGCGGTGACGACGAGGGGCTCGTCGCTCTGCACCAACGAGCGGGCGCCCACGACGGTCACCCCGATGAGCCGGCCGGTCCCATCGAAGCGGAGAGCGTGGCCTTCGGGGGACTCGTCGAAGTCCGCGGCCTCGGACGGATCACCGACGTGGAGGTACAGGACATCGGCATCGACGTCGTAGTCGACGTGGTCGAAGGTTGTGGTTCCGATGGTGACCGTCACGGCAAGGACCTCCGCAGGAAAGCGGTAACGATCCAGCCACCCTGCTCCCCGTAGCTTACGACCACCTTGAGCCACCTCGACCGGCGAGGCCGTGGTAGCTCCAGGTAGTACCAGGACTGAGTGCCTGTTCGGCCCGGCATCCGTTGAGTCGGCGAGATGACGGCTTGACGGATGGACGTCTCCAACGTGACCAGCTCCGGGTGTCCGGCCAGGATGTGGGTCCAGCGCTCCGACGTGAGGACCACCTCGCGACTTTCCAAGTCCGTAGTGGTCCATCGGCGTCCACGCGGCGAAGTAGAACTCACTCTGCGGTCGTCGGATCCGGCCGGAAGGCGATGCGCCCCATGACCTCGGCCGCCTGGCGGTCGGTGGCCTCGAGGAAGTGGGCGTAGGTCTTGAGGGTGATGGCCGGGTTGGCATGCCCCAACCGTCCGGCGATCGTCCGCACGTCCACTCCGGCGCCGGCGAGGGTGGTGGCAGCGAAGTGGCGAAGGTGATGGAAGTCGAGGTCGGTGAAGCCTAGACGGTTCCGGACGCCGCGGAAGGCGTCGGTGACCCGGTTGGGACGGCAGGGGACGGCGCACGCCCGATCCTGGGACCACACGTAGGCATCCGGACCGACCACCAGCCCGCACGCCTCCGCCCGGGTGGCCATCCGCTCGCGTTGCGCAACGAGAGCGGCCATGGTGGCCGGGTCGAGGGAGATCCGCCGGGACCGGTGGGTCTTGGGGTCCTTCTCGGTGACGCCCTGGGTCGTGTCGGTGATCGACCGGCGAACGGTCAAGGTCGCACCCGAAAGGTCGATGTCGGTCCACCTGAGGCCGCATAGCTCGCCTCGCCGGCAGCCGGTCGTGGCGGCCACGAAGACCATGCTGGCCAGATCGTGGTCGGTGCGGTCCATCTCGGCGATGAGGGCGACGATCTGTTCCGGTGTCGGTGGCTCAATCTCCCGGCTGGGCACCGGTGGCGGGCTCGCCCGGTCGGCGGGGGAGCGGTCGATCCAGCCCCACTTCACGGCCTGGCGCAGCGCCGTCGACAGGGCGGCGTGGCAGTGGCGCACCGACATCCGCGACAGCCCGCCGGCCACCAGGGCCCGGTAGAAGGCGTCCAGGCGAGCCGGGGTCAGCTTGCGCAGCTCGAACCGATCCGAGCCCCGGACGCAGGCGGGCGTTGATCAGCGACCGGTAGCCGTCGATCGTCTTGGCCGTCCGGCCCTGAGCCGACAGCTGGTCCACCCACGCGTCGAGCAGGACCCCGATCGTCTGGCCCGTACCCGAGTGGCGCCCGTCGGCCACCTCACCGGCAAGGCGCGCCAGGGCGGCATCGGCCTGGCGCTTGCCGCCTCGGAAGGTCCGGCTGACCTGTCCGTAGCGACCTGTGAGGGGATCGCGGCCCGTCCGGACTCGCAACTCCCACACCCCAGGCTGGCGCTCACGGAGGGTTCCCCTCATAGAGCCTCAGGGTATCCCTCACGGGTGATTTTGAGGGGTTTGTGAGGGATACCGAGGCCTCTGCAGAGAGAAGGCCGGAGGCAAAAAGTGCCTCTGACCTGGCGGAGGGGGTGGGATTTGAACCCACGGTACCCGGAGGTACAACGGTTTTCGAGACCGTCCGATTCGGCCGCTCTCGCACCCCTCCTCGGCTCACCGATGGTACTACGGGATGGTGGGAACCGTCCCCGCCCTGCAGGTGGCGAACCAGGATCGCAACAGCTCCGATGCCTCGGCGCCCCGGACGCCGGCCGTGACCTCGATCTCGTGGTTGAGGCGAGGGTCGACGCACAGGTTGTAGAGCGAACCGCAGGCCCCGGCCTTGGGGTCCGGGGCGGCGAAGACGACCCTGGCGACCCGGGCCGCGACCAGGGCGCCGGCGCACATCGGGCACGGCTCGAGGGTGGCGTAGACCGTGGCCTCGCCCAGCCGCCAGGAACCGATCGCTGCCGCCGCCCGGCGTAGAGCCAGGATCTCGGCGTGGGCGGTGGGGTCGAGGGTCGCCTCCCTGGCGTTACCGGCGACCGCCACCACCCTTCCGTCGACCACCACGACAGCACCGACGGGCACGTCACCGGCATCGCCGGCGGCTCGGGCCGCGATCAGTGCGGCGGCCATGACGACGTCATCGGCGGTGGCCTGGTCGGCTGCCACGCCGGGGTCGTCCACGCGCTGCACCGTAGCGGCCGTGCCCCTCCTGTGCGATGATGGCAGGAATCGGACGAAAGCCGTCGAACTGTTCGAACAGTGACACGGCACAGGGACGCGGCAACGGGGTCTTCTTACCGATCGACACGTCGTTCGGGCGGCGCTGGGGCCGTCCGAACGCCATGCCGTCTACCGTCTGGCCCCATGCGTTGGACTGTTCACGGCGAGACCGTCCTCTACGAGTCGCCGTGGGTTGCCCTCCACCTCGCCGATGTCGAGTTGCCCGACGGTCGGCGTCTCGACCACCACCTGATACGACTGCCCGCCCCGGCCGCCGGGGTCGTGGTCATCGACCCCGACCGGGGGGTGCTGCTCCTGTGGCGGCACCGGTTCATCACCGACACCTGGGGCTGGGAGATCCCGGCCGGACGGGTCGAGGCCGGCGAGTCGGTTGCCGTAGGCGCAGCCCGTGAGGTGGAGGAGGAGACAGGGTGGCGTCCCGGGCCGCTGCGCCCACTCACGGCGTACCATCCGTCCAACGGTCTCTCGGATCAGACCTTCCATCTCTTCGCCGCTTCGGGCGCGACCCACATCGGTGATCCGACCGACTGGGTCGAAGCGGAGCGGGTGGCATGGGTCGAACCCGTCACCCTGCGGGGAGAGATCGCATCGGGAAAGGTCGGTGACGGCCTGAGCCTGACCGCCCTGTGCTGGTGTCTGACCTTCGGTCTCCTGCCCTGAGAATGTCGCAAAACGGGACAACTCTGACCAAACTGCGCGCTTTCCACCACGGGCGCAATCCGATCGTAAGAATGTCGGCAGTCCGGTCGAACTGCGGTTTCGAAATCGACCCCAGGTCCGCCCCAGCGCGCCTTGTTGGCGAAAAGTTCATGTGCTTATCTTGTGCTCACGATGCCAGTGACTGATGACACATTGACATGTGACATGATGTCTGGCGCCACGGGTCGTCCGCCAGGAAAATGGGGCGGTGAGCGTCTGTGACCGCAGTTGCCAGAGTCGAGCATGCGACCAACAAGATGTTCCAGAGCCTGGGCGACTCCACCCGCGGCTCGGCCGTCTCGTTCGGTGCGCTGGTGTCGCTGACCCTGGACGCCTTGGGCGCCATCCCCGGCAGCATCATCCGCCGCCGCTTCTCGTGGGCGGAGGCCATCGACCAGGCCTGGTTCCTGGTATCGGTCTCCCTGCTGCCCACCCTCCTGATCGCCCTCCCGTTCGGTCTTGTGCTGGTCCTCGAGGTCGGCAGCCTGGCCAACCAGATCGGGGCTCCCTCCTTCGTCGGCGCCGTCGATGCCGTGGGCACGGTGCGGGAGGCGGCGCCGATCATCACCGCCATCGTCCTGGCCGGTGCCGGCGGCTCGGCCATCGCCGCCGACCTCGGAGCTCGCACCATCCGAGACGAGATCGCCGCCCTGCAGGTGATGGGCATCGACGAGGTCGAACGCCTCGTCGCCCCTCGGGTGCTGGCCACCATCTTCGTGTCGGTGTTGCTCAACGGCATCGTGGCCATGGCCGGGATCCTGTCGGGTTACTTCGCTGACATCACCGTGCTGCACGGCACCGCCGGCGGCTTCTTGAACTCGTTCACCACCTTCGCTCAGGCCCCGGACATCATCGAATCTGAGCTCAAGGCGGCCATCTTCGGGGTCCTGGCCTCGGTCGTCGCCTCCTACAAGGGACTGAACGCCAAGAAGGGTCCGGCCGGCGTGGGCGAGGCCGTCAACCAGTCGGTCGTCGTCACCGGCGTCGCTCTCTTCGTCATCAACCTCATACTGACCGAGATCTTCTTGGTCCTCGTCCCCCCGCCCTTCGTCTGATGGCCATCACCGGCAGACCCTCATCAGCGGACACACCGCCGCCCTCCGAACCCACCGGCCCGATCTCGCTCGGCGACCGCCGGGCCGGTAACGGCAACGGGAAGCCGCCCGACGGGTCGCCCGCCGAGGAGGCCGTGTCCACCGACGGCGGCACGGACACCGCGACCGAGACCCGGGTCATCACCTCCACCCCGGCTCGTCGACAAGAGAGTCGACAAGAGCCTCGACAAGACACCGGCTCCGGTAGGGACGGCTCGGGTCCGGGCGGCGACGAGCAGTGGAGCGTCCAACTCCCACCCATGCGCAAGAAGCGGCCGTGGGATCCGGTGGTCGACCAGTTCGCCTTCTTCGGCGACATGCTGCTGTTCACGTTCCGGGCCGTGGCCAACATCCCGGTGGTCATCACCCGGTACCGCCGGGAGTACTTCCGGCTCCTCGGCGACGTCACCTTCGGCAGCAAGGCTCTGGCCGTGCTGGCCAGCACCGTGATGGTCTCGGGGGTGCTGTCCGCGGTCGTCGGGGTCCAGTTGGCCCTGGAGGGCTACCAGGGCCTCGACATCATCGGTCTCGGGCCCCTGGCCGGCTACCTGTCGGCGTTCGCCAACACCCGGGAGCTCACGCCCCTGCTCACCGGGTTCGGCCTGGCCGCCCAGATGGGCTGCCGGTTCACCTCGGAGCTGGGGGCCATGGCCGTCACCGACGAGATCGCCGCTCTCGATGTCATGAGTGTCCCGTCCCTCGCCTATCTGGTCACCACCAGGGTCATGGCCGCGCTCACCGTCACCATCCCGTTGTTCCTCCTGGCCCTGGCCGGCTCCTACCTGGCCACCCAGATCACGGTGGTCGCCGTCGCCCAGCAGGGGGCCGGTACCTACCAGCACTACTTCCACGAGTTCCTGGTGGGCAAGGACATCCTCCTGGCCACCCTCAAGGTGGTGGTCTTCGCCATCTTCATCACCACCATCCACTGCTACTACGGCTACAAGACGACGGGCGGTCCCGAGAACGTGGGCAAGGCCACCGGCCGGGCCATCCGGGCCAGCGTGGTGTCGATCGCCGTCCTCGACATGCTCATGACCGTCCTGTTCTGGGGGACGTCGAGCGGGATCAAGATCACCGGATGAACAGGCAGGAGGGGCACCGGTGACCACCGCGTCGGTCGTCGATCAGCGGGGACGCTTCAGCCTGGAGGCCCTGACCGACTCTCGCGCGGCGCGGGCGTTGTTCGGGATCATCCTCAGCGTGGCGGCCGTGGCGGGGGTGCTGTTCATCATCGGAGCCTTCACCGGCCGGTTCACCAGCGTGGTGGACGTGGAGGGGCAGCTACCAGGTTCGGGCAACGCCCTGCCCATTGGCAGCCTGGTCCTCTACCGCAACGTCACGGTCGGGATGATCTCCAAGGAGGGAACGGGACCCAACGGCACCATTGCCGTCACCTTCAAGATGTACCCGGCGAAGGCGTCCCAGGTCCCCAAGAACGTGCAGGCCCTCGTGGCCCCCCTCTCCATCTTCGGCAACCAGGCCGTGGACCTGGACGTGCCGGTGGGCACCATGCCCGCCGCCGCCCCCCTCGCTGCCGGGGACATGATCCCGGCCAACACATCGGTTCAGTCCTCGTCGCTGCAGGACACCACCAAGCAGTTCTACCAACTGCTCAACGCCGTGCACCCGGCGGATCTGTCCGTGGCCCTGAACGCCTTCGCCACCGCGTTGCGAGGCGAAGGCAAGAACCTGGGCCAGACCTTCGACCTGGCGGACAACTACCTGGGGTTGGCCAACACCCTCCTGCCCACGGTGCAATCCGACATCGGGCTTCTTTCCCCCGTGGCCAGCTCGGTCAACAACGCCGCACCCAACCTGATCGGGGTCCTGGGCAACGGGGTGACGACCGGCAACGCCATTCACAACAACGCCGCCGCCCTGTCGGGTCTGCTGACCAACGGGTCCAACGCTGTCGGCCAGCTGAACACCGGTCTGATCTCCCAGGTGCAGAACACCCTTCCCAACCTGCTGAACAGCTCAGGGCCGGTCCTGAACGACATCGCCAGCAACCCGAACCTTCTCAGCCAAACCCTGAAGGGCCTGGGCCGGTTCTCCGCGGCGGTGGCTGCCGAGGAGACCCACGGGCCGTTCCTCAGCATCAACGTCAACCTCCCTGTGTCCAACGCGGAGGCGGCGGTGCAGGCCGCCCTCGGCTACGTCCCGCCCGGCCAGACCATCAGCTCCGAGCTGGCCACGGCCCTGGGGTCGGTCTTCGACCCGAGGCCGTACACCGCGGCCAACTGCCCCGTCTACCCGGGGATGCGGAACAACTGCGCCACGTCCAACAGCCCTGCTGCCCCCCGCTCGGGCTCGGTCTCCACCCAGAGCGCGGCCCTCCCGGGAGGGTCGGGTTCTTCGACCGCCTCGAATGCGGCCCTGACCGCCCAGGCGACCTCCAACCCCTTCGCCACTGAGGTGGCGGCAGTCCAGAGCATCGCCACCGCCCTCGGCGGCGGGCGGGCTCCGGCGGCCCCGGGCGTGGCGTCGGTCGTCCTGGTCCCCCTGTACTCGTCCATGGCGGTGGGGTCGTGAGAAGCGTGCGCGGCGACATCATCAGGCTGGCCATCTTCGGGTTCATCGCCATCCTCATCACCCTGAGCGTCATCGCCACCCTTCTCGACTTGAAGATCGGTCAGCCGAGCGCCTCCTATCACGCCATGTTCACCAATGCCACCGGCTTGCAGACCGGCGACACGGTACGGATTGCCGGCATCGAGGTCGGCAAGGTCAGCAGCGTCAAACTGAAGGGCTACCAGGCGGAGGTGAACTTCTCCGTGGCCACGACCCAGCACCTGACCACGACCTCCGAGGCCAAGATCGCCTTCGAGAACCTCCTCGGTCAGCGCTACCTGGAGGTCAACGCCGGCAAAGGCGGGGGCACTCCGATAAAGGTCGGTGCCACCATTCCGGTGCAACAGACCACCCCTGGTCTGGACCTCACGGCCGTGTTCACCGGCTTCCAGCCCCTCCTGGCGGCCCTGAACCCCCAGCAGGTCAACCAACTGACCGGATCGATCATCGCCGTGTTCCAGGGCCAGTCCGGGGCGGTGGCCCACCTGGTCCAGCAGACCGCCCTGCTCACCGGCAACCTGGCGCAGAGCTCGGATGTCATCTACAAGGTCCTCGACAACCTGACCCCCCTTCTGGACAAGGTCAACGGCAGCGATGCCCAGATCGGCCAGCTGATCGACGGCTTCGACACCATCGTCGGGGGCCTGGCGGCCAGCAAGACCCAGCTCGACTCGTCGATCACCGGGGCCGCCCAGCTGACCCGCAACACGTCCAACCTCATCAGCGGCTCTCAGCCCTACATCGACCAGGACCTCTCCAAGCTGGTCGGCGCCACCTCGGTCCTGCAGGCCAACGAGATCCCGATCAACAACGTGCTGCGGGACCTGACCCCGTTCCTGACCTCTCTCAACCGGGTGTCGGACACGGGGAGCTACCTGTCGGTCTATGTCTGTGACCTCACGCTCAACGTGTCCGGACCGATCAGCATCAAGCTGTCGCCCACGGTGCCCCAGTCCCAGCCGCTGACCCTCAACGCCGGGGTCATCGGCAACCAGGTCACGCACTTCCAGGTGTGCAAGTGAAGAAGTTCCGGGAGCGCAGCCCGATGCGCGTGGCGGCCGTGGCCGCCGTGGTGTTCATCGTGTTCGGCTTCATCGCTCTGGACTTCGCCAACCTGCCGCTGATCGGCAACACCAAGACGGAGAAGGCCGATTTCGCCACCGCGGTGGGATTGAAGAAGGGCGATGTGGTCACCATCGCCGGTGTCCGCGTCGGCAAGGTCAGCTCCATCTCTCTCAAAGGCACGATGGTCGAGGTCGCCTTCACGGTGCAGGGGGGCACCCGGTTGGGCAATGACACCGCCGTCGACACCAAGATCATCAACCCTGTGGGCGTCGAGTACCTCGAGGTCGTGCCCAAGGGCTCGGGCCACCTGAGCGGTGCCGTCCCGTTGTCACGCACCACGGTGCCGGGCACGCTGATCGGCGATCTCAACCAGCTGACGGTGCAGACCAAGCAGACCAACATCCCGCAGTTGGTCCACTCTCTCCAAGTGGTCAGCAACGGTTTCGCGGCGACGTCGCCGGCGGACACCAAGGCCGCCCTGCAGGGCATCGGCCAGCTGTCGGCCATCCTGGCCAACCGGTCCAACGAAGTCACCGATCTGATCACCCAGACCGATGACCTGACCAAGACCCTCAACACCCACTCCGGCCAACTGGTCGATCTGGTCAGCCAGGCCAATCTCGTCCTCGGAGTGCTCAACCAACGTCAGGCCGCGGTACAGAGCCTGCTGGCCACCACCTCGTCGCTCAGCGGGCAGCTGGACCACATCCTCAAGGACGACGAGCCCTCGATCCGGCCCCTGCTGGCCAACCTGGCGTCGGTCTCGCAGTACCTGAGCAGCGAGAGCGGCAACATCAAGTTGGCGATCCCCCAACTCGCCGCCTTCGCCAAGTACGCAGCCAACGTCCTCGGTTCCGGACCGTTCGGCGACACCGTCGCCCCCAACGTGGTGCTTCCCGACAACCTGCTCAAGCAGTGCTCGGCGATCGGCAACATCAACCCGCTGCTGGGATGCCGGCCATGAGGCCGACTCGCCGGATGGTGCCCTTCGTCGCCGGCGGCGTGGCTCTGTTGCTGGTCATCGGAGTCGTCGCCGTCTTCGTCACCAGAGGCGGTAGCACCCGCACCGTGCAGGCCAAGTTCGCCACCGCCCCCGGCCTGTTCAAGGGCAACCACGTCGATGTACTGGGCGTCGCCATCGGCACCATCGTCTCGGTGAACCCGAGCGACGGCTATGCCATGGTCACCATGAAGATCAAGTCCGACGTGAAGCTCCCCACCAACGTCGGCGCCGTCATCATGGCCCCCGAGGTGGTCGCCGACCGTTTCGTGGAGCTCACCCCTCCCTACAACGGGGGCGGCACCTGGGACGCCAGCAAGCCCATCCCCATGGACCGCACCGCCGTGCCCGAATCCGTCGACTCGGTGATCGGCACCCTGACCAGCCTGGCCGCCCAGCTCGGGCCGAACGGGGCCAATGCCAACGGCGCCCTCACCTCGCTGCTGGCCAACTTCGCCAACCAGCTCAAGGGCAACGGTGGTGACATCAAGACGGCCGTCACCAACTTCAGCCAGGCCCTGCACTCCATCGCCGCCGACTCACCGCAACTCAAGGATCTGCTCGGCAACCTGGGATCGCTGAGCGTGGCCCTGGCCAACAACTCCGACACCTACCAGGCCTTCACCACCAACCTGGCCTCGGTCAGCACCTATCTGGCCAACGACGGCTCCAACATCAAGTCGGCCCTCGCCAACCTGCAGCAGTTCTTCGCCAACCTCAATACCTTCGTGATCCAGAACCAGGGCACGCTGCACACCAGCCTCACCAATCTGGACTCCTTCGCCCAGGCCCTCACCTACCAGCAGGACCAGCTGGCCAAGGTCTTCGACCTAACCCCGTTGACCCTGCAGAACCTCAACAACGCCATCGACCTCAAGGCCCCCGGAGGTCCGGCTATCAGGGCCCGCTACGACCCCCAGCCCAACTCCTCGGGGCTGTTCAACAACGTGTGCGGCAACTCGACCCTCCGCTTCCTCGTCGTCCTGGCCACCGGGACCCAAACGAACCCCCTGACCCCCGGCCAGCACCTGGACACCCTGTGCGCCGTCGGCAACGCCATCAATGCCCTGATGCCACCTCCGGGCTCGAACGCCGGGCCCAACCTCAGCCTTTCGGCCCTGGCGGGTGCTCGATGATGGGGCGACGCCTGTTCCTCGGCCGCCGGCGGCTGGCCTCGGTGGCTGCCGCCATCACGGCGGCCCTGGTCGCCTCCGGTTGCGGAGTCAGCCTCCAGGCCCTGCCCAAGCCGGGGGGGATCTCCGGGCCGACCTACACCTTGCATGCCACGTTCGCCAACGTGGTCAACCTGCCCGCCTCCGCCGAGGTCCGGATCGGGGCGTTCGCCGTCGGCTATGTCTCCGCTCTCGACGCCAAGGACTTCAAGGCCAAGGTGACCATGAAGATCAAGCAGGCCCAGAGGCTTCCGGCGGGTACCACCGCCGAGGTTCGCTTCGACACCCCGCTGGGGGAGGACTACATCACCCTGGTGCCGCCCAGCAACGTGGCCCAGGGGGCACCGGTCACCAAGGCCAGCCCCAACGTCGATTACCTGACGAACGGATCGTCGATCCCCGAGACGAGCACGTCGACGGCCCCCAGCGTCGAGGACGTCTTCGCGGCCCTCGGCGCCCTGCTCAACAACGGCGGGATCGACCAGCTGCAGACCATCATCACCGAGATCAACAACGCCTTCGGTGGCAACCAGCCGCAGATCCACGACCTGATCACCAAGCTCAACGTGGCGGTGTCCTCCTTTGCCTCCAACACTCCCCGTCTCGACGCCACCCTCCAGCAGCTGGCCAGCCTGTCGACCACGCTCAACAACGGCAAGGACACCATCGCGGCCGGTCTCAACGCCCTGGCCCCCGCGGTCACCGACCTGAAGAACGACAGCGCCAGCTTCGACAACCTGGTCAGCCAGGTCAGCGACCTGTCCAAGGTGGCCAACGGTGTGGTCACCCGGAGCCAGACCGGGCTGATGCAGACCCTCAAGGCCCTCTCCCCGGTGTTGACGCAGTTGACCAACGTGCAGGGCCAGCTCGGTCCCGCCCTCAACTCCATCGATGCCCTGGAGGTCCGGACCCCGAAGATCGCCCCAGGGAACTACCTCCAAGTGGCCATCAATGCCAACGTGCAGGTGCCACCGGTGCCGCCCGGGGCGCTCCCCCTGCAGAAGGTGACCATCGACCCGCCTGACCCGAACCAGTCGTATGCCCGCAACGGCATCGCCACCCTCCTCGAAGGAGGATTGCCGTGAGCAGAAGCATGGGCTACCGCCTCATCGCCCTTCTGGTGGTCGCCATCCTCGGGGTGTACTACATCGCCTTCGACGCTGTCGGCATCCGCCTGTGGGGCGGGCCCTACATGATCAAGGTCCAGCTCCCGGCCGCCGGTGGCATCTACAGCCACGCGGCCGTGACCTACCGGGGGGTCGAGGTCGGAAAGGTGACGGCCCTACACCTCCATCCCAGCAACGTCGTGGTCGATCTCGCCATCAATCACGGGGTCGAGATCCCCACGAACGTCCACGCCTCGGTCAAGGAGCTGACGGCTGCGGCCGAGCAGTACATGGACCTGGTGCCGGCTCCGGCTGGTAGCGCCACCGTGGCGACCGGCCGGGCCGCCGTCCCGGCTTCATCGGTGACCTACCTGAAGGCGGGGGCGCTGATCACCGGAGGCAGCGTGCCGACCAGTGTCGGCACCCTGCTCAACACCCTCAACACCCTGGTCAACAGCCTCCACGCCAACGACCTCAACACCATAAGCACGTCCCTGGCTCAAGGCCTGCAGGGTGCTGGGGGCGACCTGCGCTCCATCATCACCGATTCCCAGACCCTGCTCCAAGCCCTGTACGAGGCCGTCCCCGGCACCATCCAGGCCGTGAACGCCGGCAACACGGTGCTCCAGAGCCTGGCCAACACCAGCGAGAACCTGCAGACCTTCAGCGCTGGGCTCAACTCACTGAGCACGACGATCAAGCAGTCCAACGGTGACCTGATCGCCCTGCTCCAGAACGGGAACGTCGGCGCCGGTGCGTTCAACAGCCTGCTGTCCAACACCAACGCCGCCACCGTCGGCGTCATCAACGGGTTCTCGGCCACGGCCGGACTGGCCAATGCCCGACAGGGTGCGGTCCAGGCCTTCTTCCAGGTGCTGCCCGTGGTGGCCAACAACGCGGCGTTGACCGTCAGCGGTGGCAACGCCCGCTTCGAGTTGACCTTCAACGACAAGAACACCGTCTGTCCCTACACCTCGGCGATGGCCGAACCCACCTCGCTGGTGTCGACCCTGTCGCTGACCCGAAATTGCTCGACAACGGCCCCCGACCTGTTGCAGCGAGGCGCGGACAAGGCTCCGACGCCGGGAGGAACTCCATGACCGAACGATCGAGCACCACCGAATCCGTCCGCCGCCGGATCGGCGACCGGGGAAGCGGGAACTTCCCGCCGCCGGCACCGGCGCCGGCACAGGGCAGGAGCGATGACACCGAGGCCGCTCCCAACCCCGGTCCCGCGGCCGACAGCGCAACAGTGGCCGCCCCCGGTGCGGCGGCGGTCCCGGCCCACGGCGGGCGCCAGATCATTGTGGCCCCGGATTCGTCCCGGAATCTGGGAGGAATTCACAGCCACAATGCGACAGCCCCATCCGCCGCAGCCGACCCGGGCCCCGCCCCGCCGGCCGGTCCGGCCCAAGGCCGGCGGTCGATCGCCGACCGCGCCAACCCTCAACCAGCGGCCCCGACGGCCAGCGGCGCCGTCGCCACCGCCGACCGGCCCCGTGATGAGATCGGCGTCGATGACCGGCCCACCCGAACCACCCGAACCACCGTCCTGGTCGGTGCCCTGGTCGTCGTCCTGCTGGCCACCACGATCTTCTTCGGCCTGAAGTGGCGGGGCCAGGACAACCTCAACGGGCTGCGCTCGAGTGCCCTGTCCACCGCCACATCCGACGGCGTGCTGCTGTCGAGCTACGACTACCGCAACCTGACCGGGCCCGGCTCGTCCTTTGGCCAGGTGTTGAAGAACGCCACGCCGGCGTTCCGCAAGAGTTTCCAGTCCACCAGCGGCACCTTGGACAAGCTCCTCTCCCAGTACAACGCCACCGCCACCGGCAAGGTCATCTCCGCCGGGGTGGCGTCGTTCTCGTCCACGAGGGCGGTGGTGCTGCTCTTCATCGACCAGACGGTCAACAACAGCGTGCAGAAGTCGGCGTCGGCCACCCAGCCCCTGCGCACTCAGGTGACGCTGCTGCGCCAGAACGGCAAGTGGCTGATCGACGACCTCCAGGTGCCGAAGTAGACCGATGAGGCCGAACGCGCCGGACCTTCACCGAACCGAATGGGTGCACCATCGCCGGGTCCGCCCGTGGATGGGCGCGGCCGCTGCCGTGCTGGTGGCCGTGGCCGTGCTGGCGGTCGTCAATGAGGGCGCTGCCTTCGGTGACTCCCACGCGCCCCCTCCGCCGAACACGAGCTGCCCGCCGGCCCAGGCGCCTCCCCCTGGCTACCCCAACCCGCCGCCCTCCGCGTCAAACTCGTTCCTGTACAACGGTCGCCACTTCTCCGGCCCGATCCCCTACGAGGTTCCGTTCAAAGGGACCATCGGCAGCGCGACCAACGCCGGCGGGACGCTCACCCTGAAGTCGACCAGCCCTGCGCAACCGACCATTGTGGTGCCCCACATCTACGCCGCAGTGTGTGGCGTCATCTCGCTTCCCACCCTCACGGGAACGATCCCGACGGGGAGCGTGAACCTGGCCAGCAACGACACCGTGAACGGCACCCCTTTGCCCAACACCGCCAACGTCTATGTCGGCGGGGTGGAGGCCTTTCCCCTCTACCTCACCTTCGGCAACCTCAAAGCGACGGTGGCCAAGACACCGGCGTTCAACGGGGGCCTCGATGTGACCATCAACGGCTCGAACAGTGCCACCTTTGACGCCACAGGAACGCCGACCTTTCCCAACACGCTGGGGACCAACTGCCCCGTGACCATTCCCAGCGTCCCTCTGACCACGCTGACCAGCGGTGCGCTGAGCGGCCAACCGGTGACAGGCCCGTTCCATGGTGGAGTGGCACTGACCGTCGCCAACAATTTCGCCATCCCCGCCGTCCAGCCGTCCCCCAGCTGCCCACCTGCGCTCGCTCAGACCGTCAACAAGTTCGTCGGTCTGCCGGCACAGCCGGGCACGGCCAGCCTCACCGTGCCCATCACCTTCAACTTCGAGCTTGAGCTGGCGCCGCCCTACAACAAGGACTTGGCATGCCCACCGACCGCAACGGCCCCGACGGCCATCTGTACGCCGTGACCGCCCGACGACCCCGACGCAGGACCATGGTCCATCTCCGCAGCCGCCGGCTGGCCACCATCGTCACGACCGCGCTGATCCTGGCGGGAGCCCCGGTGATCACCGCGGGGCGAGCGTCGGCGGCGGTGCCCAACCCCGCCTTGCAGTGCCAGCCCGAATCCTTCCCGCCGGCCGGCACCCCCCGCAACGCGCCAGGGAAGCCGTTCAGCGCGCCGTTTGCCGCCACGCTCAATGGTGGCTTCCTCTCCGTTCACAACCCGAACGCGTTGGCCGGGGTGACCTTCGGCGTGCCCGAACCTCAGCTCGGGTACCCCATGGGCACCCTGTTCGGGGAGGCCTGCGGCCTGCTGACGTTGCCCAGCCTGAAAGGACCGATCACCGACGACCACCCGGGTGCGCCCGACGGCAACCCGCAGTACAACCACAACTTCATCCTGTTCGGCCCGCCCGGGGTCTTCGACAAACCTCCCCTCCACAGCATCGTGCCCCCCGGTTACCCGGTGTGCGACTTCCGCTACAAGAACTCGACTGATCAGAACCCCACCACATCGGCCTTGCCGGGATCAACCTGTGACCTGAACCAGCCGGTCCCGGTGGGGCTCACCATTCCCGGCACCGCCCTTCCCGTCCTCGAAGGTTACGGGTCCGCGGCCGGCGTCATCAACACCGCCATTCTCTCACCGGCGGCGGCCAACGGCGGGTTGAACGTGAGCTTCACCAACACGGCCAAGGCGACGGCCGTGCTCAACCCTGCGGACCTGGTCGCCATCTTCGGGGGGCTGCCCGCCAACCTCCTGCCACCGGCCCTCGCCGGTCTCCCCGCCCTTATCGGCGAGATCGCAGCGAAGTTCGCCGGGTCGGCCGGGGTCCTCGGGGGAGAGTGCACCCTGGCGGTGGGCAATCTGAGCCAGACGGGTCTGCCCGGCGCCCCCGTCACCCCCCCGGTCAGCTTGAGCTCCGAGAACACCGGGGGGAAACCGGTCACCGGGCCGGCCAGCTCCGGGACCCAGGCCATCAACCCGATGACCGCAGGCGGTGCGGTCGCCGCCGCCAACGACTTCCCGGCACCGGCCGTCGACCCCAACATGCCCCCCGACCCAGGCGCTCCGAACGCGGGCATGCCACCGACGACGCTGTGCAACACTATGGTCGCCGACGTGTTCAACCTGGTGCTCGGGCTGCCAGCGCCGGCCGGCGACGTCACGTTCATGGCGCCGGTGGGCTTCTCCGCCCACGCACCTCAATGAGGTGATCAGGGCGGTCAGCCCAACCTCCAACCAGACCCGTGCTGCCCGCTCGGTCGTCGTGGCGGTGGTCACCATGGTCGTCGTTCTGGCCATGACCGCCTGTGGGAGCAGTCACGACGCCAAGAAGTCGACACCCACGACGGCCGCCGTGACCTCGGTGACCTCTGACCGGTGGAAGCCCCCGCAGGTCCCCGGCCCTGCGAGCACGGCGAAGTTCTGTGCCCTCCTCGTCGCCCAATACGACCACATCGGGACAAACACTCGCGCCGCCAACTTGAAGGTCCGCCAGCAGATCGTGGCCGACTACGTCCGCTTCACCCCGACGGTGATCGACGCCGCCCCCCCCCAGATCGCCCCGGCGGCCACCACCTACCTGCAGAGCGTCGCCAAGATCCTCGGTCTGTTGAACTCGGCGGGGCTCGACCCGGCGAAGACGCCCCGCGGGTCGATAGGGGCGATCCTCCTCGACCCCCAGGTCGCCGCGGCCAGCGCCCAGGTGCTTTCCTTCTCCGAGCAGTACTGCCACTACGACATCGCCGGCAACGGCGCCGGCGTGGGCTGACCGGGCCGTTTACAGGGGCCGAGTTACGTCCACTAGGTGGGGGTCGAGACGACCACCGTCGACAACGCGCCAGCCATCGAGATCCGGACGGCGCCCGAAGAGGACCAGGACCCTGCCGTCGGCGGCGGGTCCGGGGCGGAGGCCGCCATCGGTGCGCGCGGCTGCGGCCGCCCCGGCCGTCAATGCGGCGGACGGCGCCAGGAGGGCCCTCGCCCCGGTCGCTCGGAGACGGACCGCTTCCTCCTGGCACGACCGATAGCTGTCCGTACTACCGGCCAGGACCGGCGACGGCAATGCCGGCACCGCGGCGGTGGCCATGTCATCGTCGGGAACCTCGATGGCCCACAGAGCCCGAGTCACATCAGCGAGGTCCTCGGGGTCGGTGATGGCTTCGTGTCGGATGAGCTCCGCCCACGCCCCTGCCGGTGTGTCCGCCAGGTACTGGACGGGCCCGTCGCCGACGACGTGCCAGCGGGCATCGGGCTGTGCGTCGCACTCCCACAAGAAGGCGTACCGAGGGTCGGCGTGGCGGAACCACCGCACCGCTCAGGTGGCTCCTGCCGCTCCGACGAGGTCGGCAGCCAGATCGGCCACCAGGTGGGGGCCAGCGTCGTCGGGGTCCCATTCCCCGGCGAGAAGCTCTCGCGGTGCTCGGCCTCCGAGCTGCGGCCGCGGCCGGGAAAACCAACGGCGTACGCCGCGAGAGTTGTAGGAGCCGGCCAGATCGGCCACGATCAGAACGACGAAGTGCAGCCGGGCCCCCACGGAATCAGGGGTGGGGCGATCGCCGCGACGGTAACGGCCGACGGAGCTGGGCGAGGCCCCCACGATGCGATGGAGAAGCTCTTCCCCCAGCATGGTGGTCATCACCGGCCACTCCCGCTCCGGCAAGGGTGAGCCGGTGACGGCGTCGTCGATCGAGCGGAGCAGGTCGGGATTGGCGAACGATCCCAGGGCAGCTTGCACTTGGCGCCGAGCCACGCCGACTGTCTCGAGCGACCGAAGGGCCTCTACGAACGCCGACTCGGAGAACCGCCCGGGAGGGTCGGCGCCGAGGAGCCCCATGGCCTCAACTCGCGTCACGATCCGTACCGCCAGCCAGGCGGTCTCGGGATCGCTCAGCAGCGTGCCCCTGTCCTCGGACGACAACTGGGCTCGAGTCACCTGCCCGAAGTCTACCCGGTTGGGTCACCGCCGGCGGATGGCGCGGTAGCGCCCGGTACGGGGGTCGAGGCGCCAGACCGCGATGATGCCCTCCCCAGACGGGTCGGGGATGCCGGCGGCGCGCAGGACTTCCTTCTTCGGTCGGTACCACGTGGTCAGGGGAATGGCGTCGCTGTGCGCCACGTACGCCGGCCGATCAGGCGCTTCGAGGGCGGCCAGGGCCGAGCTCAAGGCAGCTGCGATCAGCTCCCGGCCTGGACGGACGCGACCAGAACCGAGTCCGCCCCGTAGGCAACGGCCAGCTCGACGGCGGGGACATTGCCCAAGGCGTCTTCCACCGGCACCGAGTACGCCGCTCGGCCGTCGTTGACCACCACGGCGGCGGCCAGGTCCACCAACCAGTAGTCCCCGTCGGCGTCCCGGCGGAACAGGTCCCCGGTGGCCAGCCAGGAATCGCCCCGGGCGAACACCCCCCCGCAGCACGGTGCCTGTCGCGGCCCGGTCCCGCGGCCGAGCCAGGAGCAGCCCAACCTCATCGGGCCCGCACGCCACCGCAAACCCGTCGGGGCCCTCGGCCAGCCGGCCGTGAACGGGGTCGTAGGCGGCCAGGTTGACCCGTGCACTGCCGGGCAGGGGCCGGCCCTTGGACCCGACCTTGCGCCCGGCCACATTGGCCAGGACGGCTTCCCCCTCCGTGGACGCGTAGAGCTCGAGGACCCGAGCCGGGGCGAAGCGGGCGGTGACCTGGCGCCACAGGTTGGCGGGCATGCCGGAGCCGAGGAACAGACGGATCGGATGGTGGCGTTCGCCCACCTCCTGCGGGGCGGCCAGAAGCTCCCGGACCAGCGTCCACGTGTAGGTGACGGTCGTGACCCCGTAGCGGCGGACCTCGGTCCAGAACGTGGACGGATCGAAGGTGGTGGCCCGGTCCTCGAGGGGGAAGAGGGTCGTCACCAGGCTGGCGATGTCCTCCCTGGGAGTAACCGCCCAGGTGCACGGGCCCACCGGAGGTCTTGGCCACCCGGTCGACGGCGTCGCTCACGGCCAGGACATGATCGGCCAGGGTGCGCTCCAGCCCGCCCTCCTCGCGCTCGGGCGCGCCGAAGTCCACCACCCACACGTCCACCCCGAGTGATGCCAACTGGGCGACGGCGCTGGTCGCCGGCGACACGTCGTAGACCTCGCAGGCCAGCATCAGGGGAGGGACCAGGATCAGTGGGGGCCGCCCGGCGGCACCGGCGGGAGCCTGCTGGGGGAAGTAGTGACGGAGCCGGTAGACGCTCTCGGCGTGGGTCACCTCGAACGGCGACGGTTGCTCGCCGGTGTCCAGACCGCCGAAGCGGGCCACTTCCAGGGCGTTCTGAGCGGCGCCTGCCAGCCGGCCGGCCATCCGGCCCACGTCCGACACCGGCCCGGTCATCGCCGTAACCGGGGCTGGCCGGCGCCTCCGGGGGCGGGGCCGGTCACCGGCCCACGGATCCGGATGTCCCCGCCGGGTGGGAGGCCCGGGCCGATCGGTACGCCCGGGGGGGCCGGGAACCTTCCGGAGGCGAATGTCGAGGCCCGTCGGGCCCCGTGGGCCTTTGGGAGCCTTTGGGCGACCGGGATCCAGCCTGGGGCCGGGCCGAGCTCCCCTCGAGGATGATCCTCGCAACCAACTCGGGGTCGTCCGACATCGGGACGTGGCCGCAGCCGGGAAGCGGCACCATCCGGGCCCGGGGCAGGGCCCGGCGGGCGGTGCGGACCTGTTGCGGCCACAGGATGAGGTCTCGCGTCCCCCACGAAACGGTCACCGGCACGTCGATCTCGTGGTCGGGGCGGAACTGGAGCCGGCTCAGGCTCTTCATGTGGGTCGCCACCAGGGGTGCCTTGCGCAAGGAGTGAAGCAGGCCGATGACCGCTTCGTCCGACACCTTCGAGGGCCGGCCGAACGCACTCAGGAGCATGGCGTTGCGCACCGGCCTGACCTTGAGGGCGTCCCGGAGGATCCGGTCGGGCGCAGCGAGGGCCAGGTGCTGGAATCCCAGGATGACCGTGCCCACATACAGGCTGCCGGCGACGCTGATGAAGGCCGCCGGTGACAACACCGTCGCCGACGCCACCCGGTCCTGCTTGGCCAGCTCGAGGGCCACCACCCCACCGAGGGAGTTGCCGGCGACATGGGGGTGCTCCAAGCCGATGCTCTCGAGGAAGGCCCCGATGTGGGCCACGAGGGTGTCGATGCCGAACGGCGAACCCTTGGGCCACGGGCTGGCGCCGAAGCCGGGCATGTCGATGGCGACGACGTCGCGCTCGGCGGCCAGGCGGCCCATCACCGGATCCCACGCCCTCCGGCTGTGGCCGAAACCGTGGAGCAGCAGGAGCGGCGGGCCCGACCCCCGGCGTTCATAGACCAGGCCTGGACGGTTCCCAGCGTGGACGGTCCCAACGGTCAACCGCTCGTTCTCCCCCGTGCAATGGTGCCGGCCGGTCCTCGGCCGTCAGGGCCAACGGTAGGGCCGGGGTGCCTCGCTCGACAATTGTGAGGGTTCCGTCCCCCCGGCGTCGCGGGGGTCAGCCTTCTGATACGCGATAAAGAGAGCCGTGACGCGCTTTATCGCCTATGAGAACGGAGTCATCGGGGGTCCACCGTCCGCCTACCATGGGCGGCGCCGTTCACCTCGGGGCACCAGGAGGGGAAGCTCGTCATGGATCAGGTGCAGCACAATCTGTGGACGACGTTCGCGGCTGTCGCCGACGCCGTGCCCGACCGGCCCAACATGGTCTGGCGGGGCGCCACCAGCACCTACGCCGAGACCGCCGAACGGTCCCGCCGGCTGGCCAACGTGCTGGCCGCAGCCGGGCTGGGCTGGCACACCGACCGTTCCGCCCTTGCGCCCTGGGAGGCGGGCCAGGACCTCGTCGGCCTGTACCTCTACAACGGACCGGAGTACATCGAGGGAACCCTCGGTGGCTACGCGGCCCGGACGGCGCCGTTCAACATCAACTACCGCTATGTGGCCGACGAGCTGGCCTATCTCTTCGACGACGCCTCCATGGCCGGCCTCGTCTTCCACGCCCGGTTCGCACCGGTCCTGGCTGATGTCCTGCGGCGCATCACATCCCGGCCCCGATTGTTGCTCCAAGTGGCCGACGACTCGGGGGAACCGTTGCTCGACGGGGCTCTCGACTACGAGACGGCGCTGGCCGGGGCGGCCGCAGAGCTGACCGTCACCGGTCACCACCCCGACGACCTCTACGTCCTCTACACGGGGGGCACGACCGGGATGCCGAAGGGCACCCTGTGGCGCCAGGCCGACATCTGGGGCGCGGCAATTGGCGTCCTGCAGGGCGAGGCGGACCGGGAGGCGGTGGTCAAGGCGGCGATCGACGGTGGGAGCCGGTTCCTCCCCAACGCCCCGCTGATGCACGGCGCCGCCCAGTGGCTGGGCATGAACGCCGTCATCACCGGCGGCACCCTCGTCATCAACGACGTCGTGGACCGCCTCGACCCCCGGGAGGTCTGGACCACGGTAGAGCGGGAGGGTGTCCAGGCCATGTTGATGGTGGGGGAGGCCTTCGCCCGCCCCCTCCTCGTCGAGTTCGAGCGGGGCACCTACGACGCCTCCGCGCTGATCCTGATCGCTGTCGGAGGAGCTGTGACCTCCCCGGAGACCAAGGCGCGCCTGACGGAGCAATTGCCCAACGTGCTCATCCTGGACGCCGCGGGAGCGTCGGAGACCGGCTCCGGCCTCCAGTCGATCAGTGCCAAGGGCGCCACCGCCGAGCGGGCCGTGTTCCAGGCCGGCCCCACGACCGCCGTCCTCTCCGATGGCCTGGATCGGGCCCTGGCACCCGGTGACGACGAGATCGGCTGGTTTGCCAAGTACGGCCGCATCCCGCTCGGTTACCTCGGGGACCAGGCCAAGACGGAGAAGACGTTTCCGGTCGTCGGCGGGACCCGCTGGTCGGTCCCGGGTGACCGGGCCCGGCTCCGGGCCGACGGCATGGTCGAGCTGCTGGGCCGGGACTCGGTCACCATCAACACCGGTGGCGAGAAGGTCTTCGCCGAGGAGGTGGAGCAGGCCCTCCTCCTCCACCCGGCGGTGGTCGACGCCGTGGTCGTCGGTCGACCCAGCGACCGGTGGGGGAGCGAGGTGGTCGCCATCGTCGCCGTCGACGGGGAGCCCACCGACGCCGACCTGCTCGCCGTGGCCGCCGGGCGGTTGGCCCGCTACAAGCTGCCGAAGCTCATCGTGCGGGTCCCGGAGATGGTTCGCAGCCCGGCCGGCAAGGCCGACTACCGCTGGGCCCGGAGCCTGGCCGAGGGCCGCCCCTGATCGGCGTCCCTTGGGCGCGGGGAACTCTCCGGGCGACGTCGGGGGCGGCACCTTTTCATCACCTGGCCGTCGAACAGTGTTCCCCGTCCCGTTCCGTCACGGCCATCTCCCAGCGATAGACAAACGGTCGTTCCCGGAGACGGTGGACACCCGGAGACGGTGACGGCCTGGTGATGGCAGCCCAGCCGCCGGCTGCTCATCAGCGTCGACGGCCTGCACCAGTTCGACCTGGCCCCATGCACCGCCACCGACCTGTGCCCGAACCTGGCAACCCTGGAAGCCCACGGCACCAGCTACACGAACGCCATGACGTCAGCGCCGAGTGACTCCTCCCCGGGGCTGATGGCCCTCACCCGGCGGCTCGCCCAAGCTCACCGGGGTCTACTGCGACGACAGCTACGACCGGAGCCTGTTCATCCCGGCGGCGCAGACGCCTACCGGTTGGCCGGTTGATGCCGATTTTCGACAAGTATCCATCCAACGGTTGTTAAGGGGCGCCGCCGGCCCACGATGGGGCCAGCAGTGAGCGGAGAGGGTGGGATTTGAACCCACGGTCCCGTGAAGGACACACGATTTCCAGTCGTGCCGATTCGGCCGCTCTCGCACCCCTCCTCGTCACTGCGGGGACACACGCTATCCTGTCGGAACAGACCTGGCGTCGGGCGCGGCGGTCGGGTCCTGCGCAAGGATGCACCGTGAACCGGGTCAGGGCCTGACGGCAGCAGCTCTCAGCGGATCGCAACCTGTGCCGCAGATCGCCTGACCGCTGCGCCGGACGCCAGGTCTGTTGCTGTCCCCGAAAAAGACGGACCCGACCGGCCCTCCCGTAGGCTGGCCGGTCGTGGTGGACGACAGCGCAAACGAGCCCTACCGGTCGCTGTACCGCCGCTACCGGCCCCAGCGGTTCTCCGACGTCCTCGGCCAGGAGCACGTGACCCGGGCCCTTCGGAACGCGGCGCGGGACGGGAAGGTGGCTCACGCCTACCTCTTCAGCGGTCCCCGGGGAACGGGCAAGACCTCCACGGCCCGGATCCTGGCCATGGCGCTCAACTGTGCCAGCCCCGTTGACGGGGAGCCGGATGGCACCTGTGCGTCGTGCGTCTCGATCCGGACCGGCTCGTCGGTGGACGTCCACGAGCTCGACGCCGCCTCCAACCGCAAGCTGGACGAGATGCGAGATCTGCTGTCGCGGGTTGCCCTCGGCACCAGCGGCCGCCAGAAGGTCTACATCGTCGACGAGGTCCACCAGCTCACCGCCGACGCGGCCAGCGCCCTCCTCAAGACCCTGGAGGAGCCACCCAGCCATGTGGTGTTCGTGCTGGCCACCACCGATCCCCAGCGGGTGCTGCCGACCATCAAGAGCCGGACCCAGCACTACGAGTTTCGCCTCCTCGGGTCGGAGACGCTGGCTGCCCTGCTGGCCGATGTCAACGAGCGAGCCGCTCTCGGCCTCCCCACCGAAGCCCTCGACCTGGTTGTCCGCCGGGGCCACGGTTCCGCCCGGGACGCCCTCTCGGTGCTGGACCAGGTGGCGGCCGCCGGGTCGGTCGAGGACGAGGGGACCGTGGTCTCCGACATTGTCGATGGCATCGCCGAGCGCGATGCCGGGCTAGTCCTTCTCGCCGTGGCCGCCGCCCTCAACGGGGGCCGTGACCCCCGCCGGTTGGCCGTTGAGCTGGTCGAGCATCTCCGCAACGGGTTCCTGGCCACCCAGGCTCGCAGCTTGGTCCACCTGGCCGATGAGGCTGCCGACCAGGTGGAAGCCCAGGCCCGGCAGCTGGGCCTGGCCACCGTCGTTCGAGCCATGGAGCAGATCGGCCGCGCCGCGGTCGACATGCGTGACTCGGTGGACACCCGCGTCACTCTGGAAGTGGCTCTGGTTCGCCTGGCCAGTCCCGCGGCCGATCCATCGCCGGCCGCCCTGCTCCAACGCATCGAGCGGCTGGAGGCGGCCCTCGCCGGCGGGCCGCCCCCCCCGGAGGCGGTGACGGGTGGGTCACCGCCCGGGCCCGGGCCGGCGCCGGTCAGCGGTGAGGGATCTCGAAGACCCGCGCCCGCCCGTCCCGCGCCGCTGGGTCCCACGCCGGAGAGCGGCCGCCGCCTCAACCCGCCCGGTCAGGCCGGGGGAGGGGGAGGAGTTGGCGAACCACCTCCGCTCCCGCCCCGTCCACCGGGAGGCGCCCGGTCCGCCCTGGGCGCCCACCGCCCCTCGTCCGGGGCGCCCCCCGTCCCGGTGCCGGGCGGGCCGGCCCAAGCCCCTGTCCCGGTGCCGGGCGGGCCGGCCCAAGCCCC
>JBPCNZ010000091.1:0-36404 GCA_051000755.1 Acidimicrobiales bacterium | reverse complement strand
AGGTGCAGGGATCCAACACTTGGCATAGCAGTCAGGCTTACCTGTCTGTAGTGATAACTAGCTACAGACAGGAGCTACGATGCCTTGCATCACACGCCGAGCCCGACCATTGGTGCTCCACGGCACCTTGACGACGTTCCGACGCCGCTGCGGAAAGCCGGCTTGTCGGTGCGCGACCGGCGAGCCCCATGAGAGCCCGGCGCTCACCTACACCGACAGGGGCCGCACCAAGACGCTCACCTTGGCCGCCGCGGAGGTGGCCGAGGTGACCGCTGCGCTGGCCCGCTACCAAGCAGCCAGAGCGGAGCTGGAGGCAGCCGCCGCCGAAGGGATCGCCGCCTTACGCACCCGGCGGGATGGCAACGCCCGCCGAGGCGGGCTGCGATGAGCGCCGCAGAAGGCCCGACCGCCGGATTTGCTGCGTCTCGCCAGTGCCTCGAGGAGGTCCTCGGATGGCTGGAGGGATCCGACGCCGGGTCCCTGGCCCATGCCGAGCTGGAAGACCAGCTCGACGTTCGCGGGCGCGAGCTGCTGCGGCTGATGCTCCAGGACCACTTGAGTTTGAGCCTGCGCGCCGCAAAGGAATTGCGCCGGGAGTCCGTGGTCGACTCCGACGGTGTCACCCACGCGACGGTCGAAACTGGACACCACCGGTCGTTGGCCACCATCTTCGGCCCCGTCGACGTGGAGCGATTCGCCTACCGTCACCGAGGCCACCCGAACCTGTCTCCTGCGGACGGCGCCCTCAACCTGCCCGTGGAGCGCCACAGCCATGGGCTGCGTCGCCTGGCCGCGCTCGAGGCTTCCCGAGGGTCTTTCGAAGAAGCCGGCGCCGCGGTGGAACGCGCTACCGGCCAGCACCTGGGTAAACGCCAGGTGGAGGCCCTCACCGCCGGCGCCGCGGTCGACGTCGAGGAGTTCTACGCCACCACCGGCCGCAGCGAGGCGGACCCCGCCGACGTGCTGGTGATCTCCGCTGATGGCAAGGGCATCGTCATGCGCCCTGACGCTCTGCGCCCGGCCACCGCGAAAGCGGCCGCGGCGGCAACCAACAAGCTGGAGTGCCGGCTCTCCAAGGGCGAGAAACGCAACCGCAAACGCCTCGCCGAGGTCGGCGCCGTCTACGACCTCACGCCCGTGGCCCGCACGGCCGCCGACGTCTTGGCCACCAAGGCCGGCGATGCTCCGCCGCCGGCACCGAAGGCCGCTGCCAAGTGGGTGACCGCCAGCGTGGTCGAAGACGCCGCCGTGGTAATCGCAAAGGTCTTCGACGAGGCACAGCGGCGCGACCCGAACCACAAACGTCGATGGGTGGCCCTCGTGGACGGAAACAACCATCAGATCTACCGCATCAACAAAGAGGCCAAGACCAGAGGAGCCGAAGTCGCGATCGTGATTGACCTGATCCACGTGCTCGAGTACCTGTGGGGCGCGGTGTGGTGCTTCTTCACCGAAGGCGACGCCGCCGCCCAAGCGTGGGTGCACGACCGGGCACTCGCCATCTTGGACGGCAACGCCCGCGAGGTCGCCGCCGGCATCAGACGCAGAGCCACCGCAGCGCGGCTAAGCAAACAGAAACGGATCAAGGCCGACGCCTGCGCCAAATACCTGACCAACAAGGCGGACTACCTGGATTACCCGACGGCACTCGCCGCAGGCTGGCCCGTCGCCAGCGGCATCATCGAAGGAACCTGCCGATACCTGGTCGCGGATCGGATGGACATAACCGGCGCCCGCTGGAGCGTGCAGGGAGCGGAAGCCGTGCTCAAGCTACGGGCCGTGCGTGCCAACGACGACCTCGACGCCTACTGGCAATTCCACCTGGACCACCAACGCCAACGCGTCCACGAATCCCGCTACGACCAAGGAGTAATACCCCTCGCCGCCTAGTCACTCCAGCGGAGCCGCACCCAAATCGTTTGTCTGTCCTGGCCTGCGGAGCCAGCCTGGATGACGAGCCCAGCCTGGATGACGAGCAGAGAGGGACGGAACGAAGGTGTTCGACGAACCGGAGCTTCACATCATCTCGTTCGCCGAGGTCGATGACGACAGGCGAGCGGAGCGGGACCGGCAACGGGCTGAGAGCCGCCGCCTCTACGTCAACGACCTCGCGGTCGTGCTCACCGAACTCGAGGCGCCGGCGAGCGAGATTGTCCGGTGGGCCGAAGCGATCGTCGATCACCTGTTCGTCACCCCTCGACGGGACAGCGACGGCGCCTGCCTGTGCGGGTGCCATCCCCGCCTGCCCGCGACCGACTTCCACGGCTACGGGTTCGCCTGTTCGTGTCGGCTCAGCGCAGACGAGCGCTCTGCTGCATGGCGGGCGACGATGGCGGAGATGGACGCCTTTTGGGATTCTGCGGAAGGGCGCGCTCGAAAGGCGGGCCGCCAGGTCGAGGAGGACGAACTGGTGGCCTGGTTGGTCGGCCATCCCGATGTCGTTGTCACCAGCCACGGTGGCTGGGCACCGGAGCAGTGGCGGGGCAGTGTCGAGGGCCATTCGTTCTACTTCCGGGAGCGCCACGACCAGTGGCGCATCGAGCTGGACCTGGTTCCGGCGGGGCGCTTCTCCCGTGTCTGGCGGGGCGGTGACCTCGACGACGAAAGCAGCTTCGAGATGAAGGAGCTCGACCAAGGTGAGGTCATTGCTGAAGGCGCCGCCGGCGGGGCCGGGTACGGTCGCACCCCGACCGAGCGGGTCGTTTTCATCACCGAGATCGTGCGCGATCACCTCCGCATCCGGCACTGCCCCGTCCACACCACGGAACGGGACACCTGGGAGGCCCGCTTCGGTCGCCCCTTGGCGTGGTGCCCGGCATGCGGAGCCAAGCTGCGAGCCGCGTAGGCATGCCCTCTACGCTCTTACGAGCATGAGGGTGCTGCCTCAAGGAGCAGCGCGTGGACCATGACGCGAGAGAGGTGGGTCGGTGGGGCGTCACGAGGTGAACGTGGAGGTGCTCGGGCCGTGGTCGCTGGCGACAAGTAAGGCCTTTTGGGAGGGCTTCGCCCCCGCATCGCTGCCGGAGCAGGGCGAGGCCGACCAGCCTCGACCTGCCAGGCCGCAAGGGTGAATACCTCCGTGCCGTGGCGGATGCCGCCCTCGAGGGACGCCTCGATGGCGCCGCCTTGCGGGCGGTGGACCCCGACGATGCTGTCCAGGCGGTGCAAGCGGTCAAAGGGCTTGGGCCTTTCGCTGCCGAGCTGGTCGTCGTGCGCGGCGCCAATGCGCCGGATGCTCTACCCCGCCACGAGCGGCGCCTGGAAGCCGAGGTCGTCGAGCGCTACGGGCCCACTCGCACGCTAGCTGAGGTCTCCGAGGCCTGGCGGCCGTTCCGCACCTGGGCCGCCGTGCACCTGCGTGCGCTGCGTGAACAGCGAACCCACGAGATCATCGGCCGCCGTCCCGCCCCCGGCAGCTGACGGGAGGTTCGCATGACGCCGGCCTCGGTGGGGAAACATGTGAACCATGACGTCGGTCCCTCCTCCCACGCAGAGTGCCTCGATCCTGGCCCGCCTGGACCGCATCCCGGTGTGGTCGTTGCCATGGTCCTATCTGGTCATCATCGGCATCGGCTACTTCTTCACCTTCTTTGACATCGCGGACATCGGCTACGGGATGCCGGCCATCGCCAAGCAGTTCCACCTGTCCGGATCGACCAGCACGTTCGTGGCCCTGTCCATCGGCCTCATCGGCTACGCCGTCGGCTCGCTCATCATCGGCACCCTCTCGGATCGCTATGGGCGCTATCGGATCCTGCTGTTCACCATCGCCCTGACCGCGGTGGGATCGTTCCTCGATGCCACCGCCACCGGTGTCGTCACCCTCAGCATCTGGCGGTTCGTCACGGGGATGGGGGTGGGTGCGGACCTCAACCTGGTGTCGACCTACGTGGGGGAATTGGCGCCCGCCTCGCAGCGCGGGCGGATCTCCAACCTGACGTTCCTCGTGGGGATCCTGGGCCAGGCCGTCACGCCTTTCGTGGCCCTGGGCCTGGTGCCCAACTACACCTACGGGTGGCGCCTGCTGTTCGTCATCGGTGGGGTCATCGCCGCCGTCGGCCTCCTCGGTCGTTTCCAGCTCCCGGAGTCGCCGCGCTGGTTGGCCACCCACGGTCGGGCCGACGAAGCCGAGGCGATCGTGGTCCGCATGGAGGACACCGCCCTCAGCCGGGGCATCGACCTCCCCGAGCCCCAGGTGGACGAGGGGGTCGTCGAGGAGCTCGAGGGATTCGGGGCCCGGGCCCTGCTGCGTCCCGTCTTCGCTCGCCGCCTGGCCGTGCTCATCCCCATGTGGTTCCTCTGGTACATCGGCAACTATGGCTTCCTCGGCGACTCCGCCGATCTGCTGTCCACCCGGGGCTACGACATCGCCAGCTCCATCCTTTATCTGGGTGTGGGTGGCCTCGGCTACCCGGTCGGGGCCCTGCTCATGGCCTGGCTGGCGGACCGCAAGGAACGCAAGGTGTTGATGTTCGGGTCGTCGGTGGTGTGGCTGGTCGGGCTCATCCTGGTCGGCACCCTGGCCAACGAGGGCGTGCTGGTGACCGGGGCGTTCCTCGCCGCTCTGGGCCTCGGGATGTGGCTGCAGGTGGCCTACACCTACACCGCCGAGTGCTTCCCGACCGCGGCCCGCTCGACCGGGTTTGCCGTGTCCGACGGCGTGGGCCACGCCGGCGGGGCGGTCGGAGGCCTGGCCCTGCCCCATGTGGTGGCGGCAACGTCGTTCTTCACCGGGTTCGTGGGTATCGGGATCACCGGGGTGGCCGCGGGGGTGGTGGCGCTGCTCGGGCCCAAGTCGAGTGGCCGACGTCTCGAGGAGATGTCCCGCTGAATGGAGGAACAGATTTTGGGGAATGTCCCCGCCGGCGCCCGGCTCCGACGGCACCGGGGCGTCCGGGCGAGTCCGCCGCGGGCGTGCGGAGGCCACCGGGGTAGGCTGCCGGTCGTGGGAACGCCTATCACTCGCTACGCCTTCAGCGTCGACGAATGGCACCGCATGGGCGAGGTCGGGATCTTCGACGAGGACTCCCGGGTGGAGCTGCTCGACGGGGAGGTCTTCACCATGGCACCGATCGGCAATCGCCACCTGGCCTGTGTCAACCGAATCAATCGGCTGCTGGTCGTGGCCGTCGGGGAGCAGGCCATCGTCTCGGTGCAGAACCCGATCCGACTCGACGACCATTCCGAGCCCCAGCCCGATGTGGCGCTCCTCCATCCCCGGGCCGACAACGGGGCCCGGCTGCCCCCGGGGGCCGAGGACGTCCTGCTTGTCGTCGAGGTGGCGGACAGCTCGCTCGCCTGGGACCGTGACGTGAAGGCCCCCCGCTACGGCGCCGCCGGGGTGCCCCGCTGTTGGGTCGTCGATCTCACGGGAGGGGAGATCGTGGTGCTGAGCGCCCCGGGTCCGAACGGCTACCACGACCTGCATCGAGCTCAGCGGGGCGAGACCCTCGAGGTCGCCGGACTCCCCGGCGTGGCCATCGTCGTGGACGAAGTGCTCGGCGCCGCCTGAGCTCATCGACGTAACGCTTTCGGGCGTCCCCGACGGCCCCCGCTCTCTCCGGCCTGAGCACCGCCGCGGCTGGGGCTAGGAAGCATTTCGGACCGAGCCGTCGGCGGCGGCCGGCCACGAGGGTCGCAACGTGTCACGGGGACCGCCTGGCTGATCGATGGTCGTCCCGGATGCGAAGGATGAGACCCGGTCGGCCACATCGGCCATCTCATCGAGGAACACCTCGTGCGCTCCCTGCCGGGGATCCTCGACGGTCCCCTCGACGAAGAGGATGGCAAAGCGGGCCCGGCGGCCGTCGGGCTTGCGGCGCAGCACTCGCCCCATGCGTTGCACCATCTGGCGGCGTGAGCGGCTGGCGGCGGCGATCACGGCAAGGTCGGCGGCAGGCACGTCGATCCCCTCATCGAGCACCCTGGGAGCGGCCAGGACCTGGAGGTCGCCGTCCGCGAAGCGGCGGAGCACGTCCTGGCGTTCAGAGGAGGTCAACGACGAATGGATCGCGCCGGAGCAGAGGCCGTACCTGCGCAGCGCCCGCGCCGCCCGCTCACTGGCGGCGATGGACTGGGTGAACACGATGGCCCGGTCGGCATCGCCAATGGCCGGCGCCAGTGCGGCGAGGGCCGCGTCCTTGGCCGGGGTGTCGGCCAAGAGGCGCCGACGATCCAGCATCGCCTGGCGATAGGTCCGGGCGGCGCCGGCTCCCTCGCCGTCTCCGTCGGCCAGCAGGGCCAACGCTCTCAAGAAGGCGTCGAAAGGTTCGGGGGGAACCCCGTACCGGTCGACCAGTCGGGCCCGGAGACGTTTCATCTGCTCGCTCAGCTCGTCGTAGCGGGCCTGGTCGTCGGGGGCGAAACGCACCCCGAGCAGCGTCACGGTGAAGCGGGCAGTGACCCGCTCAGCCACGGCTCGCCGGTAGCCGAGCCGCAGGCAGGTGCCCCCGAAGTACGGGTCGAGCCAGGCCAGGTTGCCCTCGTCGTCCCGGGCGTAGGTGGCACTCAGGCCCAGCCGGCGGCGGAACCGGTCATCGAGGGCCAGGTGGTTGACGGCGCTGCCGTAGCGGTGGCACTCGTCGGCCACCAACAGACCGCCGGCCCGGGTGGGTCGGACGTCGATGGACCGGGCGCTGTTGACCACGGCCACGAGCACGTCGTGGGTGGCAAGGCTGTCGGACATGCCGGCCCCCATGCGGCCCACCGCGAAACTCGCCGGCAGCCGGGTCGTCATCTCGCTCACCCATTGCCGTTGCAGCTCGACAGTCGGGACCAGCACCAGCACCTGGCCGCGGCGGGCCAGCTCCTCCATGGCGGCGGCCACGCCGACCCGCGTCTTGCCGGTGCCCGTGACCGCCTCGACGACCCCGCGGCGACCGGCCCGGGCCCACGCGGCCAGGGCATCGACCTGCCAGGGGTAGAGACCGATGGGCGACCCCGGGGCCACAACCGCCCCAGGGCGAGCCGGGTACCGGGGTACGCCGGTGGCCAGCCACCAACGGGGAGGCGCGCTGTGGTCGCACCGGAAGCGGTGATGGGCGGCGAAGAGGGCAAACACCACCGCCTTCTCGGAGGATGCCCCGACCTGGGCCGCCAGCTCGGCGGCGGCCAGGCCGGGTGCGGCCCGCAACACCGTGGCGAGGTCATCGGCCAGCACTGCAGTCAACCGCCCTCGCCCGACGCCTCCTCGCCGGCCTCTTCGCTGAGATCGACGCCGAGGGTGGCCGCCGTCATCTCCGGCTGGTAGTCCGGGTCGAGCCGCCGGAGGTCCCATTCGTTGATCCACGCCCGTACGTATTGGCGCATCCGGTTGGAGGGGAGGCGCTCGAGGCCGGCGACATCAGGCGGATCCCATCCGTAGGCCAGGCCGTGGATCTGGCGGAGCTGGGCATAGGTTCGATCGAGCTCCTCGCGACCGGGGGGTTGAAGCTGGATCTGCTCGCGCTCGATGATGCGCATCCCCGCTTCGGCCATCCCGGCCAGGAGCTCGGCCTCGGCGGTGTCCTTGGCCCGGAGCCGCTTGGGTATCAGCTCGATGTCGTTCTTGCCGACGAGCACCTGGGTCTCGAAGTCGTCGACGGTCGTAAGCACGGCACCGAGGGGCGCGGTCGGATCGTCGCGATCTCCCCGGACCCACCGGGCCAGCTCGGCGTAGGACTTGGCCCGCTGCAACGCCGAGTACCTGCCAATCAGCTCGGCCTCATCGAGGAGAAGGATCCACCCGCGATGACCTGCTGCCTGGGCGAGCCGGGCCAGGAAACGGAAGCGCTGGACCGAGAGATCCCGTTCCTTCACCTTGTCGAGGCGGTAGGTGGCGGCGGCGCCGGCCTCTTTCAGCCGTCGGCGAAGGTCGGCCACCGGCAGCGGGTCACCGGCCCAGAACTGCACGATCCGATCGGCGAACTCCTCGTCTCCGCGTGCGTACTCGTGGAGGAACAGGGTGGCCGCGAAGCGACTGTCGACCGGTGCTTGATCATTGTGGGCCCAGTGGTACAGCTCCGCATAGGCGGGCGAATCGATCTGCAGGCCGGCGGCGATCTCGTCGATAGCCGAACCCGGGCGGCCGGGGACCTTGGCCGCCTCGATGGCCGCCCGGTACACCTTCACCGGGTCGTGCAGCGGCGTCTCCTTGGAGATCACCACCTTGGAGACGACGAAGCCTTCCGACAGCGCCACATGGACCAGATGCTCGAGGACGTGGCTCTTTCCGGTGCCGAACCCGCCGCCGATGAGCAGGCCGCCGGGCGAAACACCGTCGGGTGGGGCATCGACGGCCGCCAGGAGCTGGCTGAAGCGGTCCTCGACCCCCTGTTGCATGGACCCGAGCGCCATCACCGCGTCACGGTTGGGCACACCGGCCCGCAACGCCTCCAAGGCTCGGCGGTGCTCGACCGACATCACGCCGTCCCCAGGCGAAGGAGCGAGGAGAAGGGGTTGTCCCGGTGCTTGTCCCGCACCTCGTCGAACACCCGCAGCTTCAGCGCCTGGTAGGCGTCGAGGCCGCGCCCGGGGTCAGCTACGAACGCCGGGGAGGCCACCACGGCAACGAAGCAATTCCCCATCTCATCGGTGTTGTCGACGAGCTGGCGCAACACCTCGTAGGCGTCGAGCAGCGCCGCTTTGGTGTAGTAGTGGCCGTGACGCTCCGAGGGGCTGGGCCGGCGGGCGAATCCGAGGCGGCGGACGTCGAGGACCAACACCAGCCCGGCGTGGCCGTTCACCGTCAGCCAGTGGGCCAGGGAGAAGAGCAGGGGCCGGGCGTTGTGGCGCCCGATGCGCCGAAAGATGAGCGCCGACTTGAGTGCGGAGATCCGGCGCAGGTCACCGTGCAGCCATTCCAGCACCGCGGCGTGCTCCGCCTCGCTCACCTGGCCGGCCCGCATCTGGGCCTGGCACAGGCGCAGCATCGCCGTTCGAAACTCCGACACCATGGCGTAGTCGCGATGGACCCGCTGCTGCAGCTCCCGGTCGACGTCTCGGCGAAGCTCGCGGGCATCGACGCGGTGATGGGCCGCCAGCTGGTCGACGGAGAGGACGTCGTCGGCCGGTGCCGGGTAGCCCGCGGCGGAGACGGCAGCTCGGGTCGCTACCGCCGCCAGTGCGTCCCAGTCGACCTGGCGGGCCACCTCGAAGAACACCTGCTCGAGCAGGTGGACCCGGGTGACGGCCGCGTCAACCGTGGCCACGATGTAGCCGCGGCGCCGAGCTGCGTCGCTGAGGTGCTCGATGAACGCGTCGGCCGTGGGATCGTCGGCACCCACGGCGAACTTGACTGCGGCCCCTCCGGCATCCACGTAGCCATGCAGATACTCCCGCTCGAGGAATCCCACGTAGTCGCCTACCCCGATCATGGCGAAGGCTCGGCGAAGGCGATGCCGGCGTAGACCTTGGTCTGCCCGGCCCTGGTGACCGTGCTGAGCACGCCCGTGCCCCGGGTCATGGCGCTGGCGGGTAGGCTCATGCGGCGGCCGTCCTTCGTGTCGACGACACCATTCTGATCGAGCAGGTACAGGTCACGGGCGAACTCCTGGCGGGTGTAGTCGCGAGCGGCGCCGGGAAGCAGGGTGAGCACGGTGTGCACGTCCACGAGCTTCACCGCCGCCCCGGGGCGCCCGCCCTTGGATCCCACGACGAGGTCATAGGCGGCGGCCAGGCTGGCAATGAACGCCTCCGCCTTGAACTTGGGCGGGCGGCCCTGGAGGTCGGCCAGGTGACGGACGATCACCGACGGCCGGATCCGGCGATCCTTCTTCTTGTCCACCACGACCGAGGCATCGCCAGCCGACACGGCAACGATGGCGGGATAGCACAGGATGCGCTCATCCGACTCGAACGCCTGGACGCCGGCCTCCGCGGCCGTGGCCAGCAGCTCCTTGGCGTAGTCACCGGAGGCCAGCCATTCGCTCACGTCGAACTGCCATCCCGACCGGACGCCCGCCACCGCGGTTGCGGCCTGATCGGCGAGCCGCTCGGCGCTGTCCATGGCCGATTGGAGCTCACGGATCTGGCCGGCCGCGGCTGCGGCCTTGGCTCGTTTCGTCTGCTTCAGGGCGGCTCCGAGCGATCGGACGGCGGCGTCGACATCAGCCTCGAGGGCCTCGAGTGCCTCCTCCAGCGTGGACGGTGCGACGGTCATGGGGTTCCTCCGGTGAGGAGATGGGCGAAGGGGCCGGCCGGGTTGGACTCGCCGGCGGGCGGATCTGCAGCATCCAGGGGACCTGTTGGGCAACGGACCTCGACGTGGACGTCGCCGTCCCTGGAGAAGCCGAGCAGCACGGTGTCGCCGTGGCGAGCCCCCGCCGCCAGGGCGATGGCCCGAACCGAGCCCCGGGTCGGGTGAGGCCCGTCCGCGGCCAAGGCGATGGGCCCGTAGCGGCTCGAGAAGGTTCGCCGGGCCGGCGCCCTCAGACCGAGGCCTTCGGCGAGGGCGCCTGGGACGACGGCCTCCCCGCCGCGCAGGACATCAGTGTCCACCCTGACCCACAGCCACAGGCGATCATCGCGGCGCGAGTCGTCGAGGGCCTTGTCGTCTGGGGACGTAGTGGACTCGGTCGGCCAAGGGCGGGCGTCGGGCGATCGGGGTCGTGCGGGTCCCGAAGCGGCAGCGTCCCAGTCGGCCAATCCGAAGTTCCCGTCGGGGTGGCGGACGAAGCGCTTGGCCCGAAGGGCGCGCCGCAGCGAGTCGTCGGTCGTCACCCCGCCACCCTGGGCCAGGGAGGCGGTGATGGCGGCGGCCGTGAGGGTTCGGCCGTGGGCGTCGAGGATGCGCTCCACGATGTCAGGCAGCGGTCCCGCCAGCGAGACGGCGAGCTCGTGGACGATGGTGGCCTTGCAGGCCAGCAACCATGCCCGCAGGTGCCGTCCCGACAGCTCCAGCTCAGCTTCGACGTCGGCGATGGGGCGAACACCACCGTCGGCGGCCAGACATGATGCGGTGTGGGCGACCACCGTTCGGTGCCCGAGCGCCAACCAGCCCGACCGGGACGGAACCGGCCGGTAGGGCCCGGCCAACCACAGTACGAGATCGCCGGTGGGACCGACGAGGTCGAAACGGGCCAGGACGTGTTCGGCGTGCTCCACCGTCGTCACCGGACCGAGCCGGGCCCGCAGTCGGGACACGATCCAGGGAAGGGGGCCGGGTGCGACGTTCAGCCCAGCCCGGAGCCGGGAGTCGAATCGATGCACGACCTGGCCTGCCCGTTGGGCCGAGATCCCGCTTTCGATCGCCAGTTGGGGCAAGGAGCGAGGCTCCCGCCACGAGGACCAGCCGTCGAACAGGCGCCGACTGCGTTCGTCGCCCGCGGCCCGGAGGAGAGCGACGACGGCGGCGTCGTGGTCGAGCGCCCATGGGGCCTCCCTCTTCACCAGGCGTCCGGCCGCATCGCGTACACGGCGGGGGGCGTCGCTACTGCGGATGTCGAGAAGGGCATCGAGCACCGGTTGGCTGCCCCCCGAGCGCTCGTGGCGCAGCACCACCGTCAGATCGTCCGCCCCCGCGTCCTCGGCGGTCACAGCAACGCCCTCCAGGCTCCGCTCGAAGCACATGGCGACCAGCTCCGCCATGGCCATCGTCCCCAGGTTGGACAGGGAGGCCGCTTCGAGGAGCGAGCGCTCGGTCAGCGTGGCCCAATGGGTCCACCCGGCCCGGTTGAGCACGCCTCGCAGGCGGGCCCCGCACGCCGTCTGAGGGAGCGGACCGTTAGGGAGGAGGTCGCAGCCGGGAAAGATCCGGCTGAGGGGCATCTCGCCCGCCCGTTCGCTGCCCCAGCGGTCCACCAGGACGACTTCGAGCGTTCGCCGCAGCGAACGACGAGCCGCTGGGTCGGTCACCTCGATCACCGCGACAGCCTCGAGGCGACCGCCCCCTGCCACCGGCCACCCTGCTTCGTCCAGCCCGGCACGGAGTCGGTCCTGGCTCTCGTCGTCCAGCAGCATCGAGACGATCACCGCCTGGCCGAGGACCGGTTCCCGCGGATCCGGCGCGCCTGCCGTCAGCACGGGGGGACAGCCCACATCAAGGGTTCTCCGTCCACAAGCCGACGGTAGCCGCTGCCGTCGCCGGCATCGGGGATCTCACCTCGATCTTGCCCGCTGCGCTTCTCCATCGGGGCCCGGCATACGCTCCGAGCCAATGACCAGACTCGACGGCGGGGGTGAGGCGTCTTGGGCTGTGGTTCCTCGTGCAGGAGGCCTCAACCGACCTGTGGTTGAGGATCGTTCTCTCAGCGCTGGCGTTCGCTGAATCAGCGAACGAGAAGACAGAGAGAACGGTAGGGCATTTGGTGGACGTTCACCATGACAGCGAACGGGATGACTTCGGAGAACGACATGGTCGAGTGCGCTGTTTCCTGGCTTCGCGCCCGCCTGCCCGAGAACTGGGACGTCGGCCCCACGGCTCGTGCCGAGTTCCAGGCGGGGGAAGACCGAGTCGATGCGGCGATCGATGTTCGTGGGCCCAACGGCACGTTTACGACGATGGTTGTCGAGGTCAAGCGGGTGTTCGGGCCACGGGACGCAGAAAGGCTCCTCCCAGGAGTTGGGAAGACCCTCCGGACTCTCTCGTCGCACATCCCCATTCTGGTGATCGCACCGTGGCTGAGCCACAAGACGCAGGAGTTGCTCACGGTGGACGGGATCAACTATCTCGATCTCACCGGTAACGCGCTCATTCGCCTGGATAACCCCACCCTCTATGTCGAGACCCAGGGCGCCTCGAAGGACCCGTCGCCGCCTGCACGGAACAAGGCCCGGGTCCAGGGTGCGAAGGCGGGTCGCTTGATCCGGGTGCTTGTCGACGTCCGGCCCCCGTACGGTGTCCGTGAGCTGGCTGCGTCCGCCGAGCTTGCCTTCAGCTACGTATCACGTATTCTCGACACACTCGATGACGAGGCTCTCTTCGAGCGATTCGAACGTGGGCGAGTCAAGACCGTCGATGTCGGGGGTCTCATCCGGCGGTGGGTCGAGACGTACGACGTCTTCCGTGCCAACAAGGCGCAACGTTACCTCGCGCCGGCAGGGGCTGCGAGTGCGCTCGAACAGCTCCGAGTGGTCAGCACACGAACGGCGGTCACTGGGTCGTTCGCCGCGAGCCGGCTCGCACCCGTCGCCGCACCCGCATTGCTGGCCGTCTACACCGACGACCCACGCACTGTCGCGGAGGCTCTCGGCCTCATTCCGGCAGACCAGGGAGCCAACATCACCATCCTCATGCCATTCGATCCGGTCGTTTGGGAACGGACGTCGGTTGTGGACGGCGTCACCTATGTAGCTCCGTCGCAGGCGGCTGCGGACTGTCTCACGGGCAACGGCCGCATGCCGGCCGAGGGTGACGCTGTGCTCCAGTGGATGATCGAGTCTGAGAGCATGTGGCGCCTGGACAAGCTTCCGGAGACAGCCCCCAATGGCTGAGGGCACCGCGTTCGATCCGCTCTATGTAGCTGCACGACGTGTCCTGCTCGACGCGCTGACGCTGCTCGACTCCGCACGGCAGCGCCGTCATCGTCGTGGGAGCACAAGCCATCTACCTCCGCAAAGCGTTCTGCACGACGGGCCGTGGGGCTGGAGGCGGCGCTTGTCGATCGCAGCCCGATACCGGTCACCGCTCTCGAACCGTCGGACACACGAGAGGTCACCGTGGAGGTGGCCGGAGTAGCCGCACTTCTGGTTTCAAAGGCCCACAAGATCCATGACAGGCCCGAAGTTGGCCGGGAGGACCGGCTGAGCGACAAGGACGCCGCCGACGTTTACCGCATCATGCAGACGGTGCGCCCCGCTGCTGTCGCCGAGACGATGCACGTCCTGCTCGCTGATCCCATGTCCGCCGGAGTGACACAGCAGGCGCTGGACCACATGCGCGACCTGTTTGGCCGGAGGGCCGGGGAGGGTGTGGTCACGGCGCAGCGGGCGTTGCAATTGGCACGGCGGTTGTCCACACCAGGAGCGCAGCCGCCGCTAGCCCCCGGCTCGTGCACCCCTTCAGCGGTGCCCGGACCAGGAAGAGTCGTGACCCCCAAGGTCGAAGCGCGCAACGACAGCATCAGCACGATCGAAGCCGACGATCTCCCGGAGCGGAGCATCGGGGTCGACCACGGCGACACCGAAGCGCAGCCCATCGATCACGTCGCCCCCGCATTGCATCAGGTCCATGTCCGCTCCGGGCCCTTGAAGCAGCACCAGCCGCACAATCGACGGGTCGCAACGGACGACCACGCAGCGCGGCCCGCGTTTCGGATTGCGGCCGGTGTAGACGTTGAGTCGGTCGGCCCCCCAGAGCTTTGGGCCGCCCATCCCTCCATGGGCGACGAGCCCGGCGTCATCTTCTGTGCGCAGCGTCGTGGTGTAGCTCTCGTCGGAGCCGCCGGCCGTGAGCGTCCAGCGCACCCCGTCGACCGTGACCCCCTCGGCGATGACACGGTCATGTCCCCCGGATTCTTCAGGGGCGACACGCGCGCCGGATTCACTTTCGGCAACCATGCGCGCATCGGGACCAGCCGACGGTGGGTCGGTCCCGGCCGGGTTGACCAGGGCCGCTGAGCCGGTGGCGAGGCGACCCCCGAGGCCCTCGCCCGTCTCCGCGGTAGGAGTGTGGGCTATGACCACTCCGCAGCCCGAGCAGTAGACGAAGATGACCTTGATCGGCTCGGAGGCTCCGCCGCCGACTGGCGGCACCGCGAGCAGCCGATAGGCGACGTGGCCGTCGAGCAGCGACCGGCACGCCGGGCAGCGGGGGCCGTCCCGGTGCTCCGTCGAGCTCACGCCGCCGGGTGCCGCTGCCTCTTGCGGCTGGTAGTCGGCGAGAAGGTCGATGACCCGCCGACGCACAGTCGCCAAGTCGCCGCCCAGGCTGATGAGCATCTGGGCGGCGATACCCTCGCCTTCTCGGACCAGGCCGAGGAGCATGTGCTCGGTGCCGATGTAGTTGTGGCCAAGCTGCAGCGCTTCGCGCAGCGACAGCTCAAGGACCATCTTCGCCCTGGGGGTGAACGGAGGTGAGCCGGTAGTCGATGACCCGGCCGGCCCGATGGTCTCTTCCACCTTCTGCCGAACCTGCTCGAGGCTTATGCCGAGAGACTCCAGTGCCTTGGCGGCGATCCCTTCGCCCTCGTGGATGAGTCCGAGGAGGATGTGCTCGGTGCCGATGAAGTTGTGGTTGAGCAGCCGAGCTTCTTCCTGGGCCAGCACCAGCACACGTCGGGCTCGGTCTGTGAAGCGCTCGAACATCTCGCCATCAGCATCACAGATCCACGACGACCATGGCGGGCCACTCCCTACGCCACCCCGTCCCCCCGGTTGGCTGCAGAGACAGAGCCGCCCGACGGCCACCAGCTTGGAGCCGGCGCTCAGAGGTCGAGGCGCTCGAGGCGGCCGGCGAGGAAGGAGCGCTCGACGGTGTTCTCGGAGAGCAGCAGCGCCTCCTGATAGGCCAGGCGGGCCTCGTCGGTCCGGCCCAGACGACGAAGGAAATCGGCTCGCGACGCGGCCAGGTAGCTGTAGGCGGCGAGGACCGGTTCACCGGCCAGGGCGTCGAGGGCGTCCAGTCCCGCTTGGGGGCCATCGGCGAACCCGACGGCCACGGCCCGGTTGAGGGCGACCACCGGCGACGGCCAGATGGCGACCAGAAGATCGTAGAGGCCAACAATCTCGGCCCAGTCGGTTGCCTGCCAGGTGGGAGCCTCGGCGTGGACGGCGGCGATGGCCGCCATCAACGCGAAGCGTCCGGGGGGACGGCGGACCAGGGCCTCGCGGACCAGGCCGATGCCCTCGGTGATGGCGGAGCGGTCCCAGGATCTGCGGTCCTGATCGGCGAGGAGCACCAGCTGGCCATCGTCGCCGACCCGGCTCGGGCGGCGGGCGTCGGTCAGGACGATGAGGGCCAGCAGCCCGGCGACATCGGCGTCGGGCAGCAGGCTTCGTAGCATCCTGGCCAGGTCCAGGGCCCGCTCGACGAGGTCCCGGCGGATCAGGTCGGCGCCGACGGGGGCGGTGTGACCGGTGCTGAAGAGCAGATGGACCACGGCGAGGACGGCCTCGACTCGGGCCGGGAGCTCGGCGACGGGCGGGACCCGGTAGGGGATCCGGGCCGCGGAGATCTTCTTCTTGGCCCGGGTGAGGCGGGCGGCCATGGTCGCCTCGGAGACCAGGAATGCTCGGGCCACTTCGGCGGTGGTCAGCCCGCACAGCAGCCGCAGGGTCAACGCCACCTGGGCGTCGGCGGCGATGGCGGGATGACAGCAGGTGAAGATGAGCCGCAGCCGGTCGTCGCTGACCTCGGGCAGGTCGACGCCGGCAAGATCGTCATCGTCGAGCGCGGCGGTGACGACTGGTTCGACGAGGAGGGGGAGGGACCGCTGCTGCGTCGAGTGTCGCCGCAGCAGATCGATGGCCCGCCGTCGGGCCACGGTGGTCAACCACGCCCCCGGCTTGGCCGGCACGCCCGTGTCGGGCCAGGTCGCCAACGCCCGGGCGTAGGCGTCCTGGACGCACTCCTCGGCCAGATCGATGTCGCCGGTGACACGCACCGCGGCGGCGAGCACATATGCCCACTCCCGGCGGTGCGCGTCGGCGACCGCGGCTTCGACAGCGGAGTCCACCGCCGGACGCTCGTTCCGCCTAGTCGAAGGTCCTGATGGGTCGGACCTCGACCCCACCAAAGGGTGCCGGCACCTGTTTGGCCATGGCGATGGCCTCATCCAGGTCGGCCGCCTCGATCAGGTAGTAGCCGCCCAGGGCCTCCTTGGTCTCAGCGAACGCCCCGTCGGTGATGGTGAAGTCGCTCGACGAGTCCTTGCGCAGCGACGTCGCCGTGCTCGTCGGTTGCAAGGCGTTTCCGCCCCGCAAGGCGGCGCTGTTGCGCTCCCCGAAAACCATGTGGTCGTTCATGATCTTCCCGGAGGTGTCCGGGTCCGCATGGTCCCAGGCGGACTCATCCTCGTAGATCAAGAACAGGTACTCGGCCATGACATGCTCCTCTTCTCGGTCCCGCCCATTCGGCGGGTCTCATCATCACGACGTCTTCCTCATCTGCGAATCGACAACCCCGCAGGGATTCTGCTCGACGACGCTCCGCTCCCGGGGAAAGCGAAGGGATCTGTGGTCCGTTGTCGATGAGGGCCCGGGTCGGCATCGGGCACGGGGACGACGAACAGCTCCGGTCAGACGACCTTCACCTATACCGGGACCAACGCCAGCAACGTCACCGTCACGGAGTCGTTCACCAACGGTGCAGGTACCACCGTGATGGGCTCGGCGAGCGTCACCTGGACGGGATCGACGACGCCGACTGCGCCCTGAGCGGCGTCACCAACGGTCCGCCATCTCAGGTGCAGTTCACCTCGCAGGACGCGGGCAGCGGCCTGCTCCACATCTTTGAGCCTTACCACAAGAACACGACGGTCCAGCACTCGCCGTTCACCCACGGCACGACCGCCCGGTGACCTGGACCTTCACCAAGCAGGCGGAGACGTGGTGCCTGGACGGGCGTTCAGCCAAGGCTTCCACACCCGTAACGTCCGCACATGCTGGTCATCCAGAACGCCGCGGTCGGCCTGACCAGAGTGACCATCCTGGTCAACGGGCAACCGAAGATGAACGTGGCGCTGACTCCCGGTGAGCAGTACAACCAGGTGCTGACCGGTGGCAACCCGTCCAACACTGTGGTCGTCCAAGGCTACGGGCCGACGGGCGCCTCCGCCGTTGCCGTGGTGTGGGGGATCGGGCCCCCGTGATCAGGAGGGATCGGGTGGGGCTGCCGGCAAGGACAGGTGTCTCCTCCGATCCCTCAGGGGCGGCCGTCCGGGTGCCATGCCAGGTGGCCCCCGAGCCAGACGGCCGTCGCTCCCGGTCCCGTTGTTGGCCCTTCGACACCAGTCGAGTGCATAGGCACCGTCAGCGGCGGCCGGCCCTAGCGGCAAGAGGTTCCGGTTACCCGACGATGGATGTCCGCCCGATTACGAAGGGCTCGCCCCGTTGATGCCGGCAGTCTGGGTCGCGGTGCGAAGTTCGGCGTCGTAGAAGATCATCTCCTCGGCACCAACCCGTAGGGCGGTCGCCAAGTGGATGGCATCGGCGGGGCGAAGCCGGCCGGGCAGGAGTGGTGCGGTCATGACGTGGTCGGCCAAAGCGGCGGACTCGTCCTCCTCAACGAGAAGCTTGATTCGAACGATTCTGATAGCCGATGGCCCGGTGATGCGAAGGGGTGTGAGCGTTGCCCGAAGGCGCCGACGTCAAGGCCGCCCGATGTAGCGCTGCACCAACGTCTTCGGGGCTTGCGCAACCCACGCTTCGCGTGCCAGTGCCTCGACCCGCTCCGGCGGTACGCCAGCGAGCCGGACCTCCAGCCCAAGGAAGCTACGTTGCGCGTTCATGCGGCGTACGGCGGCAGCATGCTCGGGGTCGGCCGCGGCCGCCGCGTTGGCCGACTCTTCGGAGATGCAGAAGACAGCGGTGGTCTCGTCGCGTCCCATCCCGAGGAAGGTCCGGCCGCGCACCTGCCAGAGCGGCACCTTGAACCGGAAGTGCTGCTTCTCGGTTACCTCCGGCAGTGCCGTGGACAAGGCACGAATCTGGTCCGTAGTTGTCACCCCAGTCACCGCATCCACTATCCCATAACACCCGTGTACTGCCTCGATAAGCCGTGGTACTCAGCCCGGCTCACCACATTCGTCGGACTCGCCCTGCTCTGGCGGGCCGTGGCGGAATATCATTGACACCGAGTCGATCTCAGCATTCCCAAAGCATGATGGAGAGCCATGCACATCGCAGGACCGGACCGCACACTCGGCGCGGAGGAGTGGTGTCCGTTCGTAGCCGCAGAGGGCTTCGGTCACTTCATAGCTCCCGGTCGGGACCGAGAGTTTCCGGTTGTCGTTCCGACGCAGTTCGTCCTCGATGGTAACGAAGTGGTCCTGCACCTCGCGGGACCGAATCCCGTCTTTGACGCTCTGCGCGAGCGTCAGCGAGCGATGCTGAGTGTCGCCGGTGACTGGGCGTTCGTTCCCTCTGACTGGAAGGCCATCGACGACGAGGATCCGTCACTCGGGATCCCGACGACGTACTACGCGGCGGTGAAGCTGTTCGGTTCCGTACGAGTTGACACCGATCCTGCAGCGGTGGCCGCCGTGTTGCGTCGCCAATTGTGCGATCTCCAACCCGAGACCCCTGTAGCAGACCCAGAGGTCGCTCACGCCGCCAAGCTGAGGCTGATCCGCGGCATCACCCTGTCGATCGACGATGTTCGGGCGAAGTTCAAGTACGGAGGCAACGTCGACGACTCCCACCGCAAGGCAGTGGTCGAACGCTTACGTCAGCGCCGTGGACCTGGTGACCTGGCTGCCGCCGGCCACGTCGAGAGTAGAAGTGGCTGAACTGCGTCACCGAGGACGCAGGTGAAGCGATGATCACCAGGGCCCAGAGCGCATCACCAGGCCGACGCTGACAACCGCCTGCATCCGCTCGTCCCGCTGACGGACGATCACGTCGAGCTGGAGGTGGAGCTCGACTCCGATCCCGAAGTTCTGCGCTACCTCTACGACCGGGCGCGAACCGGCGCCGAGGTCGAGGAGGCTCACCGCCGCCGGATGGCCGCGGCCAAGGAGGGCCAGGACTTGGCTTCTGGGTCGGGTTCTTGGCCGGCGAATTCATCGGCTGGTGGATCCTGCAGCCGACGCACGGTCCCGGACCAGCCGCGAGTGCCTGGTGAGGCCGATCTTGGGTCGGTGAAGCGCTCGAACATCTACCTCTCCAGGCTCAGGAGAACAACACCCCGATGTCGAAAGCCATGCCGGCCAGGCCGGGTGGCTCGAGCATGTCTCCTGCGGCGATGGTGCGAACCTCCCGGTAGGTGTCGCTCGACGGTCCCCTGCGCACCTCCACCCGGCCGGCGTCGAGATCGACGATCCACACCTCGGGGATTCGGGCCCGACCGTAGAGCGGCACCTTTACCCTCCGGTCGTACAGCATGCTGCTGGCGGCCACCTCGATCACCAACAGCACATCGGCAGGGGTCGGTCCCTCCGGGTAGAAGTCGTCACGCCGACGCAGCAAGGAAAGGTCTGGCTGAAGCTCGGACCGCTGCGAGAGGCGGACCGGGTTTTGGACCGACACGATGGCATGCCCTTCCGCGGGCGGGACCAACAGCGCGGTCAGCCGGTTCACACAGCGGGCGTGGCCGGACCCAATGGGCGACATCTCGACGATCTCCCCCTCGATCAGCTCGACTCGGTCGTCCTCCCGGAGCACTCCTGCCTCGGCCATGCGGTGGTACTCGTCCACCGTCCAGGTCCGTCGACGCAGCTCGATCGCCATCGCCGTCAGGCTACTCCGGCCGGGTGACAGCGAGCCCGGACGCCACCTGAGCTGTTCGCGGGTTCGGCTGCTCCGGGCCTGGTCGAGCAGCGCGGCGATTGGGGTGTCCCCAGGTGGTAGCGGATGACTCGCCCGTCGCGCTGGGTGGTAACGATCCGATGGCTGCGCCGGAAGCGCAGGGCCTGGGAGACGGCTCAGGGCTCATCCGATCAGCCTTGACAGTGCCGGGTGCCTCCCGTAGCTTCACGATGTCCTGGTGAGAGCTGGGGTGTCGCCTGGCTGGGGCGCCCATCAGGAGGATGAGACGTCGTGGAGACCGTGAGGCGATGCAGGACGCTGCGGGGCTCCCTGACCCCGAGCGAATGGGGGCGGTTCGGTGGTATGGGCCTGGCAGTCGTGGCCCTCAACGTCGCCGGCTGGGGCATCTTCGTCTTCGCCGTTCGACCTCACCACGTTCACTACCGGGGACTCGGGTTGGGTCTCGGCGTGGCCCTGACCGCCTGGACCCTCGGTGCCCGCCACGCCTTCGACGCCGATCACATCTCCGCCATCGACAACACCACCCGCAAGTTGATGGCTGACGGACGTCGTCCACTCGGGACGGGGTTCTTCTTTGCCCTGGGGCACTCGTCGATCCTTGTTGCGGTCGGAATCGGGCTCGCAATCGCCGCTCGAGCCGTCTTCGGCGCCGTCGTCGACCCCACGTCGAGCTACGAGACGGTGGGCGGCGTCGTGGGCACGTCGATGGCCGCCGGGTTCCTCTACCTCATCGCCGCCCTCAACGTCGTGGTCCTGGCCGGGATCCTCAAGGTGTTCCGAGGTATGCGCCGAGGGCTCTTCGACGAGGCCGAGCTCGAGCGCCACCTCCAGGCTCGAGGGTTGATGTACCGGTTCTTCGGCCCGCTCATGCGCTCCATCACCAAGACCTGGCACATGTACTTCGTCGGCCTGATCTTCGCGCTCGGCTTCGACACCGCCACAGAAGTCCTCCTCCTGGCCGCGACCGCCGCCGCCGCCAGCCAAGGCCTGCCCTGGTATGCGGTGCTCGCCCTGCCCCTGCTGTTCGCGGGAGGCATGACGCTGTTCGACACGCTTGACGGATGCTTCATGAACTTCGCCTACGCCTGGGCCTTCGCCCGGCCCGTCCGCAAGGTCTATTACAACGTCGTCATCACCGGCCTGTCCATCGCCGTGGCGTTCCTCATCGGAACCATCGAGATCGTCGGTCTTCTCTCCACCGAGCTGGACATCCACGGACGCTTTTGGGACTTCATGGCCAAGTTCAACATCAACCGAGCCGGCTTTGCCATCGCCGGGTTGTTCGTCGGGGTCTGGGCCGTGGCCATCGGGTACTGGAAACTCGGCCACGTCGAAGCACGGTGGCAACCACCGATCGAGCCCCGTCCGGCGGAGTAGAGGCTCAGGTCCTCGGTTCTCCGGTGCTCGGGTTGAGGATGAGGGGGTCGGCACCGCGGTGGGAGAAGTCGAACATGTTGTTGAGGCTTCCAGCGAGGGCGTCGAAGGATCCGTTGCCGATGCGTTGGCCGCCGAGCCAGTTGTCCTCGACGAAGCGGAGGATGGAGGACTGGTCGGTGACGGTGTTGTCGACGTAGTTGACCTTGCTGTAGGGCGAGACGACCAGCAGGGGAAGTCGGGGTCCGTAGCCGCAGCGGTCGTGGTAGCCGGCCAGAGGTGCCCGGGAGCCGCACTGTCCTGGTCCGCTGAGGGCGTCGTTGCTCGGGTCCTGGGAGTTGTTGACGATCGGGCCGATCTGGTGGTCGTACCATCCGTCGGAGTCGTCGTAGGCGACCACGACCGCTGTGGATTTCCAGTCGGGGCTGGCCTGCAGCTTGTTCATCAGCCCGGCGACGAAGGTCTGCTCGTCGAGGGGGTCGGAGTACCCGGCGTGGCCGTCTTGGTACTTGGGGGCCTTGACGAAGCTGACCGCGGGAAGGTTGTTTGTTGCCAGGGCCCGATCGAGGTAGCTGAGGTCGTATTGGTGGTTGGCCCGCCCGGCGTGGCCGACCTCGGCGACGTTGGCCGGGGCCAGGTGGTGAGGGTTGGCGGTGGATGGGTAGTACTGGAACGGTTCGTGATGGGCGCTGTAGTCGCCGACGGTGGCACCGCCGACGTTGACGTGCGAGCTGCCACAAACGGCCGGCGTGGTGCCCGTCGCCGGGGCTGTGGGCCCGAAGCCGCCTTGGAACCATCCCCAGCTGACATTGGAGGCGTTGAGCAGGTCACCGATGTTGGTGCCGGTCATGTGGATGGTCGATCCCGCCGAGCAGTCATCGTAGGCGGGGTCGGCGTCGCCCAGGACGGTGCCGTTCGCCGTCGTGCCGGCGATGACGTCGGACGTGCCGTGGGTCTGGCCTGAGACGAGGTTGAGGGCGCCGGGGGTGGAGGGCCCGAAGGTCGTCCCGTAAGAGTTGTCGCTCATAGCGAAATGCTGGGCGTAGTTCCACAACCCGGTGACGGTGTTGCCGTCGTAGTAATCCATCACCAGGCCCGGCGGCTTCTGGTCGGGTGGCGAGCAGCTTTCGACTTGGGTGTTCTGGGGGAACTGGTCCATCAGTCCGTGGTCGAACGCCAGCTGTTCGGGCGTGTAGTTGTGGTCCTGATCACAGACCAACGGCATCGAGTGGTCGAGGCGGTTGGGGTTCTCGCCGTTCGGGTTGGCTGTGAGTGAAGACGACGACCACGTGTTTGATCGGCGTGGCCGTGAGCGACCCCGAAGCGCCGGCCACGCCCGCCCCCCGATCGCGGTGAACATCCCGGTGCCGAGAGCCACCGCAGCGGCCGCGGCCCAACCGGCCTTGACAGAACGGATCATCGTTCCTCCTCCGACCCTCGGTCATCATTGGCGCCGCTCGGCTACCCGACCGCGCTGGGACGCTAATCAGACAACCTGGCCGAAGATCGACGCCACGTTGGCCTGCAAGTGAACAGTCCGTGGCTTCCCAGCCACGGGTGATCCTGGAGCATCCACCGGCCTGATGCAGTCCCCGGAATTAACGAGCCGTTCTCCCAACAGGCCTGTTCGACGGCAGGCGGCCGGCTTCGCTTCGTGGTGGTCGGTGACCTGGGCCTGGGCGGGGAGAACTCGGTGAGGCAGACGGGAGCAGCGCCGCACCGGCCAGAGAAGCCGGGGCCCTCTGGGCCTCGGCTTCTGCGGTGAGCCTGAAATTCAGCTCGTCAGACTTATCGGATCTGATATCGTCAACATGTGGTTCGCCCTTGTCCGACCAAGAACTCAGTCGGTAACACGGCCGCCAAGGAGACTGGAGTTGCTACATCAGAGCCAGTTAACCCGAATGCCCCGGACACGCCCGGCATCGGCCGTCCCGAGCTGCTCACCGTCTTGGAGTCCGCCTCAAGACTCCAAAAGGTCATCCCCGACGCAGTGCTGGTAGGCGGCTCGGCGGCGGCGCTGTGGGCGAACCACCGGGCGTCCTACGACCACGACCACGTGATCCCGGACCTTGCCGAGCGGTTCGAGGTTGTGCTCGACGCCGTCGAGGCGACCGAGGGGTGGATCACCAACCGGGTGTCTCCCGGGAAGGTCATCCTCGATGAGCTCGGGGGGATCGAATCAGGCGTCCGCCAGCTGATTCGGCGGATGCCCCTCGAAGTAGCCGAAGTCGAGCTGCCATCAGGACATCGACTCCGGGTCCCCACACCCGATGAAACGCTGCGCGTCAAGGGATATCTGATCGTGCGCCGCAACCAGACCCGTGATTTCCTTGATGTAGCCGCGCTCGCGGACCGATACGGCGTACCGCGCTCCGCTCTGGTCTTGGCCCACATCGACGATTTCTACGCCGACCAGCGTGGCCCCGAAGCGGCGGGCGTGGCCACCCAACTTGCCCGGCAACTGGCGGATCCCCAACCCAGGGATCACCTGTCGGCGGCACAGCTCGGTCGGTACAAAGGCCTCGATCCTCGCTGGGCCGACTGGAACACCGTGCGCGGTGTGTGCCAGTCCCTGGCCGTGGCGATGGTGCGATCATGACCGCCTTGAAGTTCCGCAACCTCGATGCCTCCCCGGACGACCCCGTCGAATCCTGGCCGTTCGAAGGAATCGTTACGGCCATCGAGCGGGGAACCCTGCCCGACTGGCATCGTTTGGCTGAGGCCGTCGACGCCGACCCGTGGGGACCGGTCGCCCAACAGGTCTCCCAGGCTGTTCATCTCTCCCGACTCTACGGCTCGGCCCGCTTGTTCGAGATGGTCGTCGCCGAGGCTCGACGCTCTGCTGCCGAGGCTGAGCGGGCGGAAGTCGGTTCCGAGATCAGGAGCCTGGTGGCACGTTCCGGCCTCACCCAGACCGCCTTCGCCGCGCAGATCGGAACATCGGCGCCGCGCCTTTCGACGTACCTGACGGGGAAGGTGACCCCGTCCGCAGCGCTCATGGTCCGAATTCGCCGAGTCATCGAACGACAGCAGTGACCGTGGCCCGACCCATCAATGGTTGTGCTTGAAGGTCTCCTTGAAGACTGGACCGAGCACGACCTGCCCTTCTATCACGGGCTGGCCCGGACCTTTCCCGTCGCCGACCACTGGTTCAGCTCCTGCCTGGGCCCCACGTTCCCCAACCGTCGTTTCCTCGTAGCCGGTACGGCCAACGGGCTCATCGACGACCTGCCCTATGAGATGTTCGACCATCCGCCGTCGGGGACGACACTCGACCTGCTGACCCGCAACGGGATCTCGTGGGTCGCCTACCACCATGTCTCGAACGTCAAGCTTCGCCTCAAGCGTCTCTTCGGCGGGGTCGGCCTCGGTTTGGCCCGCCGCATTGCCAGTGGCGCCAGTCGCGTCCTCCCGGTGCTCATGTCGTCGGTGCGGGGCAACCTTCAGTGCACCGCGGACGTCTACCCCCTGGGCCTGGTGGGCTGCATCCGCCATCTCCGACCCATCGAAGCAGTTCTGGGTCGATGCCCGCGACGGCACCCTTCCGGCGGTCAGCCTCGTCGATCCCGACTTCAACGCGTGCTCGGAGGAGAACCCTCAGGACGTCCAGGTCGGCGAGAGCTTTGCCGCGAGGGTCGTCAACGCGGTGATGAAGGCAAGGCTTGGTCCAAGCCTGATGGCAGGGCAGCAGCATCCACCGGCTGACGTTGTGGGCGTCGGAGGCTGTTGTGGTGAACCGGTTGGCAGGTGAGCACTCGTCCAAGCCTGAGCCTTTGAGCTTTCAGCGGAGACCGTGCCCCTGCTGGCTTGGTGAGCGACGAGACAGCTGATGGGGTGGCGTGCCTTTGAGCACTGGGCGCCCCCCGTCGTTTCGGAGATTTCGAGCCCTCCGATTCCGCTGCGCTGTGGCGCAAGCAACGCCTTGGTGAGCTCAGCCCCAACGAGGCTCGTCTGCTCAGCGAGGACTTCGAGGCTGACTACTCTGGGACTGACGGCGACGACCCCCGGTTCATCTCCGTTCTGGTGACGGCCGAGGTGGTGGACCGGACCGCTCATCTGTGCGCCGTCCACGGACTGCGGGCTTATGACGCGGTGCAACTGGGCACCGCCGTGTGTGTGTGCGGGAGGTGGAGAGCAGCTGCGAGACGGTAGCGGTCTCGACGCCACCCTGCGTCGTGCGGCGGCTGCCGAAGGCTTTGCCCTACTACCGGCCGAGTGATCCGAGCGGGCCCCCGGGTCGGGGCAGCCTCCGACGCGCCGTGGGCTGGCCACGACCACGATATACTCATAACTGGGTTGACGATATACGGAAGGATGAAGTGTGGCACGGACGTTGGTGGATATCCCGGACGGTCTCATGGCCGCGGCCCGCAAGGTCGTTGGGCCCAATGCGACGAAGGCGGAGACGGTGAGGACGGCGTTGGCGGAGATGGTGCGACGTCGCCAGCTGACCGAGATGATGGCGCGAGTGGACGCGGGTGCGCTGAGTGACCTCGACGATCCCGGGGTGGTCCGCTCGGCTCAGCGGTGAGCGCCCGCTACCTGATCGACAACAGTGTGATCCAACGGCTCCATCGCTCAGCCGAGGTGCGGGCCGCTCGCGACAGGCTGATGAGGAGCGGAGACCTGGCCGTTTGCCTACCCACGCTGCTGGAGGCGTGTTTCAGCGCCAGGAGTCACGAGGAGCACCAAGCGGCGGCGGAGGGCTACTTGTCCGGGTGGATGATCCTCGCCCCCGCCCCGGAGATCCTGAACATAGCTCTGCGAGTTCAGAGTGAGCTCTTCAGGGCTGGGAAGGGCCGTTCGGTGGGCGTCAGCGATCTCCAGATCGCCGCCACTGCCCTGCACCACGACGCGGAGGATCGCCCCGTGGTCGTCGTGCATTACGATGCCGATTTCGACCACATCAGATCCGTGGAGCCGGCCCTGAAAGCCTCATGGGTGGTCCCGAAAGGGACCGTGGCCTGAGCCGGTCGGGCCGCTCACGGCCGTCTCCGACCCCGACCAGCGCGCCGGCATGCTCGGGGACCTGGTGGAACGTTGCGACCGGCTGGCCCAAGCCGGGCGCGAGCTCTCCGATCGAAGCCTGGCGTTCGAGTTCGGCGAGACCCGCCGTTGCCTCCACCAAGCCCTCGTGGCTTTCGGCTCCACCGTCGAGGGGGCTTCGGCCTACCGTCGCCACGGGTGCGTCGAGGTGACGCCTGGCGCCGAGGGGGTCTGCAAGGGCGGCGGCGCCGTCTGCCAATTGAACGGACCGGATGAACGGGTCCTGACACCAACGGAGCGAGCGAAGCGAGGGAGGGCGGTAGCGAGGCGCCCCCGGCGACTCGGGCCGTTGCCGGCGGGCAGAACGAGCGGGAGGGGTCAGCCAGCTCCGCGGCGGGCGGGGTCCGGTTGTTGCTGTGAGGTTTGGGGAATGGCCTCGTCGGTCCCGGCCAGAGGGTCGTGGGGCAGGCGGTCCTCCACTTCGCCTCACCCTGGAGGTTCCAGCGTCGCCGAATGCCGAGTTCAGTCCGACGGATCGCTTACGGCGTTGTCGCCCTCGCCGACCAGCGGTTCGGGCGAGACCCGTTGGGCGGCGGCGCCACGGACATGGGGGCGGACGGCGACGAGGTAGGGAATGGTGGCGATCAGCCCGATGCCCAACGGTGCTCCGATGCCGAGCAGCGCCACCCAGAGGGTGCGGCGGTGGCCGGCGTGGTTCCAGTCCGCCCAGCGCATCAGGGTGGCATCGACGGCTGCGCCCATGGGGATGCCGGTCACGGCCACGATCACCAGGGCCACGGCCAGGCCACTGGTGTTGTCGGCGAGGAGCAGAGAAAGGCCCGACGCCACCAGGATGAACGCCAGGATGGGGCGCACCACCTTGTCGGGAGCGCGAGACGAGATGCGGGCACCGAAGTAGACGCCGGGGATGCTCCCGATGATCAGCGCTCCCGAGATCCCCATGTCCACATGGCCCCAGATGGCTTGGCCGAGGGTGGCCGCCGCCACCAGGGGGACGGCTTGGGCCAGGTCGGTGCCGACCAGCGAGCGGGTCGTCAAGCGGGGGTAGAGGAGCATCAGCAGGATGATCATGAGCGACCCGGACCCGACCGAGGTCAGGCCGACCATGAAGCCGCCCACGATGCCGATAGCCAGGGTGGGCACGGTCTTGACCAGGTAGGGGGTGTCGTTGCCGATCTCGCCGGTGGCGTCGCGTCGGCGAGCGACTCGAGCGGCGAGGGTCATCTTGGCCAGGAGGCTGGCGAAGGTCACCAGCAGCGCCCACCCCAGCAGCTCCTTGACGGTGTGTTGGACCTTGGTGGTGTGACCGAGATGGTTGAGCACGTAGGCGCCGGCCAGGGCGGCGGGCACGGACCCGGCGACCAGGCGGCCCACGAGCGGCCAGTGGACCGTGCCCCGGCGGGCGTGGACGCTGCCGCCGACCGGTTTCATGACCAGGGAGCTGACCAGGTCGGAGGCGATGGCGACCTGGGGGTTGACCGAGAAGATCAACACCAGCATGGGCGTCATCAGGGCGCCGCCTCCGGTGCCGGTAACCCCGACGGCGAGGCCGCCGATGAGCCCGGCGACAACCAGGAGCGGTTTGCTCGGGTGGTGGTACGACAGATGTGAAGCGGCGTGGGCAGCGGGAAGCAGAGCTACAAGAGCCACAACGCCGATATTCCCCTTCCGCTCTGTCTTGGGCGGGGAGTGTACCAGCGAGGGCGTCCACGGCGAAACAGTCAACGTAGCGTCCGGGCCGGACGCCACCCTGTCCTCTAGATCTCGTCCTCATCGAAAGGCCGCCGCACCCGTAAGCCGGGAAATCGGTGAAAACCGCTATCGAGGGTCACCCATGTCGCTCCGTGCTCGATCGCCAAGGCCGCAAGGTAGGCGTCGGGCACGACATTGCCGCGGGCCCCGGCGGCTCGGCAGAGCTGAGCGAAGATCGACCAATGTCGCTCTCCGGCCCGAATCGGAACGGCGGCTGGGGATAAGCGCACCACGTCGCAAAAGGCCAGCGCGTCCGCTGGTGACGTGGGATCGGAGTAGACGCGGTGGTGGGTGGCAATGCGAACGACAGAGCTGAGGACCTGCTCGCTCACCCCAAATGGTTGGGGGCCGCCGAGGCACTCTTCGAGCCACCTTCTGTAGTCGAGGTGATGGGGGGATTCCCGACGGTGAGCGTAAAGATACACATTGACGTCAGCGAGAAGCATGGGCCGCGGCGTTGTCGCCCAAGACTTCCGCCAGGGCTTCCTTGTCCTCCACGTTCACGAGCGTCGCCCGCCCCGACACTCCGGCTGTGGGGAGCGTTACAGGCACCGATGGCCCTGAACCGGTGGTTCTCGCTGCGAGCATGACTCGTAGCGCGTCGTCGACCACGTCGCTCAGCGAACGATGACTGCGGGCCGCGATCGCCTTGGCTTCGGCCAGCAGGTGATCGTCGATGTTGACCGTCGTCCTCATGCATGCACAATAACATCAGTAATGCGCATCACGATGACAGGTCAGCGGATCCCTGAGTCGCAGCGAACGGTGAGGTTGGTGGTGGTGGTGTCCGCCTCGAGGGTCGTCTTTGTCGATGGGCAGCGCAGGGCGGCGGGGAAGACGGGCCCGACGGTCACGGTTCCGCTGACCCGCCCGGCGGGTCTGACGGTTGTGGTGGGGCCGTGAGGGTCGTGCGCTGAGCATCCACTTGCGGGTCTGTCCAGACTGGCGACGCCAGATTCATTAGACAGGGACGTGGTCACATTTGGATGGATTGTCGCGGCTCTGGCCGGGTTGGGCGCGATCGTCTGGGGGGCCGAGGCCTTCGCCGAACACTTGGGCAAGGCCGCCGTGGCGTTGAGCGTGAGCTCGTTCGCGTTGGCATTGCTCCTGGCGGGCGCCGAGCCCGAAGAGTTGGCGACCGGGATCATCGCCTCGGCACGCCACGTCCCGGCCCTGGCCTTCGGCGATGTCATCGGGGCCAACGTGGCTATGTGTCTCGTGGCCCTGAGCGTCGGTGCTTTCGTGGCTCCACTGCCGTTCGGCCCCCGGGTCCGCCGCTACAGTCTGCTCGGACTCCCACTGGGGATCGTCTGCGCCGTCTTCGTGTGGGGCGGCCACGTCAGCCGCCTGCAAGGGGGTGTGCTCGTTGCCCTCTATGTCGCCTACGTCGCGGTGATATGGGCGTTGGAGGGCTCCCCGCCGTCGATCGGAGAGGCAGGCGAGATTGAAGAGGCCCGGCAGCATGCCGCGGCCGGGAGACCCGGAACCCGGACGGTGTCCAAGGACGTGACCATCGTGGTTGCCGGCGTGGTGGCTATGGCCGGCGGCGGGGTGTTGCTTGTCGAGGGGATCCGCCACGTTGTTCACGTCCAAGACACCCAGACGGTGGTCAGCTTGACCATCGTCGGCTTCGCTACCGCCTTCGAGCTGGTCGTCTTGGCCTGGTCGGCGTCGAGGCGGGGCGCGTCGGAAACCGTCATCGCCGCGGTGGTCGGCTCGTTCGCCTACAACGCCACCATGACGCTCGGCGCTGCCGCTTTGGTCCGCCCCCTCGGCATCGCCGATCCAGGACGGCTGCGCCTCCCTGCGGTGCTCATGGTTGGGTCACTGGCAGCCGCCGTAGGCCTGGCGTGGCGATCAAGCACGCTGACACGACGATCCGGATGCGCCCTCATGGCTGGCTACCCGGTGTTCGTCGTCGTGGCCGTCATCCTCCACTGAAGCGAACGTCCCGGGATTCGGTTCGTAGCAGGAGCTCAGCGACGCCGGCCTCTTGTCGATCCGCAAGTTTGCACAACAACGCTACGTTATGCACATGGGTGTGGACGACGTCCTCCGGAGTCGTGGCTGGAACGTAGCGGAGACCGCCAAGCTCCCGGAAGAGGCGCTGGACAAGAACCACCAGTCCACGCTGGCTGCCTCCAACGCAGACAGCGAGTTCTTGGACCGTTACGCCGGTGTTCCTCGAGCGACGTCGGCGGATCGGGCAGTGCTGGCCGTGGAGCACGCCATCAGACGGCTGTCCGAGGTGGAGGCCTCGTTGCGTAGCGAGGACGTGGCGAAGTTGCTCGGCGTATCCGTATCTCGCGTGTCTCATCGCTACAAGGAGGGGTCCCTCTACGGCTTCAAGACCGGCGGCCAGATCCTCTTCCCCGGCTGGCAGTTCCACCATGCGGAGACAATTCCCCACCTGGCGGCGGTCGTGGCCGCTCTCGACCCAGATGCTCCGGCCGTCCTCGTCCGGCGGTTCATGGAACACCCAACGAACAGTGTCGGCATTGACGAGGCCATGAGTCCCCGCGACTGGCTCCTTGCCGGAGGCGCCTCCGCCCCCGTCCTTGAGATTGCGCCGCACCTCGGCGACCAGGTGTGACCGAGGCCAAACTCCCGGCACACCCGCCCGCAGACCTCGCCGGACGTACCCCCGACTGGAGGGTCCGGGACCCTCACGGCGTGCTGTGGGCAATCCTTGATACCGCTGGCGCCCACCCCCGCACCTTCGGCCAGATGCGTTCATGGGGACCGCTGCGTTCGGGCCGGTTCGACCCCCACCCCGCCGGGCCACCAAAGAGCACCAGCGGAGAGCTCGTCTCCTACGCAGCCACCACCCTCCTCACCGCCATCGCAGAGCGATACCAGGACCGGCGCGCCGTCACCCCCCACGACCACAACCGACCCGCCGCCTATGCGTGGTTCCCGCAACGGGCCCTGCACCTCATCGACTGCACCTCATCGACTGCACCTCATCGACCTCACCGGCACCGGCGCCGTCCGTCTCGGCGCCTCCCACAAGATCAACTCCGCCCCAAGAACGTCACGCGACGATGGGCCCGGGCCGTCCGGGCAGCCTGGCCAGACGCAGACGGGCTCCTCTACTCCACCTCGATGACCGACGAACCAGCCATCACCTTGTGGGCGCCAGCTCATTCGACGTTCGGACCGGCTCCCGCCTTCTCCAGCCTCATCAGCTCGCCCGCCCCCGGCCTGGCGCGAAACACTCGAAGACGCCTGCAGCGATCTCGGCTACGAATGGATCCCATAGAGCGACGACAGCGGAAGGACGGCGGCCTCTTTGTCATCTTGAAACGAGGATGGAGGAGTGTCTGTTTGGGAGGTCACCGGCCGTAGTCGGACGCCCAGGGCAGATGTTACATGGGCAGATGTTGAATCAGTTTCCAGCCAACGGCACGCAGTCCTCGTGTAGGTGCCAGCCGCCCGACTCCAACGGGAGCCGTCAACAAGACCCAGATCCTCGAGGCCACCAACTTGGCCCTGTCGGGTGTTCAAGAAGGGATCGGGATCGACGCTGGTCAAGCGCACGGCCGTCGCCACGTTCCTCGGCACCTCTGACAGCCTTGTCGGACCCGCTGGTCCTCTGAGACAATGCCTGGCAGCGGTTCGTCTTCACCGTGATCGTCGTACCTACCAGCTCCAGCGCCGCTCCGGCTGAGTGGATCGCCGCATCCCAGACCAGCAACGCCACCGGGAAATGGTGGATCTAGCCGGCCACGTTCAGCGCCGGTCCGTACGCTCCAGGAACGCTGATGGACCATCCATGGTGGGGATGGACGGGGACTCGATGGTCATCTCGACCAACCCGTTTGCCTACAACGCCGGCTTCACGACGGCTCCGTCTATACGGTGCCCAAGCAGCGCATCTACAACGGCTTGGGGTGGGGCACGGGGGCTTTCAGCGTTGACACCGACCGGCCGAACTCCATAGGCCTCACCGATGCGGGTACGGCCAGCGACTCGAACGGGAGCACCGCACCCAACCGGGCCGTACAGCCGGGATCAGGCCTGCCGACCCTCGACGCCCTCGATGGCCGCCTCCAGGCCGCACCCCACCAGCTCAACGGCAAGCTGTGGTTCGCCCGGGCTGAGGGCGTCCCCCCTGGTCGAGTACGGCGCCATCAACGAGTCCACCCTGGCCGTCACCAGCGCCTTCGCCTACACGTCGTGCACCTCTGATGACTGGAACCCGTCCATCGCCGTGTCCGACGCCGGCAGTGGCAACCAGTACGTGTTCGTGAACTGGGCCTACACCGACCCGGGGACCGGGTCAACGTGTCCACCCGGGTCGCCGGCCTCGGCCCTGGCGATCCGATCCAGAACCCCATCGGGGTCGGGAGAGCGTCGCAGATTGCTACACTGAAGGTATGCGCACTATCCCCCACCGTGAGTTGCGAAATGACAGTGCTCGCATCCTCGCTGCGGTCAAGGATGGGGAGCTGATTCAGGTGACCAACGGCGGGGAGGTAGCGGCGATCATGGTCCCCCCGAACACCCCGAAGCTCGAGGTTTTCCGGTTGGCCGGGAAGGTCTCCACGCCGGCGCCGATCGAGAACCTCGACGATGTCGTGGCGGTCGTCGCCGACGTAGCCATCGAGGTCGTTGTCGATGACCTCCGAGGCGGGGCATGATTGCCTACATCGAAACGTCTGCGTTCCTCAAGCTGCTGATCTCTGAGATAGAGTCGGCGCCGCTTAGGGCCCGGTTTCGGGCGCTGCGGAGCGGAGGGGATCACGTTGTTTCCTGCCGGCTCCTCGTGACCGAGTCCCACCGCGCCGCCCATCGGATCTCTGTTCTCGATCACGGGTCCGGTCACCAAGGCGCTGGCCCAGGTCGAACTCGTCGACGTCGATGCCGAGGTGTTTACGGACGCGGCGATGCTGCCCGGGGCCAACCTGCGTTCCTTGGACGCTCTCCACGTCGCTGCGGCGCTCAGCGTCGGTTCGGATGTGGTGCTTGCCTACAACACCCGGGTCCTCGAGGCGGCGTCGGCCGTAGGCCTCCCGGGGGAGACGCCGCGCTGAATGGCCTCGCCGTGGTGCCCGCTCATCGGGCCGGGCGGGTCACGACGCGCACGGCCGGTACGGCCGACGCCAGTCGTTCGATGTCGCGAGGGTCAGCGGTCACCACGATGCCACCGCCATAGGTAGCGGCGACGGCGACACAGTGGGCGCCGACCACGTCCGCGGTGGGCGCACTGGCGCCGTAGAGGATGGACCCGACACGGCGGGCGAGGTCGAAGTCGGTCGGGACGACGCGTACGGCAGGTCGAGACAGACGCGCACCGTGGTGTCGGGACAGGGCGGCCTCGATGGCGCGGGTACGTCCCGTTCCCCGGCAGCACTCAGCGCAGACGAGAGCGGGCACGACGACGTCACTGCGGCGCCGCCACGCTTCGGAGAGAAGGGCGCGCAGCGCTTCCGGCGGGGGTGATTCACTCAGGGCGTCAAGACCGTCGGCGTCGAGGATAAGTGGTGGACTCATGGGGCGGAGCTGGCGTCCTCGTCGAACTGGTCGAACGCCGTCGCTGCATCCGCCTCCGCCGCTGCCGAGATGGGGCCTGCGTCGGCCTCCCAGCGATCGAGAAGCTGGCGCAGGCTGGCCAGACGGGCCAGACGCTCGACGTGGTCGGCCAAGGCGGTGTTGACTACGGCGGAAAGGTTTTCGTCGCCGAGTTGTCGGACACTATCGACGAGTCCCTCGTCTACCGTCACCGTGATCTTACGTTTTGCCATACAATCATACTACTCGGGATCAGGCAGCGGTTGCGAGCGGTAACTCCGGGGTAGGGCGGGCTCAAGTCCGGGGGGGTTCCCCCGGGTGTGGCGGGGCTGGGCAAGGCGCAGACTCACCACGGTGATTCATGCTCCGTTCGCTCCCAAACTCGGTGCAACCGGTGGTGACGACCCCATTCGGGTGGCCGTGGAGATCAGACGGGGGGGGTCGAGCCGGTCGAGGGACGGCTCTGGGTGACTGCGGACCAGCCGCAGGCCTTCACCGGATAGATCGAGCTGATGGGCTTCCTGGGTGCCACCTTGGAAGCGGCCCCCAGATCGTCCAGGCTTCCTATTCGGGCGACGCCACCTATTCGGGCATCTTCACCACCGCCTCTTTCGATGTTGCTGCGGGACCGGTTGACCATCTGGCCGTGACGCCGACGAGCGCCCCGATCACCGCCGGGGGCTCCCACCCCTTCACCGCCGAGGGCTACAACGCTTTCGGCTTCGACCTGGGTGACGTCACGGCCAACACCTACGCCCGCCCCTACACCGTCACCGGCACCCACGGGTCGGTCACCGGCGCCACGTCGGGCCAGGTGGTGCCCGGGGCCGTCTCCCGGCTGTATGTCACCTCCGCCTCCGGCTTGATCACCGCCGGTGACTCCCAGGCTTTCGGGGCTGAGGGCCTCGACGCCTACGACAACGACATCGGTGACGTCACGGTCACAACCACGTTCACCATCTCCCCCGACGGGACCTGCTCGGCCAACACGTGCGGGGCTACACGACGGGCTATCACACCATCACCGGCACCGCCGGCACCGCCAGCGGCGCCCGGGGGTTGGCCGTGCAGTTCGCGCCGGCCGATCATCTGGTCCTCTCGCCGAGGGGGCCAGCGTGGCGGCCGGGGGGCCGCAGAGCTATCAGGCCACCGTGGTCGACCGCTACGGCAACACCATCGGCGACGTCAGCAACAACACGCAGTTCTCCATCGGCCCGGACGGGTCCTTTACGGCCACCGCCTGCACGGCGGCCACCTCCGGGTCCCACACGATCACGGGCGACTTCCAAGAAGCGCAGTACGGCACGACGTCGCTGCAGGTGACCCCCGGACCGGCCGAGCGCCTGGCCATCTCCCCGTCAGGGCCAGCCATCACCGCCGGCGGTTCGCAGACCTACACCGCCGAGGACTTCGACACCTACGGCAACGATGCCGGCGATGTGACCGGGGCCACGTCGCTCACGATCGGCCCGGACGGGTCCTGCAACGGCTTGGCGTGCACGCCGACGGCTACCGGTCCCCACAGGGTGACGGGCACCGACGGCACCGCCACCGCCACAACGGACAGGAGGAGATCGGCGAAGCCATCTCCATCGAACCACTGCACGGTCGGGTGCCACCGCACGATCGTTGGACCGAACGAGCCGCCCGGGTCGTGAGTCGGTTCGCGGGGTTAGCGGGTGATGGTCTGGTACTGGGCGCCGATTGCCGTTACGGCGGTTCTGATCGCAGGCCCGTCGTCGCCTTCCCATACGCAGAGGGTCGCGCTGAGGTGTTCGGCGGCGGCGGCCGCTTCGGCACCGAGGGTAGACACGCGATGCACGTCGGCGATCTCGGCCATTCGATAGGCGAGTAGTCGCATGGGGACGACCTGGATGATGTCGGGCATGACGAGAAGGTTGCGGCCGAGTTCGCGTCGCCGTTCGCCGGGCCAGGAGCCGGTGAGCGCTCCTCCTCGGGCGGAGACAACGCTCTTGCAGAGTCTGTGCAGGTAGAGGTTGGTCGTCGCCGGTTGGTGTTGACGGAGCAGCTCCGCCAACTCCACGCTGACGTCATCGCCGAGGAGATCGCGCAGGAGATGATCGTCAAGGACGGCGATAGTCATGTGGTGGCGAGATCTGGATCCTCTGAGAGGGCGGCTACGAACTCCGCGTGTTCGTCCCGCGGCAGGAGGTCGTTGAGGAGTTGGCGGGCTTGGCCCTGAGGGAGCATCACCACCGCGAAGCCGAGGTCGACGACGTCGAGGGGACCGCCCTGGTCGAGATTCCATCGATGCCGGGCAGCTGCCGGTGTTGGCGGCTGGATTGAATGATCATGGTTCGGCGGGGCTGGGTGTCGATGGTTCGGCACGAGCGATGTGCATCTCCGGCGTCGCTGGCCATGCGACGCCGGATCGGCATTGCTGTCACTCGTTG
>JBPCNZ010000090.1:0-48425 GCA_051000755.1 Acidimicrobiales bacterium | reverse complement strand
GGCCAGGATCTCGGTCACGGGATGGCGCTGCTCACGGCGGATGGCCATGAACATGCGGGGCATCAGCGGGAAGTGGAAGCACATGTGACACTCGTCGCCGGCGCCGAAGTACTCGACGACATCCTCGGGCCACTGGTTGGCCTCGGCCAGCAGCACCCGGCCCGGATACAGGTCGTCGACCTCTTTGCGCAACCGGCGCAGATAGGCGTGGGTCTCGGGCAGGTTTTCCCCGTTGGTCCCCTCCCGCTCGAAGAGGTAGGGCACGGCGTCGAGGCGGAACCCGTCGAGGCCGATGTCCAGCCAGTAGCGGACGACGTCGATCATGGCGCTGGCCACTTCGGGGTTGTCGAAGTTGAGGTCGGGCTGGTGGGCGAAGAATCGGTGCCAGTAGTACTGGCCTCGCACCGGGTCCCAGCTCCAGTTGGACTTCTCGGTGTCGACGAAGATGATGCGGGCGTCGGGGTAGCCGTTGTCGTCGTCGGCCCAGACGTACCAGTCGGCCTTGGGGTTGGTGCGGTCCTGGCGCGACTCGGCGAACCACGGGTGCAGGTCGCTGGTGTGGTTCATGACCAGGTCGGCGATGATGCGGATGCCCCGGTGGTGGGCGGCCTCGACCAGTTCCACGGCGTCAGCCAGGTCCCCGTACTCGGGCAGGATCGTCCAGAAGTCGCTGATGTCGTAGCCGCCGTCGCGCAGCGGTGACTGGTAGAACGGCAACAGCCAGAGGCAGTCGACGCCCAACCATTGCAGGTAGTCCAGCTTGGCGGTGATGCCGGCCAGGTCCCCGGTTCCGTCATGGTTGGAGTCGTAGAAGCCGCGCACCAGGACCTCGTAGAACACGGCGCGCTGGTACCAGCGGGGATCGTTGTCCAAGGTGCTCATGGGACACGCAGGTCGAACACGTGGGCGACCCGCGTCCACGGCTCGAGCCGCACATAGACATCGGCGCCGGTCCAGACGAAGTCGTCACCGGAGAGCTCGTCGCGCACAACGAAAGGCCTATCGGCGGGCAGGCCCAGGTGGTGGAGGTCGAGGTGCAGGGTGGACTCCTGGGTGGTGTAGGGGTCGAGGTTGACCACGCACAGCACCATGTCGGCGCCGTCGTCGCTGTGCTTGGAGTAGGCGACGACCGCCGGGTTGTCACTCGGGTGCCACTTCAGGGACCGCAGCCGGGAGAATGCCGGGTGGGCCCTGCGGATCCGGTTGAGGTGACGGATCAGGGGAATGAGCGTCCCGTTGCGGCTGAAGTCCCGCTCACGGATCTGGTATTTCTCCGAGTAGAGGTACTCCTCGTTGGTGGCTGACGCGGGCTGGTTCTCGTACAGCTCGTAGCCGCTGTAGATGCCATAGGACGGGCTGAGGGTGGCGGCCAGCACCAACCGGGTGGCGAACGCCGCCGGGGGCCCGTGGCGCAGGGGCCCGGCCAGGATGTCAGGGGTGTTGGGCCAGAAGTTGGGCCGCATGTAGTCGGCCTTGGGCCCATGGGCCAGCTCCTCGAGGTAGGCCCACAGGCCCTCCTCGCCGTGCTGGGCGGTACGCCAGGTGAAGTAGGTGTAGCTCTGGGAGAAGCCGACCTCGGCCAGCTTGGCCATCACCTTGGGCCGGGTGAACGCCTCGGCCAGGAAGATGACCTCGGGGTGGTCGTGTTGGGTGGCCGGGATCACCCACTCCCAGAAGGCGATGGGCTTGGTGTGGGGATTGTCGACCCGGAAGATGTGCACGCCGCGGTCGATCCAGAAATCCAGGATGTCCTTGCACGCCTGCCACAACGCCACCCGCTCGGTGTCGTCATCGGGCCAGAAGTTGATGGGATAGATGTCCTGGTACTTCTTGGGCGGGTTCTCGGCATAGGCGATGGTCCCGTCGGGACGGTGGTTGAACCAGGCCGGATGCTCGGTGACCCACGGGTGATCGGGGGAGCACTGCAGGGCGTAGTCGAGGGCCACCTCCATGTCGTGGGCGGCCAGCGCGGCCAGCAGGTCGGCAAAATCCTCGAACGTGCCCAGCCCCGAGTCGATGGCGGTGTGGCCGCCCTCCGCCGACCCGATGGCCCAGGGGCTGCCGGGATCGCCGGGGCCGGGGTCGAGGCTGTTGTTGGGGCCCTTGCGGTAACTGACCCCGATCGGGTGGATGGGGGGCAGGTAGAGGACGTCGAAACCCAGGTCGGCCAGGTCACCGACCCGCTTGGCCACACCGGCGAAACCGCCATAGGAGCGAGGGAACAGCTCGTACCAGGCGCCGACGAGGGCCCGCTCCCGATCCACCCACAGCTCCCGCGGGGAGCTCACCGTCACGTCGGCGGCGATCGCCGGACCGGCGAGGGCAGCGGCTACCGCAGGGGCGAGGGCGGCCTCGAGGCGCTCGTCGGGCGTCTTGGTCCGGTCTGTCAGCCGGGCCCAGGCCTGGCTCACCGCGACGGGGATCCGCCCGGCGCTGTCGGGCGGCGCCGCCGCCAGCAGGTCCACCCCCTCGGCAATCTCAACGCCGAGGTCGACGCCGGCTTCGAGCTTGGCCCGGACCTTCTGGGCCCAGGTGGCGTGGCGGTCGGTCCACGCCTGGATCACGATGCGGTGCCGGCCCAGGCGAACGGCGACGAGGCGACCCTCCCACTCGTCGCCCGGCCCCGGGGTCAGATCCACGACCTCGTCCGGCTCCGGTCTCCCCTCGGCCCACAGCAGGGCCCGAGCGGCCAGGATATCGTGGCCCTCCTTGAAGATCACCGCCCTGACGGGCACCGCCTCCCCCACGACCGCCTTCGCCGGGTAACCCGACTCGGGGGTCGCCGGCCGGATGTCGTCGATCACCATGCGTCCGGTCATCCCCTCCAACCTACGGGGTCCTCACCGGTGCGTGAACAACCCGGCCGGTGGGTGGGGGCGCTCCTGCGATCGCTCAGCTTGGATCGCTTAGCTTGGGGACAATGAAGGCTCTGCGAAGCTTCACCGTCCGTGCCCGCCTGCCCGAGCCGCTGCTGCCTCTCCAGGACCTGGCCTACAACCTGCTCTGGTCCTGGGACGAGCGGACCCGCGACCTGTTCCGGTGGGTCGACCCGCGGATCTGGGAGGCGTCCTTTCACGACCCGGTGCGCCTCCTCGGCCTGGTGGGCCGCGACCGCCTGGACACCCTCGCCGCCGATCCGGCCTTCGTCGGGTCCCTGACCGAGATGCACGAGGGGCTCACCCGCTACCTGACGTCGGAGCGCTGGTTCCAGAAGCGCCCCGCACCGGCGCTGCGCTCGGTGGCCTACTTCTCCCCCGAGTTCGGCATCGCCGAGGCCCTCCCGCAGTACTCCGGTGGCCTGGGCGTCCTCGCCGGCGACCATCTCAAGGCGGCCAGCAGCCTGGGCGTGCCCCTCACCGGAGTGGGGCTGATGTACCGGATGGGCTACTTCTCCCAGCACCTCAACGGCGACGGCTGGCAGCAGGAGGACTACCCGGTGCTGGACCCGCACGGCATGGCCCTCACCCTGATGGAGGGGACCACGGCGAGCATCGACCTGGCCGGTGAGACCCTCACCGCCCAGGTGTGGCTGGCCCAGGTCGGCCGCGTCCGCCTCTACCTCCTCGACGCCGACGACGACAGCAACGGCGACGAGCTGCGTGCCGTCACCGACCGGCTGTACGGGGGCGGGACCGAGCACCGGATCCGCCAGGAGATCCTGCTCGGCATCGGCGGGGTCCGGGCCCTCGACGCTCTCGGTGTCGACACCCAGGTGTTCCACACCAACGAGGGTCACGCCGGGTTCCTCGGCCTGGAGCGCATCCGTCGGCTCATCGCCACCGACGGCCTGACCTGGAGCGAGGCCATCGAGGCGGTGCGGGCCGGAACCATCTTCACCACCCACACGCCTGTTCCGGCCGGCATCGACCGCTTCGACCGGACCCTGATGGAGAAGTACTTCGGGCGCTGCGCCGAGGAGTGTGGCGTGTCCATCGACACCCTCATGGGCCTGGGCCACTTCCCCGGCGAACCATCGGACGCCGCGTTCAACATGGCCGTGATGGGCCTGCGCCTGGCCGGCATGTCCAACGGGGTGGCCAAGCTCCACGGCGGCACCAGCCGGGCCATGTTCCAGGCCCTGTGGCCGCCGGTGCCCACCGAGGAGGTCCCCATCGGCTCGGTGACCAACGGCGTCCACGCCCGGACCTGGGTCTCCCAGGAGATGAGCGAGCTCCTGTCCAAGTACGTCTCCCCGGTCTGGGACGAGGCCAACCACTCGGAGTGGGCCGGGATCGACGACGCTCGCGACGACGAGCTCTGGCGGGCGCGGGACCAGGGGCGAGAGGCTTTGATCACGTTCGTCCGAGATCGCCTGATGGCCAGCGAGGCGGCGCGGGGCGTCCCCGCCTTCGACTCGGCGTGGGCCACTGAGGTCCTCGACCCCCGATTCCTGATGATGGGCTTCGCCCGGCGCTTCGCCGCCTACAAGCGGGCCACCCTGTTGCTCTCCCAGCCCGACCGGCTCAAGGCCCTGCTGCTCGACGAGACCCGGCCGCTGCAACTGGTCTTCGCCGGCAAAGCCCACCCGGCGGACGATCTGGGCAAGGAGATGATCGCCAAGATCGTCCGCTTCTCCCGCCAGCCCGACGTCCGCCACCGCATCACGTTCGTCGAGAACTACGACATCTCGGTGGCCCGGATGCTCTACCAGGGCAGCGACGTGTGGCTCAACACACCGCGCCGGCCCATGGAGGCCAGCGGGACCAGTGGGGAGAAGGCGGCGCTCAATGGCGCCCTCAACTGCTCGATCCTCGACGGTTGGTGGGACGAGATGTACGACGGGACCAACGGCTGGGCCATCTCGTCGGCCGAGAACCACGACGATCTGGACCACCGCGACAGGGTTGAGGCGGACAGTCTCTTCGAGATCATCGAGCGCCAGATCATTCCCCTGTTCTACGACCGCTCCGGCGGTCGGTACCCCCGGCCTTGGGTCCAGCGGATCAAGGCCTCCCTGCGCACCCTCGGGCCCCGGGTCCAGGCGTCACGCATGGTCGGCGACTACGTGACCACCATGTACGAGCCCACCGCCGCCCGCACCGACGCCCTGAGCGCGTCGGGTCACGCCAAGACGAAGGCCCTCGCCGCCTGGAAGGCCCGGGTCGTCGCCGCATGGCCGGCTGTCTCGGTGGTGATCCCCGAGGGGACGGCGGACGGTCCCGTGGCCGATCTGGGGGAATGCCGGGAGGTGGAGGCCTTCGTCAGCCTCGGAGACCTCGATCCCGACGACATCGCCGTCGAGGCCCTCCACGGCGCCGTGGTCGGCGGTGACGAGCTGGCCACGACGTCAGTGGTCAACCTGACATTGGCCGGGCCGGGGTCGGCCGGGTCGGCCGGGTCGGCGTGGTCAGCCGGCGGCGGCGCGGCCGGCGTCTTCCGCTACACCGGTTCGTTCACCTGCGACACCGCCGGTCGCCACGGGTTCACGGTGCGGGTCGTACCGGCCCACCCCGATCTGGCCCTGGCTTCCGAGATGGGCTGCGTCGTCTGGGCGTAGAACCTTGTGGGTGGGGCCGGGCGGCGGCGGCTTGTGTCCTAAGGCCTCAGCGGCCGGAGAAGGTGGCCTTCCCCGGACCGTTCTCGAGGAACGAGCGCACCCCGACCTGAGCATCGTCGGTGCCGAACACGTCGACGAACAGCTCCTGTTCCATGTCCAGGCCGGAGGCCAGGTCGGTGTCGACACCGGCATCGACGAGCCGCTTGGCGTAGCTCACCGCGACCAGCGGTCCGGCGGCGATGGACCCGGCCAACGCCATGGCCGTGTCCAGGACCTCGTCGGTGGGCACCACCCGGTCGGCCAGACCGATGCGCGCCGCCTCCTCGGCGTCGACCGTTCGCCCGGTGAGGATCAGGTCCTTGGCCCGGCCGGCGCCGACCAGGCGGGTGAGACGCTGGGTGCCGCCGGCACCGGGGATGAGGCCGAGGAGGATCTCGGGCTGGCCCATCTTGGCCTCGGCCGCCACCACCCGCAGGTCACAAGCCAGGGCCAGCTCGCAGCCCCCACCCAGGGCGTAACCCGTGACCGCCGCCACCACGACGCGTGGCAGGGCGGCCAACTTGTCGAACGCAGCACGGAACTGGCGGGCGTAGGGCTTGGCCTCGTCGGGACCGCCGAACCCGGCGATGTCGGCCCCGGCGGCGAAGATCTTGGGCCCGCCCCACACCACGACCGCACCGGGAAGGTCGGAGCTCAGGTCGTCGACGACCGCCTCCAACTCGGCCAGGAGGTCGATCGAGAGGGCATTGGCCTTGGGGCGGTCGAGGGTGATGAGGGCGACACCGGCGTCGCCGCGATCGAGGTGAACCAGGCTGTCGGGCACAACGAGGACGCTACCCGGACCCGGTCGCCACTATGCCGTGGACTCCGCCCCCTCGGACTCCACCGCCTCGGACTCCACCGCCTCGGACTCCATCATCTTGGCCAGGGCGTCGAGCAACTCGCTGGCCGCCTCGTAGGGATCGGTCGTCCCGGCCACCACGCGGGCTCTGGCGTCGTCCCACGCCGCCCCGTCGGCGACGCTGCGCACGTCCCGTTCCAACCGGCGCACCAGGACCGCCGTCAGCTCTCCCTCGAGCCGCCCGGCCCGACGGCGGTCGAGCTCGCCGGTGGTGCGCAGATGATCGCCGTGCTCCTCAATGGTCGCCCACAGCTCAGGGGCCCCGTCGCCGTCGGTGGCAGAGGTGAGCAGAACCGGGGGGCGCCAGGCCCCCATGGTGGTGTCCAGATCCAGCATGTGCTCGAGATCCCTGCGGGTCCCTGCCGCGCCGGAGCGGTCGGCCTTGTTCACCACGAAGATGTCGGCGATCTCGAGCAGGCCGGCCTTGTTGGCCTGTACCGAGTCACCCCACCCGGGCGTCACCACCACGACGGTCGTGTCGGACGCCCCGGCGATGTCCACCTCGACCTGGCCGACCCCGACGGTCTCCACGACGACGCGAGGGATCCCCACCGAGACCATCACCCTGATGGCCTCGGGCGCGGCCAGGGCCAAGCCCCCCAGATGGCCCCGGCTGGCCATGGACCGGATGAACACGCCGTCGTCACCGGCATGGCCCTGCATCCGGACCCGGTCGCCGAGAAGGGCACCGCCCGAGAACGGCGACGACGGGTCGATGGCCAGCACCCCGATGCTGCCACCGCCCCGGCGGGCCTCGGAGACGAGTCGATCGGTCAGGCTGGACTTCCCCGCCCCCGGGGCGCCGGTGATGCCGATGACCGCCTCCATGTCCCTGCTGGCCGCGAAGGTCAGACGGCCCACCTCCCGAGCCAGGTCGCCGCCCCGCTCGACGAACGACAGGAGACGACCGATCGCCCCCCGATCACCGCGTCGGGCGGCCTCGAGAAGGGTGGCGGGATCACGGCTGCGCACGGCCATGAGTATGGCGCGCCCACTTCGGCGGGAGCCAGGGGCTTCCGGCGAGGACCGGCGACAGCCGGGGGGCCGTAGGCTCGACCGCGTGCGAGCGGTGACCTCGAGCAGGGCCCGAGCCGTGATCGCCGCGGCTGATCTCGATGAGGTCGTCGCCCCCCGCCACGGCATCGTCGCCGAGCGCAGGGTGGGACCCCCACCAGATGCGCCTCGGGGGGGGCCGGCTCCAGGCAGATCGAGGACGGTTCTCTTCGAGCAGGCGGAAGGGCCCCTCCAGCACTACGAGCGGCGCGTCGAGATCCAGGACCGGGCCGACGGCCTGGTGGAGGTCACCCAGTCGGTAAGCCTCCGCGTCGGGTTGCCGGGATTCTCTTGGCTGTTCTCCCTACCCCTGCGCGCCCACACAGCGAGGATCGGCCGCCCCCGGCGGGACCCGTGGTGGGCGCCGCCGGCGAGGTTGTCGCGGCGGGCGGCGGTCGTGCTCGCAACCCTCTGTCTGCTCACCATCGTCGTCGGCTACCTGACGGACCTGCTCGCCGACACCATGACCTACGCCGGCGGCGACTTCCACGTTGGGAAGAGCGGCCAGGGCGTTGCCCTCGGCGTCGTCGAGGCGGGCGCCGTCGGGGCTCTGGTCCTGCTCCACCTGGCCGACCGTCGGGGACGGCGGCCCGTCCTTGTCGTGGCCCTGGTGGCGTCGGCCGTCGCCAGCGCCGCGGGAGCGGTCGCCCCGTCCCTGCTCGTCCTCACCGCCTTCCAGTTGGTGGCCGCCAGCCTGGTCGGTGCCGGCCTGGTGATCATCGGGGTGATGGCCGCCGAGGAGATGCCGGCCGGATCCCGCGCCTGGGCTCTGGGGGTGATCGGCATGTGCTTCGGGTTCGGATCGGGGCTGACCCTGCTTGCGCTCCCCCTCGCCGACCTCGGCCCCAACGGCTGGCGATGGCCGTACGCCATCAGCCTGCTCGGCGTGCCGGCCGTCCTCATCTGCATCCGTCGCCTCCCCGAGAGCCGTCGCTGGCTCCACCCGTCACCTGAGCTGGAACCATCGCCCGGTTTGGGGTCGGAACACACCGCAGCCCTCGACGGTCCTTCCCGGGGTGCACGGTCACGGCGCTGGCGGGACCGTCTGACTCCGACCCTGCGGCGCCGATTGCTGATCCTCGGTGCCGGTGGTCTGCTTCTGGCCGTCTTCACCAGTCCCGCATCCCAGTTCCAAAACGAGTTTCTCCACACCGAGCGCCATCTGTCCGCTACCAGGATCAGCCTTCTCGAACAACTGAGCGGCACCATCGGCGGGCTCGGCACCCTCATCGGCGGTCGGCTGGCCGACACCTGGGGGCGACGACCGGTGGCCGCCGGCGGCATCGCCCTCGGGGTGGCCGTGACCATCCTGCACTACACCAGCCGCGGTGTCGGGCTGTGGGCATGGAACACCCTCGGTTCGATCATCTCCTACGGCGTCGGGCCAGCGCTGGCGGTGTACGGGGCGGAACTGTTTCCCACCTCTCTGCGGGCCCGGGCTGGAGGGGTGCTCACGGTGATGGCCGCCGCCGGCGGGGTCATCGGACTGGTCGCCGCCGGAGCGCTCTCCTCAGCGTTCGGGACCATCGCCCCCGCCCTGGGCCTTCTGGCCGCCGCTCCCTTCGCGGTCGTCATCCTCATCATCGTCGCCTACCCCGAGACGGCGGGCGCCACCCTCGAGGAGCTCAACCCCGGCGACCCGGTGCCGGCGGGCCGAACGCTGATCCCCCCGAGCATCGTCGGGTGAGGGCCTGTCTCCCACGGCCCCCTCGCCACCGGGCCCTCGGCGACGGGTCAGGCAGAGAAGCCCGACGGGGCCAGCGCCGGCGTCGACCCCGAGAGGTCCAGCTCGCCGATCCGGAGGGTCCGAGCCCCGTCGCTGCGGTAGCCCACGGCGCCCTCAGACCAGGCGTGGTAGGCCAGGTAGAGCGAGCCATCGTGTGCGGAGAACACCTCGGCCCCACCAGGTCCCAGCGCCGGTGCGGACGACGCCGCCCACGGACGGCGGCGGGACTGCTTGGTCCATGGGCCGAGCGGGTGGGGCGCGGTGGCGTAGCCGATGCCGTAGCCATCGGATTCCCACCACCCTCCTGAGTAGAACAACCAATACCTACCGGCGAAGACCATCGACGGCGCTTCGATCAGCGGTCGTTCCCACCGCCGGTCATGAACGAGCAGCCTGGTCGGTTCCCCCACCACGGCGCCGCCGTCGCCACGGAGAGGCTGAGCCCAGAGGGTGGAGGGTCGATCGATGGCGTTGCTATCGGCCTTCCAGCACAGGTAGGGGATGCCGTCCTCGTCGACGAAGGGGCTGGGATCGATGGACCCACCAAGGTCGAGTTGGGCCACGGCCGGTCCCGAGCTGCGATCCTCGAAGGGCCCGAGAGGCGAAGGGGCGTGGGCGACGGAGAGGACCTGGCGGCCCGAGGCGGCGTGACGGACGACGTACCACAGGGCGTAGGCCTGGCCCCGGGCCAGGACCGACGGGGACCAGGTGAACCCCGGGGCGGCCCACGAAGGCAGATTCGGCAGGGCGTCGGCGCCGGCGGCCCAGGTGCTGAGGTCGGAGCTGGTTCGAACCTGAACGTTGGACCCGGCTGCGTTGGTGCCATAGGCCACATAACCCGACGGGGTGGTCAGGACGAACGGATCGGGGAAGTCGCCGGGTGCGGAGGGACCGGACAGGAGGACGCTCAACGGGCCGGCCCTGGCCCCGACCCCGGCCCGGCCCCCGCCCCCGACCGCGCCCCCGGGCCCAATCGCAACCCGTCGACCCAGGCGAGCGTCGCCTCGCCGACCTCCTTCTCGGTGTTGCGCAGGCCATGATCCTTGCCGTCGACCCAGTGGAGGGTGACCGGTCCCGGGATGGTTGCGGTGTGCTCCTCCAGCTCCGCGGGCGCGGCGAAGGCATCCCGTGTCCCCGACACGAAGAGGCAGGGCACCTCGAGCGCCGGGAAATGCTCGATGCGGAGCTTCTCCGGCCGTCCTGGGGGGTGGAGGGGGTAGGACACAAGGAGCAGGCCGGCGACCGCGGGGGCGTCGGCACCGAGGCCTTCGGCAACGGCGAGGGAGCAGATTCGTCCGCCCATGGACCGGCCACCGAGGACCAGGGGACCCGGACCAGCGAGGGACGAGACCTCGTCGAGGACGGCCCGCAGGAGGACCGGCGGCCGGTCCGGGCCCCGCCTGCCGGCCTTGCGATACGGGAAGTCCATCCTGGTGACCTGGGCCCCGGCCCCGGTGGCGACCTCGTCGAGGGCCACCAGAGCGACCTGGTTGCGGTCGGCGCCGGCACCCGGCGCCAGCAGCAGCGACCAGGTCGGCCTCACACCAGGTCGCGCAGAAGGTCGCGAAGCGTCCTGGCCTCTCCGAGGACCACATCGATCTGGGCCCGGTGCTCGATGGAGTCGGCCAGGATGCGGGCCCGCTGGCGCAGCTGCCACCATTGGGCGTCGTCGAGTCCGACCGGGGTTGGGCCGTCGGCCACCACCACGGCACGCACCACGTCCTTGCCCCGGCTCAGGTCGGCCGGGGCGCCGACGAGGCGGTCCGTCGCTGCGAACAGCTCCTCCAGGGCCCGGTACGTGGCTTCTTCGTCGGCGTCGGGATCGTCTACCGCCTCGATGCGATCGAGAACCGCCTCGACGTCGGCTTCGTGCTCGGAGGCCACCACCAGGTTCTCGGTGTCCCACGAATGGACGATGCCTCCACGGTCGAGGAGCATGGCGAGCTCGGCGCGTTGCTCGGGTAGCCACTCCCCCAGTTCGTAGACGGTCTCCGTGCGCTTCCCGGAGACACCGGAACCACCGGAGGTGGTGGCCGCCGCGTCCTCGTCTTCGTCGCCTCGCTCGCCGATCAGATCGTTGGCGCCGCCGGCCTCATCGCCCGCACCGTCGCCCTGAGTGAGGCCACCGCTGCTGGCCGGCCCAGGATCGGAGCCGTTGGTGACGCCGCTGAGCTCCTCGACCCCATCGTCCGCCGCAGCCTCGGGGTCCGCCGCCGGCTCCTCACCCGCAGCCGCCGGCCCCACACTTGCGGCGTCCGACGCGGGATGCACGATCGGCCCCAGAAGCCGCGCCAGGATCCCGGCCTGGGTTCGGATCTCCTCCTCCAGGGCGTCGTCGGAGCCGAGAGCGGCCATGAGTCGCCGAGTGACCCGGCCGACGGCCGCCCACGTGTCGGCGTCGGACCAGGGCGGGTCCTCGACCATGAACACCGCCGTCGAGGCCTCAGCGACCTCGCCGTCGGCTTCCATGTCGGTTGGGTCGAGGCTGAGCCGGGCCGCGGCTGCTTCGAGTTGTACCACCTCGGTCGTCGGCCGCCCCCACTCGCTGTCGTCGCCGTCGAGCAGCGAAGCGTCGTCGTCCGAGTCGTCGGCCGAGTCGTCGGCGTCAACATCCTCATCGGGGCCCGTCGCCCCGGTCAGGCGGACCACCAGCCGGTCGACGTGCTCCTCGTCGCCGACGTCGACCACCAGTTCATCGTCCTCGAAGCGATGGGCGATGTCGGCGTCGATCAGCTCCACGATCATCCGGCCCCTGGCCGCGTCGGCCCAGTCGTCGAGGCGGTAGCCAACCTCGTCCTCGTCGGCGCCGGGTTCGAGCTCGGCCATCGGGGACTGCTCGAGCTTCTGCCCGCACTGGTGGCATCGCCCGCGGAAGCCGACCTCATAGCCGCACGTCGAGCAGAACCAGACCTTGGTCATGAGATCAGTCTCCTCGGAAGACGAAGAACGTGGCGCGTGAGAAACGCGTCGATGCGGTCGAGCTCGTCACGCATGGTCTCGGGCCGGGACCACCCGTGTCCCTCGCCCTCGTAGAGGTGGTACTCGACCGTCGCATGACGCGACCGTAGTGACTCCACGAGCGCATCGGACTGACCCCTCGCCACGCTGCGGTCTGCGGTGCCGTGGAGCACGAGGAGGGGCGCAGTGATCCGCGCCGCGAGGTGCAAGGGCGAACGCTCCCGGTAGCGGTCGTCCGCTTCGGGGCGGGGTCCGATCATGGACCGCTGGTAGTGGGCTTCGAAGCGATGGGTGGTGTCATCGAGATCGAACAGATCGGTGACGCCGTAGAGGTCGATGCCCGCTGCGCACAGGTCAGGGTGCAGGGCGAGAACACCGAGCGCCGCCAGCCCGCCGGAGGAACCACCCATGATGGCGGTCCGCCGCGGGTCACCCCAGCCGCGGTCGAAGGCGGCCCGGATCCCGGCCGCGATGTCGTCGATGTCGAGACGGCCCCACTCGTGGTGCAAGGCCTGGGCGTAGGCCCGGCCCCATCCGGTGCTGCCCCGAGGGTCGACCTGGAGAAGGTTCCAGCCGCGGTCCAAGAAGTAGGCGGCCCGGGCGTTGAACGTGACTTGGCTCTGGCCGGTCGGCCCGCCGTGGATCCAGACCAGGAGGGGGTGGGGGGCCCGGTCATCGGGGACGCTCGGGCGGGCGGCGCTGAGCCGGCCATGAACGACCCGACCGACCTGGCTGCGCTCCTCGCCCTCCCAGGTAACCGGGCGGGGCTCGATCAGCCCAGCGGCCTCGAAGCCGGCAACGGGGCCCCGGGCCAGGGTGAGGCGGGGGAGGAGGACGCGCCGTGGGTCGTCCGGGCTGGCCGGATCGAAGGGGGCGGGTAGGGCGCTGACGTCGTAGGCCACCAACTGATCGGGGGTGGCGGCGCCGCTGCGGACGGCGACGAGGCGGTCGGCCTGCCAGGAGAGCCCGGTGAAGATGCCCCGGCCGACGGTGACGAGGTCGGTGGTGTCCAGGTCGATGAGCACGAGGCGCCCGAAGCCCGCCTCGTTGCGGCACACGGCGACCCGGCGCCCGTCGGGGGACCACACCCAGGATCGCTGCCCGCCGCCCCAGGTGGGGCCACCGTGCTCGTGGGCGTCGTCGATGACGGGGCGGGGATCGCTCCCGTCGGCGGCGGCAACCCACAGGTTCAGCCAGCCATCGGCGTCGCAGAGGAATCCGAGGCGTGATCCATCTGGGGAATAACGAGGCTGGGAGACCGCCACCCCCGCCGGCGCTGCGGCCGGGGCCGCGGCGGGCTCGGGGCTTCGGGACCCTCGGGCCCGGAGCGCGATGCGATGGGGTGGCTCGGGAATGGGTACCGAGGCGAGGGCGATGCGACTGGTGTCCCAGGACATGGCTGGCACATCCCACTCGTGCCAGGCCACCGTCGTCGCGTCAGGAGACCAAACCGGATCCACGCAGAAGTCCGGGGAGGCGGACAGCCGCACGGGCCACGGACCGCGGGGGTCGAGCCCGGCCACGACGACATGACGGCCGTCGGACACGTACGCCACCCTGGTGCCCTCAGGGGAGACAACGGGCCCCGCCGCTCCCCCGTCGCCGACGCCGGCGAGCGGCCGGCAGGGGCCGCCCGCGACGGGCTGGCAGCGGAGGGCACCGGCCGCGGTCGCGTACACGAGGGCGGTACCGTCCGGGGTCCAATCGAAGATGCCCCGGCCGTCGGGGGCCGATCTTCCCGGGGCGGGGTCGGTGGTGATGACCACCTCGGGGCCGCCGTCGACGGCCACGGTGACCAGCTCGGCCTGCCCTCCGCGCCCGCTGACGAACGCGACCGTGGTCCCGTCGGGGGACAGCCGCGGGTCACCGAGCACCCTGCCGGAGGCGCACATGGCGGCGGTGACCCTGGGGGTCACCGCCTCACGATGGCTCAACCGGCGATGACCCTAAGAAGACGGGACACGTTTGGGCAGGATGGGGGCGTCACGCCCGGTTCCCCCCGTGGGCGAAGAGGCCTTCGCCGGGCGGGACTCCTCGTGGTAGTCCTCCTCCACGTTCACACCCCACACGTCGTGGCTGGCCCCGAAGAGGTTCTCCACGCTCAGCATGGCGGTGTACATGGAATGGTCGGCGTTGTTGTAGCGATGCATCCCGTTGCGACCCACCGGCATCACGTTGGGACATTCGGCGGCCAACCAGCCGCGAATGGCGTCCACGTCGTGGTGGTAGTCGGCGTCGTAGTACGGGTAGGCCTTCGGCATGCGCACCACGTAGCCGGCCTCGACGCGGCTCGGGTCGACGAGACCGAGGTGGCCGAGCTCCAACTTGCCCAACTCGACGAGGGCCTCGTCGGTCGAGTTCCACGAGCTGTCGCCCTCGTTGACCGTGTACTCGAGCCCGAGGACATTGCGACCGTCCTTGACCAGATACGGGGACCAGGAACCGAAGTTCTGGATCCGCATGGTCTTGACATCGGGGTCGTGGATGTAGATCCAGTTGTCGTCCCAGGGCACGGCGTCGGCGGGAACGACCAGGGCCACGGTGAGGAAGTCACGGTAGGAGAGGTCCTTGGCCGCGGCCCGGACGTCCTCGGGGGCCGGCGGGTCCATGGCCAGGATGAGCGAGGAGAGAGGCATCGAGGAGATGACCGCCGTACAGGGATACGACGTCTGGCCGCCGGCCGCGGAGGTGGTCGCCACCTCGAAAACACCCTTGTCGTCGCGCCGGAGCGATTCGACGTGGGTGTCGTAGTTGACCTTGGTGCCGGCCGCTTCGAGCTTCTCGGTGCAACGCTCCCACATCATCCCCGGCCCGTACTTGGGGTACTGGAACTCCTCGATCAGCGACGTGATGTCCTTCTGGTTGCGCTTGGGCATCAGGGCGTTGACGATGGCCGAGGCCAGATTCAGGTTCTTGATGCGCTGGGCGGCCCAGTCGGCCTGCATCTCCGATCCGGGGTGACCCCACACCTTCTCGGTGTAGGTCTTGAAGAAGTGGCGATAGAGGCGCCACCCGAACCGAGCGGCGACCCATCCCTCGAAGTTGGTCTGGTCCTTGGGCGGGCGGATGCGGGCCCACACGTAGGACAGCACGCAGCGGACAGCCTCGATCACGCCGAGGTTCCGAAGGGCGTTCATGCCCTTGAGGGGGTAGTCGTAGAACTTGCCCTTATAGAAGATCCGGCTCTTGCGGGGCCGCATCATGAAGTCATCGTCGGACAGGATCTCGTGCCAGAAGGCCTCGACGGCGCCGACCTTGGTGAAGAACCGATGGCCTCCGATGTCGAAGCGCCAACCGTCGCGCTCGACGGTCCGGCTGATGCCACCAACCACCGAATCGCCTTCCAGCACGGTCGGCGCCTTGCCCGCCTGCATCAACTTGTACGCTGCGGTCAGGCCGGCGGGTCCGGCTCCGATGACGACGACGTCGTCAGCCGGATGGGGGGCTTGGTCTGTCAATGCACACTCCTCAGAGAGATATCGGCGCGCAAGGGGAATCGGGGGACCACCGGGGCCGACATCGAAAACACCCATTGTGACGCCTGAGGGCCTCGCGCATCCAGGCACCCCCTCGCGTACTCATCACGACGAGTACCGGACCAGGTTCTCGTATTCGTAGTACTTGCCGGGCGTGGCGTGCACGACCGTCTCACCGGCGGGTCGCAACATGTTGAGCCAGCTCTGGAGGTAGCCGCAGCTCCCACCCACACCGGGATAGCCATCCCGCCACACCAGCCAGAGGGTGTGATCGGCTCCGAGACGGCTGAGCATCTGCTCGGCGAACGTGCCCACGTCGGTCTTGGCGATGGTCTGCTTGTAGTTGACCCAGTCGACCCGTTGAGGTCCGATGGCTCGGGGGAAGGTGAGCTCGGTGACCTGGGGCACCTTGATCAGGCGGCTGACGGCCGGCCCCAACTGGTCGGGGCAGTAGACCACCAGGTCGCCAGGCTGGGCCTCCAGATTGAGGACGGCGGCCACCTTGGTGGCCTGGGTGCGCTGGTTGTCCCTGACCCCCCAGGCGGAGAGCAGCCCGGCCAGGCAGGCCACGCTGGCCACCACGGCCACGACCCGGCGGTTGCGTATGACGGTGACCCCGAGAGCGACCAGGACCAGGAACAGGGGGAGCACGACGGAGGCGTAACGGGCCACGAAGGCGGCCTGGGCGATGGCGTCGAGGGCGACGGCGACCACCAGCGTTCCGGCCAGGATGACCAGCAGGGGCAGCACGTCCGGACGGGGCCGGCCGACGAGGAGGACCGCGGACGTGGAACCGCCGTCCTCGGTCGGGGCCTGGGTGGGCCGGCCGAAGACCCCCAGGATGACCAGGGCGAAAAATCCGAACGACAGGAGGGCACCCCAGGCCCCGTTGCCGGCGAAGTCACCGAAGATCCCGAGCAGGTCGGCCGGCCCCGCCGAACCGGTCCACGGCGTGCCGGTGTGCAGGGTCTGGTAGACGAACACCGGTGCCCAAGGCAACCAGCACACCACGCCGAGCACCATCGCCCCGAAGGCGGGCCGGATGCCGGGGGGGTCGAGGGGCGAGGGGCCTTTCCGGGACTCGCGGACGATGCGCCACAGGAACCACAGGCCGACCGTGCCGACCAGGTAGATCCCGTAGTAGTGGGTGTAGAGGATCGCCGCGGTCAAGGCCCCCAGGGCGATGCGGCGCTGCCGGGTGGGCTCCTCGAGCACCCGCCACAGGATCCCGACCCCGAGCAGCGTCCAGAAGATCATGAACGAGTACATCCGGGTGGTGGTGGCGTAGTCGATGGCGAACGGGGAGGTGAGGCCGAGCCCCAAGGCGACCCAGGCGGTCCGCCGGCCCCCGAAGCGACGCCCGGCGGACCAGAACAGCGGCAGGCTGGCCACGGACACGACCCCGGAGAGGGCCCGGACGGCGAAATCGCTCTGACCGAAGATCAGCATCCAGAAGTGCAGGACGTAGTAGTAGAGCGGCGGCGACCCGTCGTGGCTAAGGGCCTGGGGGATCGACGTCAGGGGAAGCTTGGCGATGTTGACGCTGATCGTCTCATCCAGCCACAGGGCCGTCGGCGACCAGAACCGCAGGACGATCCCGATGATGACCACCACCGCAGCGAGGCCGATGGCCACGCGGACCCGGACACTCGGGGCCCGGGTCCACAACTGCCGACATTCCTGGAGGAGCCCGGGGTCGCGCTCGAGCGTGCTAGCCACGAGCAAACAAACTACCTTGTCCCCGCTCTCGCCAACCCGCGCCGGCGCCGCGCTCCAGTAGGATCTTCGGGTCATGACCAGCGAGCAGGTACGCCAGGCCCCGGACCGGAACCTCGCTTTGGAGCTGGTCCGAGTCACCGAGGCGGCCGCCATGGCCGCCGCCCGGTGGATGGGACGAGGGGACAAAGAGGGCGCCGACGGGGCGGCCGTCGACGCCATGCGAGTCGTCCTGGGCGGGGTGCCGATGGACGGGATCGTGGTGATCGGTGAGGGCGAGAAGGACGAGGCCCCGATGCTCTACAACGGCGAGGAGGTCGGCGACGGCACCCCGCCGCTCACCGATGTCGCCGTGGATCCCGTCGACGGGACCACCCTGCTGGCCCAGGGCCGCAGCGGTGCCCTGGCGGTGATCGCGGTCGGCGAGCGCGGCACCATGTTCGACCCCGGGCCGTGTGTCTACATGGAGAAGATCGCGGTCGGGAGCGAGGCCGCCGGCCTGGTGAGCATCGAGGCGTCGGTGACCGACAACATCCACGCGGTGGCCAAGGCTAAAGGCGAATCGGTGCGTGACGTCACCGCCGTGATCCTCGATCGGCCCCGCCACCACGCCCTGATCGAGGAGGCCCGGGCCACCGGAGCCCGGATTCGCTTGATCCCCGACGGTGACGTGGCCGGTGCCATCTCCAGTGCGTGGATCGGCTCGGGGGCGGACATTCTCATAGGCATTGGCGGCACCCCCGAGGGGGTGATCTCCGCTGCGGCCCTCAAATGCCTCGGCGGCGAGATCCAGGGCCGTCTCTACGTCCGCGACGACGCTGAGCGCAAAGCGGCCGAGGACCTGGGCTACGACCTGGACCGGGTGCTGACCACCGACGACCTGGTGCGCGGCGACAACTGCTTCTTCGCCGCCACCGGCATCACCGACGGCGAACTGCTCCGCGGGGTCCGCTATGACAACCGGGGGGCGGCGACCGAATCGATGGTCATGCGCTCCAAGTCGGGGACCGTGCGGCGCATCGACGCCCGCCACCGGCTGAAGAAGCTGGCGCTGTACGCGTCGGTGCCCTTCGAGTAGGCCTCAGGCGACCGACCAGCGGCTCCGAGACTCGTAGAAGCCTGCCGGCCCGACGGCGGCGAGGACAGGACAGGCCCAGCCGGCATCACCGACCGCGGCCTCCACGTGGGCCAGCAGATGCGATCCGATGCCCTCGCGGCGGCGGTCCTGTGCCACGACCACACCCACGTGTCCGCCACCGTCGTCGCGCCACGCGGTCGCCACGCCCACCACGTCGGTGGCCCGCCGGCCCGTGACCACGATGCCCGCCCCGTCCCCGATGGGCCCGGGCAGGGCAGGGAGACCGGCGGCTCGGATGATCCCCATCGCCTCGGGGTCGACGATCCGTCCTCGGGTCAGCTCGAGGTCGATCCCTCCCCGTCCAACGACGCGGCGGGGGCCGAGGGCGGCGTCAGCCAACGGGCGCCACCGCAGACCCTCGGAGGCCCGAGTGGCTTCGAGGAGTACCAGCCGGTCGACGTCCACGCTGGCGCGATAGGCATCGAGCAGTCCCACGGCGGCTTCGATGCGGACCGGGTCCCCGTCATCGGCCAACGTCAGGTGGGGAACCCACGGCCACGACAGGGTCCGGGCCAGGGGCTCCACGAACACCGAGTCCCGGAGGGCACCGAGGCCATCGACGTCGCCGCCGACGGCGAGGGTCAGGACCGGGTTGGCGGGCAGGAAGGAGGCCGGCGGCCCGAGGGTCAGGTGCAGCGGCCCAAGACACGACGCCGCCGCCGCCCGGAGCCGGGCCAGAGCGTCAGGCAGGCGCGACGCGGGGACGTTGACCGGGGGGACCAGGGTCACATGGGGAGCGATCCGCTCGAGGGCCCCGTCGCCCACGGCCCGGCGCAGGCCGTTGATCTCGTCGGCTACCGGCGGGTCGATGACCACAGCCACGCCCAAGCGGTGGCGGTTGGCCATTTCAGGCGGACCATGCCGCCCCGGTCACGGCCTTGACGTGTCCGCCGACTCGCCAGCTACCTCAAGACGCACTTCGGCCCACCGCAATGCCGTAGCGGCTTTGTCGTCGTCCTCGTCGTCATCGCTGTCGGATTCCTGACCGCTCTGAGCCTTCTCGAGGTCGGAGCGAGCCGCGGCCACATCGATGTCGCCTGACTCCTGGGCCTGATCGGCCAGGACGATCACCTTGTTGCCGCCCACGTCGACGAATCCGCCGCCTACCGCGAACACGTCCTCTTCGCCGCTCTCCGGGACGATTCGCAGCACACACGGCACGAGTGCCCCGATGAGCGGTGTGTGATCGGCCAGGAAAGCAATCTCGCCGTCGACCGTCCGGCAGACCACCATCTCGGCCTCGCCGGAGTAGAGGGTCCGGTCCGGGCTGACAACCTCGACGTTGGTTGTGGCCACGGCTCGCTCAGCCTTCCTTCTGCAGTTGGGAGGCCTTCTCGCGGGCGCCGTCGGCGTTGCCGACATTGAGGAACGCCTGCTCAGGAAGGTCGTCGAGGTCCCCGTTGACCAGTTCCTCGAACGATTCAATCGTCTCCGAGATCGGCACGTAGATGCCTTCCAGACCGGTGAACACCTCAGCGACGAAGAAAGGTTGGGAGAGAAACCGCTGGATCTTGCGGGCCCGGGTGACGGCGATCCGGTCCTCCTCGGAGAGCTCGTCGAGACCGAGGATGGCGATGATGTCCTGGAGCTCCTTGCTGCGCTGGAGGACCTCCTGGACTCGGCGGGCCACCTGGTAGTGGCGGTCGCCGACGATCTCGGGAGCCAGGATGTTCGACGTGGACGCCAAGGGGTCCACGGCCGGATAGATCCCGAGGGCGGCGATCTGGCGGGACAGCTCCGTCGTGGCGTCGAGGTGGGTGAAGGTGGTGAAGGGTGCCGGGTCGGTGTAGTCGTCGGCGGGCACGTAGACCGCCTGCACGGAGGTGATGGAATGGCCTTTGGTCGAGGTGATGCGCTCCTGGAGCTCACCCATCTCGTCGGCCAGGGTGGGCTGGTAACCCACGGCCGAAGGCATGCGTCCGAGCAGGGTGGAGACCTCAGAGCCGGCTTGGACGAACCGGAAGATGTTGTCGACGAAGAGCAACACGTCCTGGTTCTTGACGTCCCGGAAATACTCCGCCATGGTCAGGGCCGAGAGGGCGACCCGCAGGCGTACACCCGGAGGTTCGTCCATCTGGCCGAAGACCAGAGCCGCCTTCTCGATGACGCGGGACTCCTGCATCTCCAGCCACAGATCGGTGCCTTCCCGGGTGCGTTCGCCCACCCCGGCGAACACCGAGACACCACCGTGCTGCTGGGCCACCCGGTTGATGAGCTCCAAGATGATGACCGTCTTGCCCACACCGGCGCCGCCGAAGAGACCGATCTTTCCGCCCTGCACGTAGGGCTCCAACAGGTCGATGACCTTGATACCGGTCTCCAGCATGTCCGAGTGCGGTTCGAGAGCGTCGAAGTCGGGGGCCGGTCGGTGGATCTCCCAGTAGTCCTCGATGCCTTCGACCTTGTCGGTGTCGAGGGGCTTGCCGCTGACGTTGAACACGTGGCCGAGGACGGCCTCACCGACCGGGACGGTGATGCCCCGACCCGTGTTTCGCACCGCAGTCCCCCGCCGCAGTCCGTCGGTCTGCTGCAGGCAGACGCAGCGGACCCGGCCGTCGCCGATCTGCTGGGCCACCTCGGCGATGACCGTCGTCGTCTGATCCTCTTCGAGCTCGACGTCCATCTCGACCGCGAAGTTGACGTCGGGCAGGGAGTCTGGTGGGAACTCGACGTCCACGACCGGGCCGGCGACAGCGACCACGCGTCCCTCGCGGGTCTCCGCGGTCTCCTCCGTGTTGGGCTCCTCGACGGCTGTGCTCATGGTGACTCCTGAATTCCTCGGGCGGACGAAGCGGGGTTATGCCGGCCGTGATTCGGCCGACTCAAAGTGCTCATTGGCGGCGCCATGGTCGTCGCCGCCACCCCGGAGGGCCTCGGCGCCGCCCACGATCTCCATGATCTCGGTGGTGATGGCATCCTGGCGGGCCCGGTTCATGATCCTACTGAGCGTCTTGACCAGATCGTCGGCGTTGTCGGTGGCTGCCTTCATGGCTCGCTGGCGAGCTGCGTACTCCGACGCCGACGCCGACAGCAGCGCCGCCAGGATCTCTGCCTGCAGCCAGCTCGGCAGCAGCCGGTCGAGAATCTCACCGGGATCGGGTTCGAACTCGTAGTCGGCTTTCGTACCCTCGGAGTCGGACGAGCCGCCTCCCTCCGAGGAGTCGCCGCTCTCGCCGTCACTGGACCCTCCACCCTTCGCCTCGTCGGGGTCGAGGGGGATGAGCTTGCGGACCATGACACGCTGGGTACCGATCGAGATGAAGTCGGTGTAGACGAGGTTGATCTCATCGAGCTCGCCGGCGGTGAACGGCTCCATGACCGCATCGGCGATCTCTTTGGCGTTCGCCGCCGTCGGTCGTTCCGAGAAGCCGACGAAGCCGGCCGTCAGCTCGCGGCCCCGGAAATGGAAGTAGTTGATGACCTTTCGGCCTGAGGCCACGATCGACGCCTCGGCGCCGGCGTCGCTGCGCTCGGCTATGAGGCGCTCGGTCGCCCGGACGACCGACGAGTTGTAGGCGCCCGAGAGCCCCCGGTCACCGGCGATGGCGATGACGGCAACCTTTTGGACGTTTTCTGGCTCCCGGAACAAGGGGTGCTCCCGCCCGTCGGGTGTATCGGCGAGATGGCTGACCACCTCGGACATCTTCTCGACGTAAGGCCGGGCCGCAGCGATGGCCTCTTGGGCCCTTACGATGCGCGAGGCTGCGATGAGCTCCATCGCCCGAGTGATCTTCCTCGTCGACTGGATGCTGCGGATGCGTCTCCGCAGGATGCGTTCCTGGCCTCCAGCCATCCCGGGCCGCTCCTACTCGCTCTCGGAGGTGGACTCGCCGGAGGCGTCCGAGTCCTTGGCGTCCGAGTCCTTGGCGTCCGAGTCCGGGGAGAACCGCTTTTGGAAGGCCTCGACGGCCTCTTTCAGCTCGTCGCCCTCGGGCAGGGTCTTCTTCTCCCGGATGGTGTCCAAGAGGCCCTCGTGATTGCTCTTGACGTACTGCACCAGCTCGCTTTCGAATCGGCTCACGTCGACCACGGGGATGTCGTCGAGGTAACCCTCGGTGCCGGCGTAGATGACCACCACCTGCTCCTCAACGGGCACCGGCGCGTTGAGGGGTTGCTTGAGCAGCTCGGTCAGGCGGTAGCCGCGGTCGAGCTGGGCCTGGGACACCTTGTCCAGCTCGGACCCGAACGTGGCGAAGGACTCCAGGTCCCGGAACTGGGCCAGGTCGGTCTTGAGGGTGCCCACCACCGATTTCATGGCCTTGATCTGGGCCGCCCCACCCACACGGGAAACCGAGTTGCCGACGTTGATGGCCGGTCGCACGCCGGCGTAGAAGAGGTCGGTCTCGAGGAACACCTGGCCGTCGGTGATGGAGATCACGTTCGTCGGGATGTACGCCGAGATGTCACCGGCCTTGGTCTCGATGATCGGCAACGCAGTCAGCGAACCCCCGCCCTTCTCGTCGGAGAGCTTGGCGGCCCGCTCGAGGAGCCGGCTGTGGAGATAGAACACGTCGCCGGGGTATGCCTCGCGGCCCGGCGGGCGGCGGAGCAGAAGTGACAGCTGACGGTAGGCCTCGGCCTGCTTGGACAGGTCGTCGTAGATGATGAGGGCGTGCTCGCCGTTCTCCATCCAGTGCTGGCCGATGGCGCACCCGGCGTAGGGGGCGAGGTACTTGAACGGGGCCGGCTCCGACGCCGGAGCGGTCACCACGACGGTGTACTCCATAGCTCCGCGGTCGCGCAGCGTGTCCACCGTCTGGGCCACCGTCGAGCCCTTCTGGCCGATCGCCACGTAGATGCACTTCACGCCCTGGCCGGCCTGGTTGAGGATGGTGTCGACGGCCACTGTGGTCTTGCCGGTCTTGCGGTCACCGATGATCAGCTCGCGCTGGCCCCGACCGATCGGAGTCATGGTGTCGATGGCCTTGATGCCGGTCTGCAGAGGTTCACTGACCGGCTGGCGGTCGATGATGCCCGGAGCCTGGACCTCGAGTCGCCGCTGCACGCTGTCTCCCAGCGACCCCTGGCCGTCGACGGGCTCGCCGAGGGGGTTGACCACCCGACCGAGGAGGGCGTCGCCAACCGGGACGGACAGAATGCGCCCGGTCGCCCGCACGATCTGACCTTCGGCCAGATTGCCCACCTCACCGAGGACGACGGTGCCGATGGAGTCCTCGTCGAGGTTGAGGGCCAGGCCGACCAGACCGTTCTCGAACTCGAGCAGCTCATTGACAGCGGCGTCGGCGAGGCCGGTCACGTGAGCGATGCCGTCACCGACGTCGCGGATGCGGCCCACCTGCTCGCGCGACACCTCTGGATCGAAGTCTTCGATGTTGTTTTTCAGGGCTTCGGAGATGTCCGAAGCGTTGATCGTCAGCTCTGCCATGAAGGCTCCCTCATCAGATGTTGGCCACCGGTAACGCCAGGCGCTCTCTCAGCTTCTCCAGGCGGTGGCGGACGCTGCCGTCCACCACCGAATCACCGACGCTGGCCACGAAGCCGCCAAGGACGCTGCGGTCGACGATCACCCGCACGTCGACGTCGTGGCCGAGGATACGGCCCAAGGCCGCGCCCAACCGCTGCTGCTCCTCGTCGGTCAGCTCGATGGCGGCCCGGACCTCGGCCACGCGCCTATGCGATTCCTCTGCGACCCTCTCGACCAGAGCGGTCAGGAGGGTGACGTAGTCCCGCGGTCGGCCCACGGTCACGGCATAGGTGGCCAGGCGGGTGGATGCCTCGGCGGCCTTGGAGGCCAACAGATCGTGCACCAAGCCGCGCCGCGCCTCCACCGGGGTACGAGGATCGCTGAGGGCTTCGAGCAGCTCGTCGGCACCGAGGACGACACGCGAGAATCGGAAAAGGTCGTCCTCGACATCGCCCAGGCCCTCGTTGTCCCTGACCGGTCCGAGGATGGCGGTGGCGTAACCGTCGGCCCGCTCGGCGGCCGCGGTGCGGCCGAGTGGTCCAACGCTGGTGGACTCCAGACCATCCCTGGCGGCAGCTACCCGGCGGGTGAGCCAGGCCAGATTCTCGTCGAAATCCGTGGCGCGGTCGGCTTCGATGATATAGGTGAGCAACCGCACGCAGGCGACGCTGACCTGCGAGGTGAACAGGTCGCTCACAACGCTGCGGCGCACGTGGACCGGGAGACCGGGGTCGCCGAGAACGAGTCGGAGGTCGGGGCTGCCCTCGACGAGGCGGGTCACGGCTTCTGTTTCGTCGGCCAGACCACTCAGCTCGTCAGCACCGGAGCTGTCCTCGATGACGGCGTCGCTGAACCCGCGAATGCCCTCGCGCACCTTACGACTTCACTCCCTCGTCGGACCCCACCCGCTCAGTCGAGGAGGCCTCCTGCTCCACCTCGGAGATGGTGCGATCAATGAGCTGGCGGTGAGCGTCAGTGTCGAGACCCTCGCCGACGACCTTGCGGACAACGAGGATGACCGTCTCGGACAGGTTCTGGCGCAGCTCCTCGGAGGCCCGCCGGGCCGAGGCGTCGATGTCGGACTGGGCCCTCGAGACGATCCGCTCGTACTCCTGCTCGCCCTTCTGGCGCAGCTCGACCTTGAGCTGCTCGCCCAGCCGGTTGGCCTCGTCGACCATGGTACGGGCCTCCTGGCGGGCCTGGTCGATGGTCTTGCGGTAGTTGGCCTCGGCCTCCTCGGCCCGCTTCTTGGCCTTCTCGGCGTCCTCGACCCCTTTTTGGATCGTCTTCTGGCGCTCCTCGAGGACCCCGCTCAGCCGGGGGAGGACCTTCTTGCGCAGGACATAGAGCACGATCAGGAAGGCGACCAGCTCGACAAGGAAACTGGAGTTGGGGACGAGGAAGTTCGCCCCGATGACCGACGGCGGAGTCATGCCCGGCTCACTTGGCGAGGATGAAGACGAACAGCGCCGCGAACGCCAGGTTGATGAAGTACATCCCTTCCACCAGGCCGATGATCAGGAACATCGTCGTGTACAGGCGGCCCTGGACCTCGGGCTGGCGGGCGATGCCGGCGATGGTCTGGCTGCCGGCCAGGCCGTCACCTACGGCGGCACCGATCGCGCCACCGCCCAAGGCGAGACCGCCGCCGGTGAAGGCGCCGGCGAGCTCGATTGCCTGCTGGGTGGTCTTAGCTGCTGCCATGGCTGTGGGTACTCCTGTCTAGGGCGAATCTGGGGTGATCGGGATCGCCGCGGCGCGATGATGCCGCTCAGTGGGCGGAGGAGGTGTCCACGGCGAATTGGTAGTAGAGGATGGTGAGCAGGGCGAAGATGAACGCCTGGACCACACCGATGAACATGTCGAAGAGCTTCCACACCACGGTGAAGCCGATGCTGAACGGGAATGCGATGATCGGGAAGGCGATCAGCAGCTGGATCATGATCCCGCCGGCGAAGAGGTTGCCGAAGAGCCGGAGGCTGAGGCTGACCGGGTTGGCGATCTCCTCGATCATGCGGATGGGGGTCAGGAAGCGGGGCTTGGCGAAGAAACGGCCGAAGAATCCCTTCACTCCCCGGGCCCGGAGGGCGGCGACGTTGGTCAGGACCAGGACCACTGCGGCCAGGGCATAGCACAGGTTGACGTCAGCGGTGGGCGAGGGGGCGTAGTCGGTGTTGTGGAACAAGCCGGGGAGGATCTCGATCCAGTTGGCCACCAGCACCAGCACGAACATGGTTACGCCGAGGGGTACCACCTTTCGGTACTGGGGCCCCAAGTTCTGCTCGACCAGGTCCCCGATGTAGGTGAAGATCCCCTCCCAGGCCACCTGGAGCTTGCTTGGACGGCCGACGCTGGCCCGGCTGGCGACGTAGAAGCCTAGACCCAGCACCACGACGACGGCCGCCACTGTGGTGCCGACGGTGTCGACGTTGAGTCCCCCCTTGGTGACGTGCTCACCGACCTTGATCTGGTCGACACCGGCGAGGACGCTGCGGTCAAGCATCGTCGGCCAACCCCTCCCGCTGGTAGCGGATCAGCGACACGATAGCGTTAAACAGCAGCAGCGCCTGGAACACGGCCAGCGCACCGATGACACCCCAGCCCATGGGCTGCACGAACACCAACAGCAGCAGGGCGACGACCGTGCAGGCTCCAAGACGCATGAACACGGTGCCGGCGAACGGCTTGCGGGCCACGGTGCCCTCGTCGGTGATGAAGCGCTTGGCCGAGCCCTGGAACACCCGATGGTTGACCACGGCCATGCCGAGTCCCAGCGCCAGGCCGGGGGCGACCAGGGGGTAGCCCAGAACAATGGAGGCGGTAATGCCCAGGACGATCGCCCCGAAGGCCGAATAGAGCGTCCGCCGCATGATGTGGTCGACCTGGGTGATGGGAAAATTGGCTATCACGGCGTGAGATCCTCGCTCGCAGAGCGGTGGGGGGTGGTGGGCATTGGACTCAAAAGCGCCGCAACTCGGCGCGGGTAGCAACAACCCCGGCGACGATGCCGAGGATGAGCCCGACGAAAAGGAACAACGGGAGGGTACCCACGGTGCTGTCGACGAACCAACCGACGCCCATCCCGACCAACAGGCACACGGCGTTGAGCAACCCCAGACCTGCGAAGGCCATGATCCCCGGCCCCGATCCCGGGTCGCTCACGTGAAGGACCCTGCACCGGAGTGGCCTTGGGACCGACCTGAGCGCTCGGGGACCACGGAGTCATCCTCGCACACCTGCCCGAACGCGGGCCACTGCCCAGGCTCCACACCTGGCGCTTTCCCTCGGCGGCACGTCCAGAATCTAAAGAACGGCACTACGGACCGCAAATCTGCGACGGTGCGGATTACCGCTCCGCGGCGCTCGTAGCGGAGGCCAGGTCGGAGGGGTCGGCCGCCTTGCGTCCCCTTGGGGCGAAGAGGGTATAGAGCAGCGCGCCGAGCACGAGGACGCCGAGGGGTCCCCACGAGACGGGCTGCCCGGTCAAGGGGGTGTAGAGCACCAGTGCGGACAGCAGAGCCGTCCAGATCCACAAGATCAACACGGACCGTCTCTGGCCGTGACCGAGGCGCATCAACCGGTGATGGAGGTGGTTCTTGTCGGCCGCGGCCAGGTTCCCCCGCCGGCCCGCCCGGCGGATGATGGCGAAGGCGGTATCGAGCATCGGGATCCCCAGGATGAAGAACGGGATGACGATCGGGGCAAAGAAGAAATAGGTCTTGCCGCTGAAGCCGTCACCGGTCTGGCCCACCACCGAGATGGTCGAGGCGGCCATGAGCAGGCCGAGCATCATGGCCCCGGCGTCGCCCATGAAGATCTTCGCCGGGTGAAAGTTGTGGGGCAGGAAACCCAGGCACAGGCCCAGGGCGACGACCGCGACCAGCGGACCGGAGTTGCTGGCCGGGATGGTGCCGACCTTGACCAGCTGATGGGAGTACAAGAAGAACGCCATCGCGGCGATGGCGATGATGCCCGCGGCCAGACCGTCGAGGCCGTCGATGAAGTTGACGGCGTTGGCCATGCCCACCACCCACAAGACGGTCATGACGGGGGCCAGGTCCGGCGAGAGGACCAGGGTGGTCCCGACGACCGGGAGATGGAAGGTGAGCATGGTGATGCCCGAGAAGTACAAGACGGTGCCGGCCAGGACCTGCCCGGACATCTTCGCCGGGGGAGACATCTCCCGCAGGTCGTCGAACCCGCCGACGGCGAAGATGACGGCGGCGCCGAGGACCAGCCCGATGGGTTCGGAGTTGCCCCGGAACACGGGATGGAACCCGGGGAGCAGCGATGCCACCAGCATGGCCACCAGCAACCCGGCGAACATGGCTGCCCCCCCGACCGTGGGCGTGGGCCGCTCATGGACCCGCCGATCGTCGGGCTGGACGATGACGGCGAAGCGCACCGCGAGGCGGCGCACCAGGAAGGTGCAGCCGAACGTGACCAGCGCCGCCGTCGCGGCCACGATCAGATAATCGCGGTATTCGTTGATGATGGCCCCTACGCGCCGGCGCGGCCGGTCACGGGTAGGGGGTGAACTTCGAGCACAGGGCCCCGACCTCGTCGCGCACGGTCGCCAGCTCGAGGTCGTCGTCGGGGCGGCGCAGCACCCGGCCGATCAACGAGGCGATCTGGGCCATCTCCGTCTCGGCCATGCCCGTGGTCGTCACCGCGGGGGTGCCGATGCGCAGGCCGCTCGTCACGAACGGGCTGCGCGGGTCGCCGGGGACCTGGTTCTTGTTCAACGTGATCCCCGCCCGATCCAGCGCCTGCTGGGCCACCTTGCCCGTCATGTCGGGGTCAAAGGGTTGCAGGTCGACCAGCATCAGGTGGTTGTCGGTGCCGCCCGAGACGATGCGCAGGCCCTCGCTGGCGAGTGCTTCGGCCAGGGCTCGGGCGTTGGCCACGATCTGGTGGGCGTAGGTCGAGAACTCCGGTCGGGCCGCCTCCCGGAAGGCCACCGCCTTGGCCGCGATGACGTGTTCGAGGGGGCCGCCCTGGAGTCCGGGGAACACGGCCTTGTCGATCTTGGGGCCCAGGTCGGCCCGGCTGACGATGCACCCGCCGCGAGGACCGCGGAGGGTCTTGTGGGTGGTGAAGGTGACGACATCGGCGATCCCGACCGGGTTGGGGTGCGCCCCCCCGGCGATCAGCCCGGCGATGTGGGCCGCGTCGAAGAGGAACAGGGCACCCACCGAATCGGCGATGCGCCTGATCGGCTCGGGCTCGATGATCCGCGGATAGGCGGTCGCCCCGGCCACGATCAACTTGGGCCGGTGCTGCTCGGCCAGGCGGGCCAGCTCCTCGAGGTCCAGGCGCTCGTCGCTGGCCGTCAGGCCATAGGAGACGAAGTTGTAGAAGCGCCCGCTGATGTTGACCGGCGAGCCGTGGGTCAGGTGGCCCCCCTGATCGAGGCGCAGGCCGAGCACGGTGTCACCCGGTTCGAGAAGGGCCAGGTAGGCGGCCATGTTGGCGTTGGCGCCGGCATGGGGCTGGACGTTGGCATGCTCGGCGCCGAAGAGCTCACAGACCCGCCGGCGAGCGAGGTCCTCCACCTCGTCGATGACGGCGTTGCCTCCGTAGTAGCGCTTGCCGGGGTAGCCCTCGGAGTATTTGTTGGTGAGCACCGAGCCGGTGGCAGCCAGGACCGCTCGGGACGTGAAGTTCTCCGAGGCTATGAGCTGGAGCGTGGTGTTCTGCCGTTCGAGCTCCCGCTCGACGATGTCGAACAACTCGGGGTCCTCGGCTCGGTAGGCGTCGTCGATCACGACCGCCGAGTCTACGGCCGGCGCGGACGCAGGGGTCCGCATGCCGCCTCGATCTCGGACCAGGGGATCGTGCCCTCCCGCAGCGGCACGGTGCGGGCGGTCGTGCAGTCCACCACCGTGGACGGCCGGGCCGGGCACCGACCGGCGTCGAGGACCAGGGTCACGCCCGGGAGCCGTGCCACCTCCGACGCGGTGGTTGCCGGGTCCGCGCCGTGGGCATTGGCGCTGGTCGTCGCCATGGGACCGCCCCTTCGGCACAGGGCGAGAGGTACCGGGTGGGCCGGACAGCGCAGGCCCACGGTCCCGTCATCGCCCCCCAGGTGAAGCCCAAGGTTCGGGCGGCGGGCCACCACGATGGTCAGGGCGCCGGGCCAGAAGCGGTCCATCAGGGCTATGGCCGCCGTCGGCAGGACCCCGCCGAGGGTCGCGGCCTGGGCCTGGTCGGCCACCAGCACCGGAAGCTCGACCGATCGGGGTCGGCCCTTGACCGCGAAGAGAGCCTCGGTGGCTCCGGGCAGGAACGGGTTGGCCGCCAGCCCGTAGACGGTGTCGGTAGGCACGCCGAGCACGGCGCCGGCGGCCAGGACGGCGAGCCCCCGCTCGAGGGCGACCGGCGAGGGACGCTGGCCCGACACGTCGGCGACCTCGGCCGGCATCTAGGCCCCCGGGGCCCGGGCCACGAGAACCCGCGGCCGCCCGGCGAGGTCAGGACGGACCTCGGCGTCGACGAGGCCCGCGGCCCGGGCCAGACCGACGACCCGCTGGCCCTGGTGAGGGGCGACCTCCACGACGAGGGCGCCGCCGGGCCGCAGCCATCTGGGCGCGTCGCCCACGATCTCGGCGACGTCCTCCAGCCCGGTGGCGCCGGCGCACAAGGCGCCGACCGGTTCCCAGTCGGCCACCACCGGGTCGAGCTGATCCATCTCCGCGCTCGAGACATAGGGGGGGTTGGACACGACGAGGTCGATGGTGGCGGCAAACCCGTCGGGCAGCGCCGCCCACCACCGCCCCTCGACGAGGAGGATCCTGGTCGCAGCCGAGCCGCCCATGCCCGCCAGGTTGGCCCGGGCCACATCGAGCGCGTCAGCGGACGCATCGGTCGCCCACACCCGCACGTCCGGGCGCTCCTTGGCCAGGGACAGGGCGATCACACCGGAGCCCGTCCCCAGATCGACGACGGTGGAGACGGGACCAGAAGCCGCCCGGATGCCGTCGAGCTCGCGGAGGGCCACCTCCACGGTGATCTCGGTCTCTGGTCGGGGAATGAGGACGCGCCGGTCGACCAGGACATCGAGACTCCGGAACGGCCAGTGGCCAAGGACGTACTGCAGCGGTTCGCCGCCCACCCTCCGGGCCAGGCACGAGTCGAACCGGGCGCCGGCCCGCGCGGTCACCGCGTCATCGAGGGCGGAGGGCCACGGCGAGCCGGCCGCCTCCTCGACCAACCAGCGGGCCTCGGTCGACGACCCGAGGGCCGCCTCCGCCTCGGCGTGGCGCGACCGCCAGGTGACGGGTCCCGCTTGGCCGCTCAGACCAGACCGTCCTGGCCGGCCAACTGACGGGTGCGTTCCGTGCCCCGCAGGGCATCGACGACATCATCGAGCTCGCCCATGAGGATCTTGTCCAGCTTGTAGAGGGTCAGGCCGATCCGGTGGTCGGTGACCCGGTTCTCCTTGTAGTTGTAGGTGCGGATCTTTTCCGACCGTCCCCCGCCACCGACCTGGGTCCGGCGCACGTCGGACAGCTCCGCCGCCTGGCGGTCCTGCTCCGCCTTGAGCAGCCGGGCTCGCAGGACCACCATGGCCTTGGCCCGGTTCTGGATCTGGCTCTTCTCGTCCTGCATGGCCACCACCACCCCGGTCGGCAGGTGGGTGATGCGCACGGCTGAGTCGGTGGTGTTCACCGACTGGCCACCCGGGCCGGTGGAGCGGTAGACGTCGACCTTTAGGTCCTTGTCCTCGATCTGCACGTCGATGTCCTCCGCCTCCGGCAGGACGGTGACGGTGGCCGACGACGTGTGCACCCGGCCCTGCGACTCGGTGATAGGGACCCGCTGGACCCGGTGGACGCCGCCCTCGTACTTGAGGTGGGCCCACGCGGCAGCGCCCTTGACCATGAACGTGACCTGGTTCCAGCCTCCCATGTCCGACGGGTCGGCCGAGATGGTCTCCACCTTCAGCGTCTGGCGTTCGGCGTAGCGGACGTACATGTCGTGGAGGTCCTTGGCGAAGAGGTTGGCCTCCTCACCGCCCTCGGCGCCCCGGATCTCGATGATGGTGTTCTTGCCGTCGTTGGGATCGGCCGGCAACAGCAGCACCTTGATCTCGTCGGAGAGCTGCGCCGAGCGCGTCTCCGCCTTGTCCAACTCGGCCCGCAGCATGTCGCGGTCGGCCCCGGTGGCGTCGATCAGCATCTCCCGGGCCACGCCGCCGTCTTCGGTGGCGGCCTGCAGCTCCCGATAGGCGAGGACGACGGGCTCCAGCTGCTTGTGTCTTCGCGACACGTCCCGGAGGCGCCGCTGGTCGGTGACGACCTCGGGGTCGGAGAGCTCGCTCAGAACGTGCTCGTACTCGTCATCGAGTTCGGCGAGTCGTTCGAGCACCTCTTCCATCGTACCGGGGGGACCCTCATGACATTTGTCATCGCAGATCGATGACGGCGCACCCTGGCGGCTCGGCCCCACTCCGGTCATGGTGGAAGGGTGAGCCAACGAACGAACACCCCAGCTCTGGTCCTCAGCGGCCTGCGCAAGCGGTTCGGTCACATCGTGGCCGTGGACGGGATCGATCTGACCATCCGGGCAGGGGAGGTCGTCGCCCTGCTCGGCCCCAACGGTGCGGGCAAGTCCACCGCCGTCGACATGATCCTCGGCCTGGCCCCACCCGACGGCGGCACGGTGAGGGTCTGGGGCCGGAAACCAGCCGATGCCTGTCGGGCCGGCGAGGTGGGCGCCCTGCAGCAGACCGGCGGCCTCCTCGGCTACGTCACCGTCCGGGAGCTGATCGACGTGATGCGGCGCATCTCCCCCCACCCCCTGCCCCTCGACGAGGTCATCGACACGGCCAAGGTCGGTGAGATCGCCGACCAGCGGGCCGACCGCCTCTCCGGCGGACAGACCCAGCGGGTCCGCTTCGCCCTGGCCATCGCCGGCAATCCGGACCTGCTGATCCTCGACGAGCCGACCGTGGCCATGGACGTCGCCACCCGGCGGGCGTTCTGGTCGGCCATGCGCACCTGGACCGACCGGGGCCGCACCGTCGTGTTCGCCACCCACTACCTGGAGGAGGCCGACGCCTACGCCGACCGGGTCGTGCTCATGGCCCACGGTCGGATCGTGGCCGACGGCTCGACGGCGGAGATCAAGGCGGCGGTAGGGGGGCGCACCATCAGGGCGGTGGTGCCCGGCGCACGGGAAACCGACCTGGAAGCCCTGCCGGGCGTCGCCGAGGTCCAGATGCGGACCGACGCCGTGGCCCTGCGCTGCACCGACTCCGACCGGGCCCTGAGGGCTCTGCTCGCCGAGCACCCCGACGCCCACGACATCGAGATCGTGTCCGCCGGTCTGGAGGACGCCTTCCTCGCCCTCACCGATGACCCAGCCGTCCCCGCCACCACCGGCACCCCGCTTCTCTCTCTCAACCCGGAGGTCCTGTCATGAACCTCGCCCTCATCCGCCTCGAGTTGCGCAGGGCCAGGCGCAATCGCCGCACCCTCATCTTCGCCGCTTTGCTCCCGGTGCTGTTCTTCCTCGCCTTCTCTGCGGGCCATCAGACCAGCAAGCTCGGCGGCCTGCAGGTGGCGCCCTACATCATGGTGAGCATGGCGACCTACGGGGCCATGAACGCCCTGTTCACGGGAGGGGGCATCATCGCCGGTGAGCGGTCCATCGGGTGGCCTCGCCAATTGCGGGTCGCCGGGCTCGGCAATCGGGACTACATCGTCGCCAAGGTCATCGTCTCCTATCTGACGGCCCTTCCCGGCGTGGTGCTGGTCTTCCTGGCCGGCGGCCTCGTCAAGAACATTCACCTCAGCGCCGCGGTGTGGGTCGGCACCGGAATCGCGGTGCTGGTCGCCCTGCTGCCTGTCGCCGCCCTCGGCGTGGCCATCGGCTACATGGCCCGCCCCCAGGCACTCCAAGCTGTCTTCGGGGTGGGCTCGGCTCTCTTGGCCCTCTTCGGGGGTCTGTGGTACCCGGCCGACGCCTTTCCCAACGCCATGCAGGACGTGATGAAGGTGCTGCCCACCTACTGGGCCGCCGACGCCGGCCGGAGGGTCGTCCTGGGCGGCGGGTGGCCAGGCGTCGAGGGTGTCGCCATCCTGGCGGTGTGGACGGTGGTGCTGGGGGCCCTGGCCGCCTACCTGTTCCGACGGGACTCACTGCGGCCCAGTGCCGCCGGCAGCACCTGAGCATCCAAGGTGGGCGCCCGGCTCAGGAGGCCGGCGCCCACAGGAGCGCCCGCCAGTCCCGGGGGACGGTGACGATGGACGCCGGATCCTCGAGACGGGCCGCCAGCCGCCTGGTCAGCGGGTGGACGTCTCCCTCGGGCACCACGATCACCAAGCGGGCGGCCCGCCCGTCGAGGAGCCGGCTGTCGGCGGCCGCTGGCACCAGGTCGATGTCGACGCCGGTGGAGCAGACCACGACCACGGGGCGGCCATCGAGGTCCGTCCCGGCCGCCGGCGCCGGGGAACGGTGGCGGAGGTCGGTGCGCTCCACCGGTGGGGCCAGCGGTACCAGATCGGCGGCCCCGGCCAGGACAGGTCGGGATGTCACGATGGATCGCAGCCACCGCTCCGAGGCCAGGGTGTTGGCCGGGTGCAGGCGGGCACCGGGCGACCGCCACGTCCGGACCAGGGCCACGACCTGATCCAGGGCGGCGAACGGATCCTCGCCGGGGGCCATCTCTCTGCGAGCTTCACGATCGTGGTCACCGACACCGACAGCCAGTCGCCACCCCTGCCCATCGTCGTCGACCAGGCGGACCACCTCGAGCCCGAGCACGTCGCCCCGCAGGGCACCGTGCTCGATCACCGGTTGGACGCCGTGCGCGTCCAGCACCGCCTCCCAACGGGGAGCGTCGACCGGCAGAGCCGCGGCGCGGGCCGGGTCAGCCACCTCGGCGGGGCGGACCTGCTGCAGCTCCCGTCCCGCCACGGACCAGACCACGGGCTGGCCGCGGAACGTCTGCGCCCGGCGGGCCATCACCTCGGCGGCGACGCCATTCCCCTGATCCCCCTTCTCCGTCCCCCTGGTGAGATCCATCAGGACGTGCAACTCCCCCACCTGGTGGTCTTCGGCCCACCCCAGAGCAGCCCCCAGGCTCATCGCCGACTCGCCGTCGTAGAGCACCCATCCCCGCCCGGTGCCCGCTTCGAGCAGGGTGACACCGCCGGCGAAGGACCCGACGTCACCGGTTGCCGCTCCCGGCCATCGGGCGCGGACCAGCGCCGTCGCCTCGACCCCGAGCAGCGAACGGCGCTGCCCGGGATCCAGGGAGCTCACCGCTACGAGCTCAGGACTTGGGGCCCCGGCGACCGTAACGACGCTCGAAGCGCTCCACCCGGCCACCGGTGTCGACCAGCTTCTGCTTGCCGGTGTAGAAGGGATGGCAGGCGCTGCACAGCTCCGTGTGCAGGTTGTCCTTGGTCGAGCGGGTGGTGAAGGTGGTGCCGCACGAGCAGGTCACGGTCGCTGTCGTGTAGGTGGGATGGATATCGGACTTCATGGTGCTCCTTTCGAGCCGCAGAGAAATCAGACGGCGGGGGCCGGGTTCTTGGCGATCTCCGCCAGGAACTCGTCGTTGCTCTTGGTCTGTCGGATCTTTTCCATCAGCAGCTCCAGGCTGGCGGCGTTGGTGCCTTCGGACGCCAGGGCGCCGAGGACCCGACGCAACTTCCACACCTGCTCGAGTTGCTTGCGGTCGAAGAGCAGCTCCTCGTGGCGGGTCGAGGACCCGTTGACGTCGATCGCCGGGTAGATCCGGCGCTCGGCCAACCTGCGGTCCAGCTTCAACTCCATGTTACCGGTGCCCTTGAACTCCTCGAAGATGACCTCGTCCATCCGACTCCCTGTCTCCACCAGAGCGGTGGCAAGGATCGTCAACGATCCTCCCTCTTCGATATTCCGCGCCGCCCCGAAGAACTTCTTGGGTGGGTAGAGCGCGCCGGTGTCGATCCCGCCCGACATGACCCTCCCGGTCGCCGGTTGAGCCAGGTTGTAGGCCCGGGCCAGGCGGGTGATGCCGTCGAGGACAATCACGACGTCACGGCCCAACTCCACCAGACGCTTGGCCCGCTCGATGACCAGCTCCGCCACCTGGGTGTGCTCCTCGGCGGGCCGGTCGAAGGTGGAGGCCACGACCTCACCCTTGACCGAGCGGAGCATGTCGGTCACCTCTTCGGGGCGTTCGTCGACGAGGAGCACCATGAGGTGGACGTTGGGGTTGTTGGCCTCGATGGAGTGGGCGATCTGCTTGAGCACCGTCGTCTTGCCGGCCTTGGGGGGCGAGACGATGAGGCCCCGCTGGCCCTTGCCGATCGGTGAGATCAGGTCGACGATCCGCGCCGTCAGGTTGGCGGCGTCGCCGGGAACCTCGAGGGCGAGCTTGGCGTCGGGGAACAAGGGGGTCAGCGACTCGAAGCGCACCCGGTTCTGGGCTTCCTCGGGGCTCTGGTCGCTAACCTTGTCGATGCCGGCCAGGGCCGGATACTTCTCGTTGCTGCCGGCCGGGCGGGCGGTGCCCTCCACCATGTCCCCCCGACGCAGGGCGAAACGGCGGACCTGGCTGATCGACACGTACGCATCGTCGGGGCCCGCCAGATAGCCGTCGGCTCGCAGGAACCCGTATCCCTCCTCGCGCAGGTCAAGGAGGCCTTTCACCTCGGTGGGCTCACCGGTGAACTGGGGTTCGCTCGCCGCCCCCTGCAGCTCCCGCTCGCCGCCCCGATCCGCTCGATCCCGACCTCGGCGCCGGCGGTTGCGGCGGTTGCCGGGCTCGCCGTCGGGGCGGCCACCGGCGCGATCCTGGCCGTTGTCAGCCTGCTTGGTGCCCCCGGGCCCGCCGCCGCTGCCGGCCTGGGCCGGGTTCTGGGGAGCGCCGTTGGTCGGGCCCTGGCTGCCTCCGCCCTGCCCCCGGACCGGGCCACCCTGACCCCGGCCGGTGCGGCCCTGCTCGCTGGTGCGGCCCTGCTCGCTGGTGCGGCCCTGCTCGCCGGTGCGGCCCTGCTCGCCGGTGCGGCCCTGCTCGCTGGTGCCGCCCTCGCCTCCGCTGCGGCCCTGGCCGTTCTGGCCGGGCCCGTTCTGATCCGGGACATCGGCCCCGGACTCCTGACCCGCGGCGGGCGCCAAGGAGCCGGTCGGTGCCGACGTGGCCGCCGAAGTCGCGGCCGCGTCCGGTGCCGACGTCTCGCTCGCGCTCGGCGCGTCCGGTGCCGCCCCGGCCGTCTCGACCGGCTCGCCGGCCTGGCCGTCGCCGCCGGTGGAGGGCTCCTCGGACGCTCCCGCCGCCGGGGCCGCCTCCGCCGGGGGGCCGGCCGCCTTGCGGGCCCGCGTCCGGCGAGGCTTGTCGGCCTCCTCGGCCGGGCTCTCCTCGACGCCGGTGGCGCGCAGGATCTGGGTGACCAGATCGGACTTCTTGGCTCGGCTCGTCGGCCGGGCGCCCAGCGCCTCGGCTATGGCGAAGAGCTCTTCGCGGTCCTTGCTCTCCAGGACCGAGCGCTCGAGCTGCGGGTCGCTCATGGACTACCTCGTTCGTCTGTTGGTTCGCTCAGGGCCGACGCCGGAACCGTGTGGTCCGCACCCGTGCCGCCGACGTCTCGTTGTCACCACGTAGTTCTGGCACAGGCCCTCAGGGGGAAGGGAAAAGGATCGGGTCGCGACCGGCGCCCCTCGCACGACCGCCAAGACGGGCCGGTGGGACGAGGAGAGGAGCGGGCAGAAGGTAGGCCCGCTCCCGGTGTCCCGCAGTGGATCGGAACCACCCCGCTCTGACGACGAGCGGCGACGGGCGTCATGGTAGCCACCGCGGCAGGACCGTGCCAGGTCACCTGCCAGATCGCTCGGTCACCTCAGAGGCCGAGGGCGGCCCTGACCGAGGCCGTCTCGGCCGCCACCTTGGTGGGGACGGCGATCTGGCTGATGGCGATGTCGGGATCCTTCAGGCCATGCCCGGTGAGGACACACACCACCGTCGAGCCCTCGGGCGCCCCGACAGAGAGCAGACCGGCCACCGACGCGGCCGATGCCGGCTCGCAGAACACCGATTCCTCCGCCGCCAGGTAGCGGTAGGCGGCGAGGATCTCCTCGTCGGTCACGGCGGCGATGGCACCGCCCGACTCGCTGGCCGCCGCCGTCGCCCCATACCACGACGCCGGGCGCCCGATGCGAATGGCCGTGGCGACCGTGTCGGGGTCGTCGATGGGGTGACCGGCGACGATGGGAGCGGCGCCGGCGGCCTGAAACCCGAACATCCGGGGCAGGTGGGTGATCCGGCCCAGATCCTGGTATTCCCGGTAGCCCTTCCAGTAGGCGGTGATGTTGCCGGCGTTGCCCACCGGGATGCAATGGAGGTCGGGGGCGTCGCCCAACTCGTCGACGATCTCGAACGACCCCGTCTTCTGGCCCTCGATCCGGTAGGGGTTGACCGAGTTGACCACCGTCACCTCACCGTTGTGCCCCAGCTCCCGCACGATGTCGAGCGCCACATCGAAGTTGGCCGCGATCTGCAGGACCTGGGCCCCGTGGATCAGGGCCTGGGCCAACTTGCCCAAGGCGATGTAGCCGTCGGGGATGAGGACCGCGCACCTCAGCCCGGCCCGGGCGGCGTAGGCCGCGGCCGACGCCGAGGTGTTGCCCGTGGACGAACAGATCACCGCCTTCGAACCCTCCTCGAGGGCCTTGGTGATGGCCAGGGTCATGCCTCTGTCCTTGAACGAGCCAGTCGGGTTGGCCCCCTCCACCTTCAACAGCACCCGGGCCCCGACCCGCTCGGAGAGCCTCGGTGCCTCGAGCAGAGGCGTGCCCCCCTCGAGCAGGGTGACGACGGGGGTGTCGGCGGTGACCGGCAGGAGGGCCCGGTACGCCTCGATCACACCTGGCCAGCGCCTGGTCATCCGCCGTCGACCACCCGGATGACCCCTCCGACCCGGTCGACGACATCGAGGCCCCGCAACTCGTGGAGGCAACCCTGCACATCGCGCTCCAGGGCCGGGTGGGTGATGAACACCAGGCGGGCACCCCCGTCGGCCCCGGTGCGCTCCTGCTCCATGGACCGGACCGAGACCTGGTGGCGGCCGAGGACACCAGCGACGGCGTGGAGGACACCGGGGCGGTCCGTCACCGACACCGTCAGGTAGTACGGCGAGCTGAGCTCGTCGATGGGCTTCAACGGTACCTCGCGCAGGGCCAGGCTGCGGCCGGCACCCCCGGTCGTCAGGTTGTGGGCGGCGTCAAGCAGATCGCCGAGCACGGCGCTGGCGGTGGGCATCCCACCGGCCCCGCGCCCGAGGAGCATCAGTTCACCCACGGCGGCGCCCTCGATGAACACGGCATTGAACGAGTCACGAACCGAGGCCAGAGGGTGGTCCGCTCGGACCATGGCCGGGTGGACCCGCACCGCGATGGTCGGTTCGGGACCGTCGTCGTGTTGGACCAGGGCCAGGAGCTTGATCACGAACCCCAGCCGCTTGGCCACGGCGATGTCGGCGGCTGTTATGTCGCTGATGCCCTCCCGGTAGACGTCGCCGGCCACCACCCGGGCCCCGAAGGCCACATTGGCCAAGATGGCCGCCTTGGCCGCGGCGTCGAAGCCCTCCACGTCGGCGGTTGGGTCCCGCTCGGCGTATCCGAGGCTCTGCGCCTCGGCCAGGGCGTCGTGGTAGGAGACGGACGAATCGTCGGCCATGCGGCTGAGAATGAAGTTCGTCGTACCGTTGACGATGCCCATGACACGGTGGATGCGTTCGCCGGCCAGGGACTCGCGCAAGGGGCGGATGAGCGGGATGGCGCCGGCCACGGCCGCCTCGAAGAGTAGATCGACACCGGCGATGGCGGCCGCCTCGAACAGTTCCGGGCCACAGTTGGCCAGCAGCTCCTTGTTGGCGGTCACCACCGGCTTTCCCGCCTTGAGTGCCTCGAGGATCAGGCTCCGAGCCGGCTCGATGCCGCCGATGACCTCGACGACCACGTCGATGCCGGGGTTGGCGACGACGGTGTGAGCGTCGGTGGTGAGCAGTTCGTCGGGCACGACGACCTCACGTTCGCGGGCCCGGCTGCGCACGGCGACCGCCCCCAACTCGAGGCGCTGGCCGGTCTTGGTGGCTATCCGCTCGGCGTCCTCGACGATGAGGCGGGCGAGCGCCCCGCCGACGTTCCCGCAGCCGAGCAGACCCACCCGCAACGCCTTGGTCTCCATGACCGAGAGGGTACCCGGCGCCATCGGGCCGTCCGTCCCGGCCCCCGGTCAGAGCGGCGTTGACGGTCCTCCGAAAGGCTCGTCGACGTCCTGAACCACCAGGTCGTCGTAACTCTCCCGGCGGACCACCACCCGGGTCCGTCCCTCGCTGACGAAGACCACGGGGGGACGGGGCACCTTGTTGTAGTTGGAGGCCATCGAGTGGCCATAGGCGCCGGTGACTGGCGTAACGAGCACGTCGCCGACGGCCACCGACGCCGGCAGGTGGGCGTCGCGCACGATGACGTCACCGGACTCGCAGTGCTTGCCGACCACGGTGGCCACGAACGGCCGGGCGGCCCTGCCGTGGCGCGCCAGAAACGCCTCGTAGCCGCTCCCATACAGCACCGGGCGGGGATTGTCGCTCATCCCGCCGTCCACACTGACATAGGTGCGCACCCCGGGGATGGCCTTGATGGTCCCCACCGTGTAGCAGGTGACGGCGGCGCTGGCCACGATCGAGCGACCGGGCTCGGCGGTGAGCCGGACCGACGGGTCCAGACCGGCATCGAGCGCCGCGGCACGGACCCGCCGGGCCCACTCACCCATCGACGGGGTCGGCTCGCCGGCGACGTATCCCACGCCCAGACCGCCTCCGATGCACAGTTCCCGAAGCCGGAGCTCGGTAACCAGCGGGGCGATCACCCCAAGGGCCAGGGCGAAGAACTCGGGCTCGAAGATCTGCGAACCGATGTGGGCGTGGATCCCGACGAGGCGGACAGCGCTTGACGGCGACGCCAGCCGGGCAGCGACGTCGGCGGCCGCGCCCGACGCCAGGCCGAAACCGAACTTCGAGTCGTCCTGGCCGGTCCGCACGTACTCGTGGGTGTGGGCCTCCACCCCCGGCGTGACCCGGATCAGGACGTCGGGCCGGACCCCCATGGGCGGGGCCAGGCGCTCGAGGCGGTCCAGTTCGTCGAACGAGTCGACCACGATCCGGCCGACCCCGACCTCGATGGCCCGGGTCAACTCGGCCTCGGACTTGTTGTTGCCATGCAGCACCAGGCGCTCCCCCGGCACCCCGGCGGCCAACGCCACGTGCAGCTCGCCACCGGTCGAAACGTCGATCGACAGGCCCTCCTCCACCGCCAGGCGGGCCATGGCGGTACAGAGGAACGCCTTGGATGCATACGCCACCCCGTCACCCCATGCGGTGACCGCCTCCCGGCACCGGCGGCGCAGATGGTCCTCGTCGTAGACGAACACCGGCGTACCGAACTCCCGGCACAGCTCCAGCATGTCGACCCCGGCAATAGACAGACGCCCGTCAGCCCCGAAGGCGGCCCCGTCAGGAAGGAGTGAGGGGGCGACGGCGGCATCGGGGGAGGCGACCAGAGAGCGCTCGGCGGTCACGTATCGCGCTCGGACAGCAGGCTGGCGACTTCCTCGAGCAGGTCGAGAGGATCGAACGGCTTGGTGACGTAGGCATCGCCGAAGGCCTCGCCGGCGGCCACGTCGTTGGCCTGGGCCTTGGCCGACAGGAACACGATGGGCACGGTGGCGGTGGCCTCGTGGCCCCGCAACCGCCGGGCCACCTCCAGGCCGTCCATCTCGGGCATCATCACGTCGAGCAGGATGACGTCGGGCGGGGACTCGATCGCCATCACCAGACCGGTCGGGCCGTCGAGGGCGGTGACCACCTCGTAGTCGTCCATCTCGAAGTTGACGCGCAGAAGCTGCACGATGACCGCATCGTCGTCGATCACCAGGACCCGCCTCGCCGTCGACCGCTGGACCACGGACCCAATGTAGGCGACCCGTGGGAGCGTTCCCCGGGTGGACCGCTCGGGCTGCTGGGGCGGGGCGGGCTGCTCGGGGCGGAACGGGCTGCTCGGCGGCGCGGCGGGGCGGCGGGACGCGGGTGGGCCGGGTCGCCGGCAGTGGCCGGGGGCCAGGTCCGGTCGGCGGTGTGTCGTCTATCGACGGTGTGTGTCACCGCTCCGAAATCCGGCGCTCAGCGACACTCCACCGCAACTGGTGCCCCAGACCGGCAACCGGCGGCTAGTGGGCCGCCGCCGGCGGACGGCGACGGGGCTGGTCTCGGACCGGCGCCCGAGGATCGAGGCTCGGCGGCTAAGGTGACGGGCCTGGCATCCCAGGCCAGTTCGCCCCGCAGCACAAGGGCCCTCGTAGCTCAGGGGATAGAGCACCGGCCTCCGGAGCCGGGTGCGCAGGTTCGAATCCTGCCGGGGGCACCAGCGGAAAACAGGCCCTGACCAGCGCATTCGTGCAGGTCAGGGCCTTCCTCGTTTGACCGCCCAGACCCGTCCGATACCGCCATTTGCCGCTGTTTTTGGGAGACGATTGGGAGGAGCGTGGGAGGAGATCGCCACGAGGGAGAGCCAGGAAGGGTCCTCATCTCGTCGTGATGGTGCGCGGCCAGTTGAGCTGATCGACGGTGAGCGCCTTTGCGAGCTGCTCCGCGACTTTCGGCTCGGCCTTTAGGTTCGGGAGCGGATCGAGGAGGAGGTGATCCTCCACCCGGACTTCTTCGACGAGGACGACGACCCGGCGTCCAGCACCCTCTCGTCCTAGTCCCGGCCATCAGGGACAGCGACGAGAGAACGTTCGGCATCGGCGTTCTGAGGCACTCTGAGAGCACCAGAGGTGCCGATCTGGCACGGCCGCAACTGGCTGACCGTCGTCGTTATGGCGCGGAGTTCTGTGGCGCGCTGGGGACTTCGGATCGCCGAATCCGCTTCAAGCCCAGCAGCTCGGACTTGCGGGAGGGAGGACCCGCCGGATCGTATGCTCGGTTGGGTGAGCGACGGGATGGGTTTCGCCGTGTCCGCTGAGCTCCTTCGGCGCGGCTTGGATAACACGGACCTAGTGGATGGGTTGGCGGAGCGACTCAGTCGGGCGCTGCCTGGGCAGGTTGAGGTGCGGTCGGCTGGTTGGGCAGCTCGACGTCATGTCAGCTCGCTGGTGGTCGATCTGGGTCCGGGCCGGTTTCGGATTGAAACCGAGCGGTCAAGGTCGGTTGCGTGGGTCGACCAGATGGTGCGGGGAGTCTGCATCCGCTCGACTGAGGTGACGTTGGATGGCTGGCTCGATCTTCTTGCCGCTTCGCTGACGGCAGAGGCGCAGCGGAGCATGGAGGTCCGGCTGGCCCTTCAGGAGAGAATGCAGTGACCGGACCCCGCCCGTTGAGGTCCGCTCCGTTTCCGATTGCCGGTCGCGAGTCAAGGCAAGCGAAGCCTCGGCCGCCCATCTCGGTCAGCGCAGCGGCATGATCTGTATCGGGTTTTGTTCTTCGGGGGCGGCGAAATGGCGAACTGCGGTCCCTGTTACCCAGGTGCAGGTTTGCACTCCCGCCCCGACAATTCGTTCGAAGCTGATGTGGGGTTCGCAGCCAACGACGAGGTCACCGTGAGGGCTCGCTCGTCGCTCGATGTCTTTGAAGGCGATGGAGAGACTCTTCTGTACCGCCTCGGAGTACTGCTCGACTTCGCCGCTGCCGAGTGAGCGTAGTTGGGCCCGGCCGGACTTGCCGAGGTCGGCGCGCACCACCCCGATGCCGGCGACTGCTTCGGATGGCGCCAGGCCCGTTCGAAGCAGCTGTGCCATTTCGGCTCCCGAGGCGGTAGCCGTGAATATGGGAGTAGGTGGACGTGTGGCGCCGGACCTGACGGCGACACCGGTCGCTTTGACCTCGGTCACGTGTAGCTCGCGGTAGTCGAGCCGCGGTCGCCGAACCCATTCGACCTTGACGGCCATGATCCCGTGGGCGGCGAGACCCTCGGCCTCGCTGCGCAGCTGGTCGATGACTGCGTCGAACAACTGGTGTTGTTGGTACTCATAGACGACGCGCTGCCAGCTGAATCCCATTCCCCCCAGCAGCCCGCCGGTCGTGTTCGTCTCGTAGTCCCGAAGGAATCCGCCGGCGCGCTTGGCGGACAGTGAGTCGTCCGGGACTTGCGGGGCGAGGCCGGAAGGTCCCGGGAACCCGGTCTGTATCCGTCCTCTTCCTACGAGCGCTTGAGGGTAGCGGTAGGGGAACGGCCATGAGAGGACACTGGCGGTAACAACACCGGCCGGACCCAGTCCCACGGCCCGCACGGCGGCCTCCTGGCCCGCCGGCAGGCTTGAGGACCAAACCTTCGCCGACGCTGCGTCCTGGATGCGCCGCGCCGCGGCTGGCGCCAGGCGAGGTTCTGGCCGGCGCTTGATCATTGCCGCTGACCAAGAAGGATTCTGGTGTCCATGGGAGCGACGTTCACGGTGTGCTCCCGTCGCCAGGCTCGGTCGGCGGTCGGATGATCACGGCAGGGTCGGTGACGATGACGGGATCGTTCAGTGGAACGGTCAGGGCTGCCTCGGTGGCGTGGAGGCCCGAGCGGGCAGCCCGGACGGCCGTCCCCATGGCGTAGAACTCGATGGCACGGCTACCCCATACGTGTGCCTGCTGCGTGGTCACCACGCCCACGACACCGTCGGCACCGAGGTCACGAGCCTCAGCCTGGAGACGCTGCATGGCCAGCTCCCTGGCTTCATAAAGCGCCATGGTGTAGGCGGTCATCTCCCCATTCCGGTTCATAGAGGCGGCCGCCTGCGAGGGTGCGCGCCTCGCCACGTGGTACACGCAGCTACCGAGCACCAGGCCGACCGGCCGGTAGCCGGCCGCCTCCAACCGAGTGAACTCCATGCCTGTTGCCGGTGTTACGAAGACCTCGGTGTTGGCGCTGCGCTCGGTGGCGCCCTCCGCCCGGCGTCGCACGGCGGTACCGGTAGCCACGAAGCGAGGAAGATGGCGTTGATCCTGCAGGAAATGAACATCGACCTGCACCTTCAACACACCATCGGCGCCCAGCCGGAACCCTTCGTGTCGCAGCGTGTCTATGGCCTTGTGGCGAGCCCCGTACAGGGCCTGGGAGAGCTGGCCGACCTCAACATTGCCTTGAGGCCAGCCCACGACGCCCACATGGTAGACGGCGCCTCCACCAACCAGCCCGAGGACCTCCCACCCGGCCCGCTCCAAAGCGGCAAGTCCAGAGGCGTTGCTCTCCGTGGCCGGAATCCTCGAGTGCTCCTGTCCGGCCGGGGCGTTCTCGTGCGCACGTAGCGCCCCGACGGCCAGCTCACCCAAGGAAACGGTCACACCCCATCTGAGCAGACATCGCCAGACTCGGTCCTCCGTGGGCTGCATCGACGGTTCGGCCATGCGAGGCTGATCCCCGAGCCCGACCCAACCGAGTGGTCGGGGAGCGACGGAGGTAGCGAAGTGACCGAGGTCGATGATTCCGCTGGCAGTCTCCCCGCCGACGCCCTGCGCCGACTACAAGAGCTCGAACCCTCTCAAGACGGTACCGGCCTGTTCACATCCGACCTGTCAGTCAACGAGTTCCTGCTCGTCCGCCAAGCCGGATTCCGTCCCCGAGGCCTTGTCTTCGGCAGCTCGGTGTACCACATCGGACTCCAGGGGAGGTCCTGGCGGAAGAACCAAGAACTCACCAACCTCTCCCAAGCCATGTACTCCGCGAGGGAGCTCGCCATGCAACGCATGGAAGCGGAGGCGACCATCCTCGAAGCCGACGGCATCGTCGGGGTGCGCCTCGAAGCCAACTTCTACGAATGGGGCAAGCACTCCGCCGAGTTCGTCGCCATCGGTACCGCCGTCAGCGCCGAAACCGAGCCCAGGTCATGGCGCAACGACCACGGCACGCCCTTCACGTCCGACCTTTCAGGACAGGACTTCTGGACCCTCGTCCAGACCGGTTACGCCCCGCTCGGCATGGTCATGGGCACCTGCGTCTACCACGTAGCGCACCGCACTTTCACGCAGACTGCGACCACCACAACCCGCAACACCGAGTTGACCACCTTCACCCAAGCCCTCTATGAAGCCCGAGAGCTCGCCATGGAACGGATGCAAGCCGAAGCGATCGCCTTGGGCGCCGAAGGGATCGTCGGAGTACAACTTATCGAGAAATCCCACTTCTGGGGTGACCACATCATCGAGTTCTTTGCCATCGGCACCGCCGTACGGCCCCTCCGCGCCGACCACCTTACCCCCAACCCCAACTCGTCCTCCCCGTCGACACTTAGCCGTCCGCCCGGAACGATTGGTCCACCGCCCACAGGATCCCCACGTCAGCTGACAGAGAGGAGAAGAGAACCTCAAGGCGGACGCCGGCCCCGATACCGTCCGGGGTGCTCAGCAAGGACCTGAAGCTGCTTTCTCGTGAGATCAGGGGTGCTATCGCGCCGGGTCGGGGGCGCACCGGACGTGCCGTTTTGCACCGGTCGCTCGGTGCTGCGGCTCGAAATTATGAGCGCACGTTATGTCGCAGTCTGGTACCGCAAGTTCGTCGGTTACACGGGTGACCAAACGAGCGTCCTCAGGAGTGTCCGCAACCGCGATCGCCGGTTAAACGCCCACTTGAGTGCCGATCTGAGCGCCGGTGCGTGGTCCCTCGAGTGATGTTCCGGGACGACAATCTGTGCGACGGGGTTGACAGATCCGGGCGGTCGGACGGATCAGTGTGCGAGTGCCATGTAAGCGGCTCCAACCGATGCCATCGCAGAGCGGATCCCCGGTCCGTCGTCGCCCTCCCAGACATACAGCGGCGCGTCGAGGTGCTCGGCAGCAGCGACGGCCTCTGCGCCGAGGGTCGAAACTCGGTGGGCGTCGCTGATCTCGGCCATGCGATAGGTGAGCTGACGAAGCGGTACGACCTCGACCGATACCGGCAGCAGCATGAGAACTCGACCCAACTCACGGCGCTGCTCGGGTCGCCATGATCCCGTGAGGCTCCCGCCCCGAGCAGAGACCACGCTCTTGGACAGCCGGAAGAGGAACAGGTTGGTGGTGGCTGGCTCGCGCTCGACAAGTACCCGGGCGAGCCCGTCACCCACCTCGTCGGCCAGCAGGTCTCTGAGGAGGTGGTCGTCCAACAGCGCCTTGCTCACGTAGTGGCGAGATCGGCGTCCTCGCCGAGCGCCCGAACTCGTGCGGCGTGCTTGTCGCGGCTGAGCAGATCGCTCAGCAGCCTCCTGCCCTCGCCTCGAGGAACCGTGAGGACCCCGAAGCCAAGGTCGAAGACGTCGACGGGCCCTCCCTGGTCGAGTTCCCACCTGTGTCGCGCTGCCGCAGGGAGCGACATTTGGCCCGACGACGAGACGACGTACTCCTGAATGCCGGTCATGCACCCATCATACTTGGTGACGCCACCCCACTCACCAAGCGACGGGTGTCTGCGAGCCCTTGGAAGACCGGATGAGCCGATATGCGGCGGCGGGAAGGAGCCGGCGCAGTGTGATTCGGCGCGCACATTATGGCGCGGCCCCTCTTGCCACTCCGGGACACGTCCGACCGCTTTGACTGCACGCTCTGACCGGCTCAGCTGCCGCGAGTTCAGACGGCAGCATCTCATAGCCAGATCGGCATTGCCGGTGGCCGCCACGAGGGGTGAGAATGGTGGGTGCCCGGCAAAGCTCGGTTCTCCTTGGTGCAGGTGAGCCCGATAGCCAGATTGATGCGGGGGCCTTCTCAGTGGCGGACGTGTGCATCTTGGTTTGCGACGGGCTGAGCGGCCTGGCCGACGCGGTGGCAACGATCTGGCCCCAGACCATCGTTCAAACCTGTGTCGTTCACCTGATCCGGGCCAGCTTCCGCTACGCAAGTCGTCGGGACTGGCCAGCGATCGCCAAGGACCTCAAACCGATCTACACCGCCCCCACCGAAGCCGCCGCCCTTGAGCGCCTCGCCGAGCTCGCGGAGGTCTGGGAGACCAAGTACCCGGCGATCGTGCGGCTGTGGGAGAACGCCTGGGCGGAGTTCGTCCCCTTCCTCAGCTTCGACCAGGAGGTCCGTCGAGTGATCTACACCACGAACGCGATCGAGAGCGTCAACGCCCGGATCCGCAAGGCCGTCAAGGCCCGCGGGCACTTCCCGACCGAGCCTGCGGCGCTCAAGTGCGTGTACCTGGCCATCATGAGCCTGGACCCGACCGGCGTCGGCCGCCAGCGATGGTCGAACCGATGGAAAGGCGCGCTCAATGCCTTTACAGTCGCATTCCCCGGACGTATAATCTCTTCAACGAAATAACTGAGACTCACTCATTCGAGAAGAACCAGTTACACCGTTAATGAGACAGTCCCTCAACCTTCATGGTTGAAATCGTGTTCGCTTCGGGTTGGTTTTAGGCCGTTGGGGAGGAGGCTGTAAAGGGGTTGTTGGGGTTCTTTGGTGGTAAGCATTCAGGTGGGTTGCGCGCGGAGAGTGTGGTGGTCCACCACTGAGCGCGCGCTAGTTGGTAGACCAGTGGTGTGGCCGGACGGTCGCTGCGCGAGCAGCTCGATGAGGCTCTTGGGGCG